>CAYUSL010000252.1:0-8711 GCA_964447125.1 uncultured bacterium | reverse complement strand
TTGCCGAGCTCGGGGCGAGGATCGAGGTCGTCGAGATCGGCGGCGACGGCGGTGGTCTTGCCGTCGTTCGAGACCAAGTAGCCGCGGATCAGCTTCTGTCCCATCACGCGCTTGCGGATCACCTCCGCTTCGGCGTCGGTCGTGGGCAAACGCTCGACGAGCCGCTTCACCACCAGCTCACCGGGCGCGCCGTTCTCGATCGCCTTCGACTTCCGCGCCGTGAGGCTGACCACGTCCTTGGGGTCCACGCCTGGGATGGCGGCGACGCCGTCGCTGATCTTCTTGACGATCTCGAGGACTGCGGGCTGGAAGACGTCACCGTGCTTCGCTTCCACGCCGATCAGCGTGTACTTGCCACCACCGAAGATCGTGAGGATGCGGTCGTCGATCTTGACCAGTGGGTCGTTGCCGGGAAGCTGGAGCTTGCGCTCGTTGGCCAGATAGATCTGCGGCAGCCCGGCGCCGAGCAACCCGGTCATCGCGACCACCCCCGCGATCACCAGCCACGGGTGGCGCGTGACCCACGCGACGTAGCCGCGAAGCGCACGATCGAACCACGAGGGAGAACGAGGGGCAGCGGAGGACGAGAGCAGGCTCTTCTTCATGGCTCGGAGCTTCGTCCAGGCAGGGCCATGCGGCTTGATCGTTTGCGCCAAGTTATTGTTCTTTTGCGCCATGGAACGCATCCCCTCACCCCGCATTCGCGCCGAGCTGGTCACCGCAGTGCTCCAATTCGTGGCCGGCGCAGGTGGCAATCCGTCGCGCGTGCGCTCCGCGGCCGGTCTGCGCGCCGGTGAGCTGATCGATCCCGAGCGGCTGCTCGACGTCGATCGCCTCGCGGCCACCGTGGACGCTGCAGCGGACGATCTCGGCGACCCCGCCTTCGGCCTTCACCTGGGTGCGAACTTCGACCTGGAGGGACTCGGTCCGCTCAGCTACGCGGTGCTGAACGCACCCACCGCCGCCGTCGGAGTCGCGAATCTGGTGCGCTACATGGGTGGTCTCGCCCACGGCGTCCGCCTCGAGCTGGTGCGTCGCGGCAGCGAGGCGGTGCTGCGCGGGGCGGTCGGCGGCGCGGAGCGCGCCGACGCTCGCCACCTGAACGAAGGCGGCATCCTGGTGATGGTGCGCATGCTGCGGCGGTTGGCGGGTTCCGACGACTGGCACCCGCGTGCCGTGCGTTTCATCCACCCGCGCCCTGCGGACGTCTCCGAGCACGTGGCGCTCTTCGGCATCGAACCGAGCTTCGACCAGCGCGGCAACGAGATCCACTTCGACTCCCGAGTGCTGGCGCGCGAAGTCCGCCACGCCGACCGCTCGCTGCTACCGGTGGTGGAGCGACGTCTGCAAGAGGTGTTGCGCGCCGAGCCCGGCGACGAGCCGTGGCTGGCGGCGTTACGCGTCGAGGTCGCGAGCCGGCTCTGCGACGGCCATCCGTCGCTGGCGGAGGTGGCCCCCGACCTGGGCTCGAGCGCACGCACTCTCCAGCGCCGCCTCGCCGAGCGCGGGCTCGTCTACCGCGATCTCGTCCAGCAGACACGGCGCCAGCTCGCCCTCGAATACCTGGAGCGCGGCGACACCGAGCTCACCGAGGTGGCGCTGCTCCTCGGCTACGCCGAATTGAGCGCCTTCGCGCACGCGTTTCGGCGCTGGACCGGTCGGAGCCCAGGCGCCCACCGCCGCACGCGGCGCGCGCGCAAGCGAGGTCGCGGATTCCGGGAATGAAGGCGCCCGCCTCGATTTCGTTCCGTGCGCACGGCTCCGGATTGCGCAGAGCGAGGCCACTCCGACGGCATCACGCGGCCGGGCCGCGCAGGCACGCACGGGCGAAGGAGGTCTCGCGGCTCGACGCGGCGGCCGCGCCGTGCGGGTACGCGACGGAACCAGCGACGCCCAGGCCGAGCACACGCTGCCGAACCAACTGGCGCACCGACTCGAGCGCCAGCGGTAGAGCCATGCTGGGGCGCAAGAAGACGGTCTTGGGCTTGCCCCCCGTCATGGCGGCGCCGAACTCGGCCATGAAGCCCTCGCCCTTGCGCTGTGCGACGAGGTTCGCCGCGTCGAGCAGCAGGGGCAGACGGTGCACCAGCGAGGCGGCGCGTCGCGAGACACCAAAGTCGCGCCCGAACGCTCGCATCCAGCGCCGCTGATAGGTCGCGAGCGCACCTGCGCTCCACTCGCCACGCGCGAAGGCTTCGTGAAGGGTGGTGGCCGCGAGCCGTGCGGCGATCATCGCCGTGTGAATGCCCTCGCCCGTGAGCGGATCCGTGTGCCCGGCAGCGTCACCGACCACCAGGAATCGCTCCGCATAGCTCACCGGCACGCCGCCCAACCGAAGGGGCGCGAGCCTCAGCGGTTCCAGGAACTCGGCACTCGGCCCGAGCGCCGCACGCACGAACGCGTCGCTCTGGATGTGGTCGCGATAGATCGCCTTCAAGGCGCCGGGATCGGCCGCGCCGCCGGGGATGGCGTAACAGCCCAGATCCAAGTCGTCGTTGGCGTGGCGGAAGAGCGCCACGTATCCGGGAAGCATGTAGCTCGGGTAGAAGAGCACGCCGTCCGCCCGAAAATTGTGGCTACCGGCGGCGACGTAGCGGCGGCCTGCGACCCCGGCGGCCGGTCCGCTCACCACCCCCAGCCGCGCCGCAAGGCGACTGGTGGCGCCATCGGCTGCGACCAGCACCGAGCCGCGAAACACGCGCCCGTCGCGGCAACGCACGGTCCAAGAGCCGTCGCCTCCCAGCACCGCCTCGGCGACGGACGCGGCTTCGTGTAGATCCGCGCCGACCTCGACGGCGCGCCGGGCGATGCGTTCGTCTGCGACGCGGCGCTTGACCGCGTAGACGCGGGTGGCAGTCTCGGCCGGCCCCGCGCTGCTCGACACGAAGCTCTCGCCCGCCGGCGACACGAAGCCCCCCGCGATGGTCGCGCGCGCCAGCCCCTCGGCTTCGAGGCGCTGAAGAATTCCCATCTCCTCGAGAATCTCGAGAGCCGGCGCGCACCACGCGTCCCCGCAGTACTTGTCTCGCGGAAACGTCGCCTTCTCGAGAAGCGCGACCCGCTTCGGCGGGCGCTCGGCAGCACCGCGGGCGAGGTCGTAGGCGAGTGTCGATCCTGCAGGCCCCGCGCCCACCACGATGACGTCGTAGGGCGGCGGCGACGAGCGGCTCGCCCCCTCGCGCATCGGCGGTCTCATGCCTCACCTCCCGGTTCGAATTGGATCGAGGCAATCCGTTTTCGTTCCAACATCCGAAACGAACGGTGACCCCGGTCACGACGAATCGCCCGGCGGCGGGAGTGCGCTCGCGTCCGGGAGACACGTTCCACACGGTGCGCTCCCGGTTCGTTGCTCGCTCGTTCCCTGCCGATTCCCGCGCTCCCGCGCGCCTCTGCCTCGAAGCTCCCGGCAACGCATGCGCTCGCGCCCGCGATGCCGTAGGCACCGAGGTCCCCAAGGCGGCCTCGGTGAAGCGCGACGACCCACCGAGCGCTCCCCATCGCCAATGCGCGTGGGCGGACAACGCGGCCGTCTCGGCCATCCCTGCGGCGCGCGCCGCAGCGGTGTCCTCACCAACTCTGGGTGCTGGCGAGCGTCGAGCGAACCAACGTCGCCAGCTCGGCGGCGCTGTAGGGCTTGGCGAGAAATGCGGTGCCCGTTTCGTCGGCGCCACGCGCTGCGCGCTCGCGTGGGTAACCGCTGACGAACAAGACCGGGTGGGTATGACCGTGTATCCGCAGCCAATCGACCAGCTCGTCGCCGCCGAGCCCAGGCATCACCAGATCGAGAATCAACAGGTCGATCTCCGCGTAGCGATCGCGAAACAGGCTCAGGGCCTCGTGCCCGTCACACGCGGTGAACACGCGATAGCCGAGACGAGCGAGAATCGTCTGCGTGATGTGGCGCAGTCGCTCGTCGTCCTCCGCCAACAGCACCGTCTCCGAGCCGCCGACCAGATACGACGGATCCGAGCGCTCGAGCTCCTGCCGGGTTTCCGCCGCCGGCAGCTCGATCGTGAACTGACTGCCGACGCCGGGTTGGGTGGTGGCGTGGATACGCCCGCCATGGGCGCGTACCACGCCCACCGCGGTGGAGAGGCCGAGACCGGTGCCCTTGCCGACCGGTTTGGTGGTGAAGAAGGGATCGAACGCGCGCGACAGCGTGTCGGCATCCATGCCCGTCCCGGTATCGGTCACGGTGACGCGCACCACCGGGCCGGCGAGCGTGTCGGGCGCGGTGAGCGCCGTGGACTCGTCGACCACGGCGCGCACGATCGGGCGCTCTTCGCATTCGATCGTCAGCACTCCGCCACTCGGCATCGCGTCGACGGCGTTCAGGCAGAGATTCAGCAGCACCTGGTGAATCCGCGCTGGATCCCCGAGCACGCTCAAGACGCCCGGGCGACACACCGTTCGCACCTCCACCCGCGGCGGCAGCGAGCGTTTGAGCATCCGCAGCATTTCCGCGATGAGGTCGTTCATGCCGAACGGCGAGATGATCATCGGCTCGACGCGCGTGTAATGGCGCAGCCCCTTCGTCAGCTCCACGCAGTGCCGCGATGCCGCCTCGACGTCGGCGAGCAGCGGCCGCAGTCCGTGATCGGCCGGCAGCTCTTCTTGCACGATGCGCAGATTCCCCAGCATGACGTTGAGCTGGTTGTTGAAGTCGTGGGCGATGCCCGCAGCCATGACTCCGAGCGCGTTCAGCTTTTCGCCGTGGGCGAGCTGCTCCTCGAGGTTGCGGCGGCGTGCTTCTTCACGCAGCCGCTCGGTGCGATCCTCGAAGCGCGCCAGCGTCAACGATTCGCCGAGGCGTGTGAGCTCGAGCAGCGAGAGAACGCCGATCCTCCGCTCGCCATTCGGCAACGCGAGCGTCGCCGCCGCCGTCCGTGGCGGTCCCTCGCCGCCGCCGGCGCGCCAGTCGGCCTCGCGCTCGAGCTGAAACACCGATTCCAAGCGATGCGGCGCAGGCATCGCCGCCGTCAGGCGCCGCAGCGCGGGATTCTGGTCGACCAGCACACCGCTCGCGTCCACCAGGGCCATGGGATCGGGGCTCTGGTCGAAAACCGCCCGTGCCCGGCGCTCAGAGTCTTCCAGGGCACGCAAGTGGCGCTGGCTGTCCTCCAGACCCTGCAGCAGCGCGGTCTTCAGGCTCGCCAGCTCGGGTCGGTCGTCGGACGAGCTCGCGAGCTCCGCGAGCGACACCGGGAACCTGCCCACGCGGCGAGCCAGCTCTCGCAGCGGGCGCGTGAGCGTGCGGCTCGCGGATGCGGCGAGCCCAGCCAAGAGCAGCGCGAGCACCACGGCGATCGGGGCGCTCAAAAGTAGGATTTCGCGCTCGATCTCGTCGAGCGACGCCGTCGACAGATGCAACACGACGGCGCCCTCGATGCGGGTGGGCCGGACGCTGCGATCGCTTGGAAAGAAGAGCTCGGTCGGGTCGGTCTTGGCCCGGGATTGCGCTCCGCCCAGCACCGGCACGGCGACGTCGAAGCCGTTCGGACCTCGTTCGACGACGGTGGCACCGTCGCTCAGCACGGCTGGCGGAACCGTACGCCAGGCGGAGTCGACGCCGTGGCGTGCGAGGAGTCGGCCGGATCGGTCGAACGCAGCGACCCCCAGCACCGAAGAATCGGCCATCGTCGACTCGGCGAGCTCGTGGATGAAGTCGATGGATCCCGCCGTGACGGCCACCCGCAATCCAGCGGTGATGTGGTACGCCAGCGACCGGGCATTGCGTTCGAACTGTTGCCTGGCGAGACGCGAGCCGACGAACGCCCCGACTGCCGCGATCGCCGCCGACGCGACCAGCACGATGCCCGCGACGACCAGCGCGAGCTCGTGGTCGAGCGACCGGCGTGTCGTTGCGCGGGGGTGATCGTTCATCGGATCCGCTCGCTGGCACGCGCCAGCACGCCCTCGGGAATCGTGAGCCCGAGGATGCGTGCGGTCTTCAGGTTGATCGTCAGCGCCAGCGTCCGAGGCAGCTCGGGCGGTGGCAACAGCTTCCCGGCGCCAGCTTCCTCGGCACGCACGAGCTGCTCCGCCATCTGCCTTCCAATGTCCTCGGGATCGAGCGCCGCGCCCAGCAAGGCACCCCCGGCAGCGATGGCGCGGTTGAATCCCACCACCGGAACGCGCTCCTCCAGCCCCACGAGGATCGCGTAGTCGACGGTCTCGCGCGACATGATCGCGAGCTCCGGGATCAGCACCCACGCCTGCGCCTCGGAGCGATGCTCACGAAGGGCGTGCAGCGCTTCGCGCACGTCGGCGACGGCGGTTCCCATCGCCGTGAGCGAATGCCGGGCGAGCGCCGTCTCCAGCTCGCGTGCGCCGCAGCTCGGCTCCCCCGCGCGACGCAGATAGGCGACGGTGGTGATCTTCGGGCTCGCCTCGACGAGCGCCCGCACGACGGGCTCGGCATCGATCCGCAGCACCACACCGGTCTCGAGCGGAGACGGCGTGAGCGAGCACCGCGAGCCCTCGGCGAACGCGAACACGCGCGCCGCGGCGGGCGCTTCGGCGCGCGCCAGCGCCAGCGCCTCGGGCCCGAGCGCCACCACCCAGCGCGGTGCGTCCCCGGCGAGGACGCCGTGCATCGCAGGCGCGCGCACGGAAATCGTCCAGTCGCGCCCGGCGAGCGCATGCTCGAAGCCGCGGATCGCCGCCGCGTACGGCTCGCGATCACGCGCGGGCGCGAGAACCACGATCGAGGTCGACGGCGGCTCGGCTTGCACGGACGCCACGAGCGCCAGCCACACGCCGGCCAGCACGATCGCGTGGCGGGCGCGTGGTCGAAGACGACCTTCGCCCGCTCTGCGTGCGGGACGCTCTCCCACGCGCGCGGGTTCGCAATCCGCGCTCACCGCCGCATCCGCGAGCCGCGCTCCGAGGGATGAGCGAACGGGCTCAATCGCGTTCTCGCGGCAACGCTCAGAATCGGTACGCGACGCTCGCGTACACGCTGAGCCGCTCGGGATAAGCCGTGCCGGGGTTGGCCGCGAGCGGCCTGCGTACGGCGTCGTCGAGGACGTTCACGGCGGTGAGCCCGAGCGTGAGCCCATCCACGCCTGCATTCTCCCAGCGCAGATTGAGGTCCAGATCGGCATTCACGTCGCTGGCGGTGGTGACGCGCTGGCTCTGGTCGGTGCCGGTCGCGAAGTAGTCTGCCGCCCCCACGATCCGGATGATGGCCGCGATCGAGACGCCCTCGGTGATGTGATAGCGGCTGATCAGGTTCGCCATCAGCTCTGGAAAGGCGAGCAGGTTGCCGTTGGCATCCGAGGCCCCGAGCAGTCCGTACTGGCCGGCCTCGAACTCGGCGTGCGCCCACGACACGTTCATCGCTTCCCGCAGCTTTGCCCACTGCCAGTGGGCCTCGAGCTCGGCACCCCACGAGACCACGTCTCCCAGGTTCACGAACGTCCTCGGCGGTGGCACGTCGAAACGTGCGTTGTAGCTGATGAGATTGTCGAGGCGACGATGAAAGCCCGTCACGGAGAAACCCAGCGAAGCGAGCGGCTGCCACAAGAGCTGCACGTCGTGCGAGGTGAGCCGTTCGTTGGCGATGTTGGTCTGGGCCCGTTGCAGCTCGGGAATGTCGTCCGGCGTGAGCGGGCTGCCGGGGGGAAGCGTGACCAGCGCGTTGCGCTGGAACGCCGAGGGATGGAGGAACGCCTTCTGGAAGACGTACTTGATCTGGAACGTGTCGTCGCCGAAGGGCTGGATCCGCACCGCACCTTTCGGGTCTACGGAATCGTCGAAGACGTCCGAGCCCGTGTAGCGTCCGCCGCCGACCAGGGACAACCAGGGCGCGGCCCACCACTCGTACTGGGCGAACCCCGATCCTTCGAGGGCGTGGAACGGGATGACGCGCCGGCCGCTCTCGGTGGCAGTCAGCCGTGAGGTGTCCTCGTAGTCGGACCACTTCACCTCGCCGCCGAGCGTGAAACGGTGGTCGGCGGTCGGGAACCAGTCCACCAGCACCGTGCTGCCACCGCGGTACTCGTCGAACTGGCGCACGGGCGCGTCGAACCCGCCGGTCAAGAGCTGCAGCGGTGTCGAGGCATCGCCGTGGCGAACGTCTTTGCGCTGGCGCCACCAGTCGCCGGACACGGTGACGCGGGTGCTGAGCGTGCTGGTGGGTCGACCTTCCCAGGCGAGCTCGGCGAAGTTGCTGAGGTTGCGCTCGGTGGCGTCGGGGCGCGGCAGATCGCGGTTCTCGGGCAAATCGAGGGCCCGAACCGTCGCGCTCAGCTCCCCCCAGGTGGCGATCGCGAAAAGCTCGTACGCCGCGCCCGGATCGTAAAGGCGTGACTCCGTGTCCACCGGCTCGGAGCCGAGAAAGAGGGTCTTGCCATCCGGCGTGCCGTGCGATTCGTGGAACTTGCCCGAGACGTAGACACTGGCCGGCGTGCCCGCGAGAGACGTGACGTCCGCGTGCTGGGCCCAGACGTGCACGAGGTCCTGATTCCCCAGTCCCGCGCCCACCTCGGTGGCGGAATGCTCGGCACCCACCAACGTGTCGGCGTTCTCCGTGACGATGTTGAAAACCCCGAGCAGTGCGCCACTACCCCACAGCGTGGCCCCCGGTCCGGTCAGGACCTCGATCCGCGCCACGTTCTCGAGCGACATCGGGAAGACGTGATTGGGATTGACCCCGTTGTTGAAGGTGCTGGTCAGGTTGTGTCCGTTGAGCAGCACCACGAACTTCG
>CAYUSL010000251.1:0-8736 GCA_964447125.1 uncultured bacterium | reverse complement strand
GGCCGATCGGAGACCACCTCGGGATGCATCGGGCACACGTACTCGGTGCGGGTGGTGGGAGGCGCGGGCTCGACGGGTTGCAGCGCCATTCCACATTTCGGGCACGTCGACGGGCCGGCGCTCGTGATGCCGGGACACATCGGGCAGAAGTGCTCGCGATCCGCGGCGTGCGCGTGCGCTGCCTGCGCTGCGTGCGCCGCGTGATCGTGGCCGGCGTGCTCGACGCTCGCGCTGAAGTCGCTGGCGGCCCGCGCCGCGGCGCGAGCGAGCGCGCCCCCGGGATCTTCTTGGAACTTGCTACGGCACCACTCGCTGCAGAACCAGTACGTCGTGCCGTCGTGGTCGTGTCGAAGCGTCGAAGTCGCGGGATCGACGTCCATGTCGCAGATCGGATCCTTGGCCATGGTCGTCAGTGTAGTGGCTGTCGGGTGTGCGTTTCGTCGATGGCTTTCGTGTGTGTTGGCCGGATCGGGTCGGGCAGCGTGGGCGAGTGTCGGCTGCATCGTGGGCCTCCTGCGTCGAGTGGGGCGCGGCGAGCGGGTGCCGCGCAGGTGGTTTCCGGAGAGCGGACGCAGGATGGGGACGATTCTTACAGTCGCGTCCGACGCGGGCGCTCCCGCGAAGGCACGCGTGGATGCTGGTTCCCTCGCCCGAGATGCGTGAGTCGAGTCGTGAGGGTCTGGCGACCCGTCGGCGGGCACGGCTCGCCCCAACTCGATGCCGCGGAGCCGAAGGCTCGCCTCAAGCCGCGGCTGCGCGAATGGGGCTCACTGCCCACGAGCATGACCGGGGTGCGCAACCGCGGAGCGCCCTTCGACGTGCCCCCAGCCCCTCACGCCTCGCACCGATTGCGCGCGAAAGCAGCGCAGGGTCCGTGCGGGGCGTCCATTGCGGAGCCGCGGAAAATGTGCCAACCCCAAGCGCCGCAACACGGGCCACGCGGCCATCCAGCCGGCGTGAAGTGACGAGCGATGGATCGAGGAGCGAGCCAATGAAGATCGCGGTGCTGGGCGGGACGGGGAAGATCGGATTCGGCTTGGCGATGCGCTGGGCACGCGCGGGCGAGCACGTGACCATCGGCTCGCGGGCCGCCGAGAAGGCGGCCGCCGCCGCAACGGAAGCAACCGAGAAGAGCGGTGCGACGGTGCACGGCGCCGCCAACCGCGACGCCGCGGCTGAGGCCGACGTGGTGGTGCTCGCGGTGCCGTACGAAGCGCAAGCCGGCACCCTCGCGGACGTGAAGGACGCCGTGCAAGGCAAGGTCTTCATCACCGCCGTGAATCCCGTGGATCCAGCGCGCTTGCACGTCGCGATCTTGCCGCCCGAGGGCTCGGCCACCGAGCAGGCCCAGCGTCAGCTCGGCGCCGGCGTGAAGGTGGTCGCCGCATTCCAGACCGTGCCGTCGTTCGTGGCGCGCGAGTTCAAGATCCCGTACGAGGGCGACGTACTCGTGTGTGGTGACGACGCCGCTGCCAAGGAGGCGACGCGCGCGCTGGTGGAGAAAGCCGGCTTTCGCGCGTTCGATGCCGGCCCGCTCGCCAACGCGTACGTGGTCGAGGGGCTGGTGTCCCTCAGCCTCGCGATCAAGAAGGTTCATCCCTTGAAGCGGCTGGGATTCCGCGTGGTGGGTGCGCCCGCCTGAGGTCGAGGTGATGTGGTGACCACGCCCGAGCACGCGTGGCCGTCGGGGTACTGGTACCCGATTCTCGATTCGCGCTCGCTCGGCTCGCGACCGCGTCGCATCACGCGCTTCGCCCAGGCGCTGGCGCTCTGGCGCGATGCCGCCGGGCGAGCGGTCGCGTTCCCCGCAGCATGCCCCCATCGCGGTGCGGATCTCGGTGCGGGGCACATCGTCGAGGGCGCCCTCGAATGTCCGTTCCACGGCTTCCTGTGGGACGCGAGCGGGCGATGTGTGCGCGTGCCCTGCGAAGGTCGCGACGCCGTGATCTCGCGGCGGCTCGATACGCGGCCATTGCCGATTCGCGAGGCTCACGGCTTCGTGTGGCTGTGGTGGGGCGCATCCGCCGACTCCCTGTCCGACCCGCCGTGGTTCGAGGGATTACCCCAAAGCACCGCGGGCAGCTCCACCACGACTTACACGTGGCGCCTGTCGCTGGAGAGGATGATGGAGGCGATCCTCGATCTGCACCATTTCCCGGTGCTTCATCGACGGTTCGCACTCGGCATCGGCCGCCGCCTCGATCCCTACCGCGCCGAGGTCGTCAGCGACGAGATCCGCGTCGAAGCGACCTTGCGCCCCGATCCCGCCGATCCGAACGGTGGTCACAAGTCGCAGCCATTCCGCACACGCCTGGCGTTCCCGAGTGTGATGCTCTCGGAGGTGCAGGTGCCGGTGCTGGTGGTGTGCGCTCCGATCGACGCCGAGCACGTGTGGCTGCATCTGCGCTTCTATCCGCGCCCCGATCTGCCGCCGGCGTTCGCACGGATCTACTCGTGGCTGCTCCTGTGGGCCGAGAAGCTGCTGATCTTTCCCGCGGATCTCGAGGTGATGCTGGCCACGGCGCCGCGGGGGAGCGGCGCCGACACCAACGTGCTGGTTCACGCCGACGGGGCGATCGCCCACTGGTATCGACTCCGCGAGCGAGCGCTGGCTCGTGATCGCGAGCTCGGCGCCGACGAGGAATGATTCGCGCCGAGTGGTGCGAGATCTTTCAATCGGTCGGTCGAAGCGCGATCGCGGGGTCGAAGGCGTAGATTCCGCAGCGCGACGCCGCCACCACGGAGTTCCGGGTGCGATCGAAGAGCACCTCGCGCACCTTGCTTCCCACGTGCGCGTGAGCGCGCACCCGTCCCGAAGCCGAGTCGATGCGGCGTAGCTCGCCGGTCACGTAGTCGCCGACCACCACGTCTCCGTCGTCGAGCCAGTCGAACCACCACGCGCCGTAGCCGATGGGGATCTCGCGGCGCAGCGCGAGCGTCTTGGCGCTCAGCACCGCGAGCTTCCCGGGGAAGGAAATGGCGACCCACACCTCGTCGCCGCTCGGCGAGCGCACGACGTCGCGCGCGGGAAAGAGCCACTCGGCGGCGTACACCCGCTCGAGCCCGTCGTAGGACATCGCCTGCCACGTACACGTGGCCGACGAGTTGCCGACCATCACCACGCCCGCGTCCGGCAGCGGCACGATGTGCGAGGGCGAGCAGTTGTCGGGCAGGCAGGCTTGGCTCTTTTGCGAATCCGGGTAGACGGTGCGCAACTCGGCGGCGCTGGGCGACGGCATGGAAACGTGGCCGTCTTGGCGCGTGAAGGTGAAGGGATCGACCGCTGCCACGCAGCCCGGCTCGCCCTCGTGACCCACCAGCAGCCGCTGTGCGCGCTCGTCCCAAGCGAGCCCGAGCGGCCGTCGCATCGGGATCTCGCCGCGCCGTGCGAAGGTGGTCCGATCCACGAAGCGCAGCACGTCGCCGCCGAACACCGAGACGGCGACGAGGTCGCTCCCCGGAATCGCCAGCGCCTCGATCGCCGGTTTGTCGACGAGTGCCTGGCGTGCCTCCGGTCGCGCCGGGTCCACACGCAGCACCGCGTGACGCGGCGTCTGCGTAACCTCCGGTCCGCACGCGACGAGCAGCGTTGCATCGGCTGGATCGACGGTGATGACCCGCGCCACCTCGCAATCGAGGTCGAGGAGTGGATCGTTCGCCGGCCGGCCCGCGATGCGCTCGAAGAGCACGAGCGGGCGCACCCCTGGTTGCGACAAGACCTCTCCGCATGCGGTTCCCATCCAGCCGGCGAAGGCGCTGACGTTCACCGCCAGCGAGGTCGCGATCGAAAGGGTGAGCGCGCGCGTCGGTCCTGGGATCCAGGTGGGAGCACGACGCGATGCGAGCAAGACCAGCCAAGCGGTGGATGCGATCGCCGCAGCCGCGGTGACGATAGGCGCCACGTGGAACGCCGAATAGAGCCCCGGCGCTTGGCTGATCGCAGTGACCACGCGGTGGACCGCGACGTACCACGCGACGACGCGCGCCGCGCCCGGGGCACGCGCCGCACGAAAGCCGCCAAGGCGCTCGAGCAATACGACGCTCACCAGATCCAGGGTGGTCACGATCGCGACCAACATCAGGAGCCCGCCGCCTCCGAAGAGCGCTGCAGCGAGCGGGAACCAATGCCAAAGGCCGGTCTCGGCGACGAGCGCCAGTCCGCGAATCATGCGCACGCGGCGAACCATAGCGAGCGCGCTCGGGGCGATCCAGGCGAGCAATTCCGTCGGCGGTGCCGTCGCCTCGAACGTGCTCGCCGACGGATTCTCAGACCCGCGAGACTCGATCGGCACATCTCTCTCGAAGCGAGCGACGGCGCAGTGCGGGGTGGTGTCTCACTTCGGCCTCGCGCGCGAAGGATCGCGCGCGCTCCAGCCTGTGCGGGGATTCGTGCGGGGATTCGTTGCGGCCTGCAGCAGCGCTGGGCTAGCATCGCGCTCGTCCCATGGAATCGCCGGCTGCGTCCGCCGGCTTCCGGCGCCACCATCCGAGAGTCGCGCTCGATGTCCTTCGCGCACCTGCTTCGATCGAAGATCGCCGAGCGCGGCTGGCGAGCGATCCTCAAGTACGTCGTCCTGAATCCGCTCGAGATGGCGGCGCGCTGGATTCCGTACTCGCCGATGCGCGTGGCGGTGATCCGCGGGCTGGGCGCCAACATCGACTTCAGCGTGATGCTTTATCCGGTCGAGTTCACGAACATCGACATCGGTAGCTTCCGGAATCTCACCATCGGACCGTATTGCCACATCAACAGCCGCGTGATGATCGACCTGCGCGGGCCGGTGACCATCGGCGAGCGCGTCAGCATCGGCGCGGGCACCACCATCCTCTCCCACGAGGCCGCGCCGCCGCTCTCGCCGATGGCCGACTACATCCCCGAGCGGGTAGCCGGTGTCACCATCGAGCGCGGCGCCTACATCGGTGCCGGCGCGATCGTGCTGTGCGGCATCACCATCGGCGAGATGGCGGTGGTGGGAGCGGGCGCGGTGGTCACGCGCGACGTGCCGCCCTACACCGTGGTGGGTGGCGTTCCGGCGCGGGTGCTCGAACGGCTCGATCCGGCGACCAAACGCTTCGTGCCCGTGCTCTCCGCTCGACCCGGCCGCGCGGCCTGATCGCCGTCACCGGAAATTCGTAGCCACGCGCAGCGACGATCCGAGGCCTCGATGGGTCGAGGCGGGCGTTGTTTCACAACGCGGGTGCGGGCTCGAAGATCGGCGGTGCCGGTGGAGTGCTGGCGCGCGCGCCGAACCCGTACGGTCGGTTCGTGAGCAGCGACACGAGCTGTGTCATCCCGTTGAGAAGCGAGCGAACCGGCACGCGCCGCACGATGCGCAGGAGCCGCCGGGGATGAAAGTAGAAGCGCACGTAGCTCGCGCGGATCAGCTTGCTCAGCGGGTAGCCGTAGGCGCGCTCGTACCAAGACTCGGCGTTGTGGTAGTCGCTGGTCTCGGGAAGCGCTTCGAGCGCCTCGGGATGCTCGCGCATCGCCAGCTCGTAGAGGCCGGTGCCCTTTTGCGGAGAGGGCGTGAAGAAGTAGCCGAAGGTGAGGCGGCTCGCGAGTGCCAGCCGCACGGTGCGCGCGATCTCTTCGCGGGTCTCGGTGGGAAAGCCGAGCATGAAGAATCCGCGCACCATCATGCCGCGGCGGTCGGCTTGCTCGATGGACCACAGCGTCTTGTCGAGATCGAGGTGTTTTTCCACCAGGGTCTGCACCCGGGGACTCGCCGTCTCGATCGCCACCGACATGGAATACGTCCCGCCGGCGGCGAGGGCGTCCAGCACGGGCTCGTCGAGGATGTCGGCTCGCATCCCGCCCGGCATGGCGAAGTGGAGCCGCCCGGGCCAGCGCTCGGCGGAGCCGTACATGATGCGTTTCAAACGCGGGCGGTGAAGATTGAAGATGTCGTCGACGACGTGAAACTCGTCGACTCCGAACGCCTCGTGCAGCCATTCGATCTCGCCGAGCACGTGATCGGCGCTGCGGTGACGAAACTTCTTGCCGAAGACGTCGTGGCAATAACTGCACTTGTACGGACAACCGCGTGAAGTGAAGAGCGGGGCGTAACGACGCCCTTTGAGCATGCTGTTGATGTTGGGAAGACGTGCGTAGTGATCGAAATCCACCAGGTCCCACGCGGGGAAGGGGAGCGCGTCGAGATCGCGCACGGTGTCGGCTTCGCGGGGTACCTGGAGGGTGCCATCGGCGCGTTTGTAGGCGAGCCCGGGCAGGTCGCTGCCGAGCACACCGCCGCCGAAATGGCGTGACAGCGCCTCGGGGAACACCTGCTCGCCCTCGCCGTCGACGGCCCAATCGAAGCGCGATGCCTCGAGCACCTCTGCCAAGCGACGATGCGGATAAGGCCCACCCAGCACCGTGACGATGCGCGGGTCGTGTTCCTTGGTGGCGGCGGCGATGGCGCGAGCGTTGGGAGCCTCGGCGTTGAGCGCCGAGACCGCCACCACCTGTGGACGCTCGGCGCGGAGCTCGCTGCCGAGCCACTCGAGCCCGAGCCCGTAGGCATCCATGTCCACGGCCCGAACCGCGATCTCGCGCCCGAACCGCTGGCGCAACACCGCAGCGAGCTGAAGCACGCCGAGCGGCGGTCCGATGATCTTGCTGACGAGTGACTGGGGCGGCTTGAGCAGCAGAACGCGCAACATCGAGTCGGCTCGCGCGCGAAGGGGGCGGGGATTCGTGCCGAGGCGGCGGGGTCTCGTGCTGCGATAAGCCCTCGTCGCAGAGGGCGCTCGCGCCCGAAAACTTATAGCATGCGCCTCGGCGCCGCCTGTCGGACGAAGTGCGCGCTGTTCGCCGACGTGGTTGCGCGTTCGACGCAGGCGGGCCATTCTCCCGCCACACCATGAAGCGCAGCCGCCCCTTCTTCATTTCATTTGAGGGCGGTGAAGGCGCCGGCAAGACGACGCAGATCCGTTTGCTGGCGGCGCGCCTGCGCGCTCGCGGGCAGCACGTCACGGAGACCCGCGAGCCCGGTGGCGGTTCGCTGGGGATGCCGATCCGGCGACTCTTGCTCGATGCGCGCAACCGAGGATTGGACGCAATGGCGGAGCTCATGCTCATCGAAGCGCAACGCGCGCAGCACGTGCGCGACGTGATCCGGCCGGCGCTGGCCGCCGGTCACGTCGTGCTCACGGATCGCTACGCCGATTCCACGACCGCGTATCAGGGTGGCGGGCGGAAGCTCGACCGAAAGCTCATCGAGTCGCTGAATCAAGTGGCGACCGGTGGGCTCGCGCCCGACCTGACGCTCTTGCTCGACGTACCGGTGGAGCGCGGGCTCACCCGCGCCCGAGCGCGGAACGCGGCAGCCACCGGCGCGCGCGAGGGACGCTTCGAGGCCGAAGCGCTCGGCTTCCATCAGCGGGTGCGGCGTGAGTTCCAGCGCCTCGCGCGCTCCGAGCCCAGCCGATTTCGTGTGGTGCGTGCCGACCGTGCCATCGACGAGGTGGCGGCGGCCATCGGCACGATCGTCGACGAACGGCTTGCCGCCGCACCGGCTCGCCGCGTGGGTAAGGGAGCTCGATCATGAGCGGCTGCGGCAGCGGCTGCGGAAGCTGCGGGGTGCGGCTGGTTCCCGCGGGCAAGCTCTTGCACGCGGAGGTCGGCGAGCTCGAGGTGAAGCGCGGCGATCGCGTGGTGGTGCAGCTCGACCGCGGGCACGCGCTGGCGCGGGTGGTGGCGCCCGACCACGAGCCCAAGAACAAGGTCCCGCTGCATCGCTTGCTCCGGAAGGCGAAGGACGAGGATCTGGCGCGCGAGCAACGCAACAAGCAACGCGCCGAGACGGCGCTCGAGCTCGCCGCGCAGAAGCTCCGTCGCCGCCGCATCGACGTCCGGCTGGTGGAAGCCGCGTACCAGCTCGACGGCAGCCGTGTGGAGATCTTCTACCTCGCCGAGGATCGGCACGTGCCGAACGACATCGGTGCCGAGCTCTCGGCGGAGCTCAAGGCGCACGTCGAGCTCAAGCCGCTCGGCGCGCGCGATCGGGTGAAGCATCGTGGCGCGGTGGGTGTGTGCGGGCGCGAGACCTGCTGCTCGAGCTGGATGGAGGATTTCCATCCGGTGTCGGTGAAGATGGCCAAGCTGCAGGATTTCTCGCTCAACGAGACTCGGCTCATGGGCGTCTGTGGACGCCTCAAATGCTGCCTCGCCTACGAGAACGCGCACTACGAGGCCGTGAAGCGCGAGATGCCCAAGGTGGGGGCATTTCTGGACACCGAGCAGGGTGAGGCGCGGGTGTGGGCGCATCACGTGCTGCGTCGCTCTCTCAGCGTGCGCCTGGCCGACGGCACGCAGATCGAGCTGCCGATTCCCGAGGGCGGCTTTCCGAAGGGCCGGCGCGGGCCCGGCCAGGTGCAAGCACGTGGTGCGACTTCAACGGTTGCGCCACCCGAGAGCGTTGCGCCGATACCGGTCGTGGCACCGCCACCAGTGGAGCGCGAACCGGAGATCGCGGCGGAGGCGCTCGACGGCGGTGAAGGGGTCGAGCCCGAAGAAGGCGTGCTGGCCGATGGCACTCCGGATGCGGAGCCTGGCGAGGGCAGTGGCTCGGATGTGCCTGGCGACGGCAGTGGCCCACGCCGTCGGCGCCGCCGTCGCCGCCGCCGCGGCGGTGGTGGCGGCCCAACGGGCGAAACGGGCGGGCAGGGCGGCCCGCCCGCCGGCGGTGCGCCGCCGTCCGCGTCGAGCTGAGCGGCATCGCTCTCCTGCGTGGC
>CAYUSL010000250.1:0-8757 GCA_964447125.1 uncultured bacterium | reverse complement strand
TTACGAAAACCCGTCGCTCTTCCATCGCTGGGCGGCGGCCCAGTGGCGCCGCCCCAAGGACCCGAGCATTTACGGTGCGACGGAGATCGACATGGGCGCGGCGCTCGCGTTCCTGGATCGGGTCCGCGAGGAATGGGGAGTCTCCGTCACGGTCACCCACCTCGTCGCGAAGGCGCTGGCCGTGGCCATCGCCCGCCATCCCGAGACCAACGCCAAGGTGCGCTTCTGGGGGAAGCTCGAGCGACGCAAGACCGTCGACATCACGGTGCTGATCGCCGGCGCCGGTGGTCGCGATCTCTCGGCGCACCGCATCGCCGCTGCCGACGCGCTGCCGCTCCGCCAGCTCGCGACCGACGTCATCACCGCGAGCGAGCGCATCCGCACCGACCAAGATCCGGCATTCCGCAACAGCAAGAAGCTCATGGACAAGCTTCCGTGGTGGCTGATGCGGCCGTTCCTCTCGCTCGCGAGCCTGTCGATGAACGAGCTTCACCTCGACTTGTCGAAACAAGGGCTGCCTGCGGACCTGTTCGGCACCGGGATGGTGACCAGCCTGGGCATGCACGGTGTCGACGAGGCCTACGCTCCGCTGACGCCGATCGGCCGCATCATGGTCGACATCCTCATCACGCGGGTGCGCCAGCGCCCCTGGGTGAACGACACCGGCGAGCTCTGCGTACGGCCGCTGCTCAAGCTCTGCGCCACCTTCGATCACCGCGTCGTGGACGGCATCCAAGCGGCTCGCATCTGCCAGGAGCTGCACGCGCTGCTCGGCAATCCGGACTTGCTGCGCTGAACGAACACGAGGAAGCCATGGCCGCTTTCGACCTCTTCATCACACTCGACGGCAACTGCCTCAACGGTTTCGAGGGGCTCTGCGGTGTCGCCCGCTTGCGCTGCGATCCCGACGCCGACCGCTGGGAGAAGCAGATCCACTTCTTCGAGGGCGTGGCGGGCGGTCACGCGACGCAGGTGAACCCGACGGGCACCCTCGCCTTTCTCGGCAATCTTTCGCAGACGCTGCTCTTCTTCGATCCGCGCACGCTGCGCGAGGTGCGACGCCTCTCCACGCTGCGCTTCTGCGCGCCTGACGTCCTCTACTCGAGCCAGACCCACGTGGTGTGGCTCTCCGAGAAGAGCTTCATCGCCGTGCTCGGCGACTCGTTCTGGCGCTTCGACATGGACGATCTCGAGAACCCGGTCCGCCTGGGCGAGCATCGCGTCAAGCTGCCGCACGCGATGAAGCGCTCGCCGTCGGGCCGCTACATCGGCTACGGCTCGATGGACCACGACCACAAAGGCTACGCCTGCGAGCTCGGCATCTTCGACCTCACGACGAACACGGCGCGCGTCGTGGCGTTGCCGGCGACCTGCTGGCACATCGCCGCGCACCCGACCAAGGACTTCTTCTACGGGCCGAGCCAGCGCGTCGCGCCGCAGGGGAACGAGTTCGGCGAGTACACCCTCGCGCACTTCAAGAACTACGTGTTCGAGGTGGACGCCGAGCGGGCGATGGTCACTCGCCATGCCTCGATCGCCAAGGAGCTGCCCGCAGCATTCACCTCCGACGTGGCGGTCACGGCCAACGACGTCTTCTACAACGCCTGCGCCGGCGGCACGCTGGTCCGCGTGGATCTCGAGACCTTCCAGCGCGTGCAGTTCATCGACGAGCGCCCGGGCCTCGTTCGCTCGCTCCTCGGCTTACGCAGCGGGTGGGCCAATCTCGTGGAAGCGTTCAGCCGCGTGAACGTGCTCGGAAACTCGCATCGCCTGCTCAAGGTGTTGCTCGCCAGCCGCTTCAGCCTCCTCGACGGAAGCCTGGGCTTGCAGGTGAGCCCCGACGGACGCTTCGTGCTCACGGCGCACCGCGGCTTGAACGAGGTCATCGTTTATCGCCATCCGGAGATGGTGGTGGTGAAGCGCATCCCCTTCCCCTCGATCCGCGGTTTCTTCCCCGAGCACGTCGGGCTGCTCTCCGATCCGCGCCTCGGCTTCCACCACACCACCCTCTCGACGGCGTCCGCGAGCGCCTGAGCGCACGCTCGACGCCGCACCCGAACGGCCGTCGAACGGCCGTTCGGCCGCGCACCTCCACGCAGTGACGGGGGGAGCGGCGACGTGTACGCAAGTCCGCCGATCCCGTAACATCGCGCCGTTTTTCCGAGGACGAGGACGCGGGGGCTCTCCATGCGCGGCGAATCGGACATCGAGCGCGTCATCGCGCTGCTGGAGACCCAGCGTGGCGTGCTGGGAGACTCGGCCATCGACCTCGCGATCGCGACGTTGCGCGCGCGGGCCGATCCCACTGCACCGGCGAGCACATCGTCCCCCGTCGTTTCGACGCCGGTCTCGCCCGGCGCCGCAGACGCCAGCGCGCCCATCGCCACCGAGCCCAAGCTGCGTCAGGTGAGCGTGCTCTTCTGCGACATCGTCGACTCCACCGCCATGCTCGGCCGAGTGGCCGCGGAGGACGCCGCAATCGTCGTCGGCGAGCCGCTCACGCGCTTCGCATCGATCGTCGCGCACGCCGGTGGACGCGTGCTGCGCTTCACGGGCGACGGGCTGAAGGCGGCATTCGGCAGCGAGCGTGCGAGCGAGGACGACGCCGAGCGCGCCGTGCGCGCGGGGCTCGAGATCCTCGCAGCGTCGCGCGCGCACGCTGCCGAGCTCGCGAGCGCTCTCGGGCTCTCGGCCTTCGCGGTGCGCGTGGGCATCAACACGGGCCCGGTGCTGCTCGGCGCCGGCCCCGAGAGCGACAAGGCGGCGATGGGCCACGCGGTGCACATCGCGGCACGCCTCGAACAGAGCGCGCCGCCGGGGCGCCTTCGAATCGCCGACACCACGTGGCGGCTGGTGCGCGACCACTTCGAGGTCGAGTCGCCGTCGATCGTCACCGTCAAAGGCAGCGACGAGCCGCTGCGCACCTATCTGGTGGTGCGCGAGATCGAGCCCCACGAACGACGATTTCACCACGGCATCGAGGGCGTGCGGCCCGAGCTCACCGGCCGCGACGCCGAGATCGGCGCACTTCTCGCCGCGACGGTGCGCGCCCGCGAGAGCGGCCTCACCCAGATCGTCACGGTGATCGGCGACGCCGGCCTGGGCAAGAGCCGCCTCGCCGCGGAGCTGGTCGAGCGCCTGCCGAGCGACGTCCCGGTGCTACGCGTGCGCGGCCACGTGCGGGCCGTGCTCCAGCCCTACGGTCTCCTCCGCGAGCTGGTGGCGCGGTGGCTGGGGATCACCGACGGTGAGCCCATGGCGAGCGCGCGCGCACGGCTCGTCGAGCGGCTCGCTCCCCTCTTCGACGCCGATGGCGAGGTGCAGGCGCAGCGCGTCGGCCAGCTCATCGGCCTCGACTTTTCCGAGAGCCCGTTCGTCGCCGGAGTGAGCGGTCGTGAGCTTCGGGAGCGCGGCTTCGCCGCCCTCGCGAAGGCGCTCGAGCGGCTGGCCCACGGCGCGGCAGCCCGCCCGCTCGTGCTGCTGGTGGACGATCTCCATTGGGCCGACGACGGCTCCCTCGACTTCCTGGAGCAGCTCGGGGACCGCGATGCGCCGATCGCGCTCATCGCGCTCGCGCGGCCGACACTCGCCGAGCGGCGCGCCGCATGGGCCGAAACGGTGCACGCGCGCACGGTCGTCCAGCTCGCGCCGCTCGCCGAGAGCGACGCCACGAGCCTCGCGGCGGCGCTGCTTGCACGGATCGCCGACGCACCCGCGTCCCTCGGCCGCATGCTCGTCGAGCGCGCGCACGGAAACCCCTTCTTCCTGGAAGAGCTCGTCCGGATGCTGATCGACGACGGCACGATCGTGGTCGAAGGCGATGCGTGGCGTCTGCGCGCGAACGGGATCGAGCGCCTGCGCCTTCCCGAAACGCTCGTCGGCGTGCTCCAGGCCCGGCTCGACGCGCTGCCCGGCACCGAGCTCGCAGCACTGCAACAGGCGGCGATCGTCGGGCCGGTGTTCTGGGACGATGCACTCGCGGCGCTCGACGAGGCCGCGGCGGCAACACTGCCCGCGCTCATCGCCCGATCGCTGGTGGTACCCCGGTCGGCGAGTGTTTTCGAGGGCTGCGCGGAGCTTCGATTCTTCCATCCGCTGCTCCACGAGGTCACGTACGGCACGGTGCTCAAAGCACCGCGTCGCGCCGGTCACGGCCGCGCAGCGCGCTGGCTGGCGGCGCGCGTCGGCGAGCGCGCCGGTGAGTTCCTGGGTCTCACGGGCGAGCATTTCGAGCGAGCCGGCGAGAGCTCGGAAGCACTCGACTACTTCGAGCGCGCCAGCGTGGATTCGATCCGCCGCTGCGCGTACGAAGCGGCGTGGGCCTACACCGAGCGCGAGCTCGCCCAGCCGGCGCTCGATTCCGATCCCGAACGCCGTTACTGGACCCTGTCGCGGTGCCAGATGATCGGGGATTTCCTGGGTGACATGACGCGCAAGGAAAGAGCCATCGCCGAGATGCAAGCGCTCGTCGAGACGACGGGCAGCGATCGGCTGCGCGCCAGTTGGATCCAAACTCGTTCGGCCCACGCCGAGCGCACCGGACACAAGAACGAGGCGAAGGCTTTGGCGCGCGAGGCGGTGGAGCTGGCCGAGCGCTCCCACGCGGAGTCGGCAGGCGCCCTCTCGCATGGGATGCTCGCGTGGCTCGCCCTCGAGGAGCGCGAGTTCGCCACCGTCGAGCACCACGTGGAGGCCGGGATTCGTTGGGCACGCCGCAGCGCGGGGTTACCGCGGCGGCGAGGGGGCTACAAGGACTACGAGGTGCCCATCCGAATCATTCGCATCGAGTCGCTGATCGCCCAGGGGCGGATCGCCGACGCTGCGGCCGAGATCGATCGGGCGCTCGCATTGCTGTCGCCGGAGTCACCGAGCGACCGCCACGCACTCCTCGCTCGCCGTGCGCTGATGCTGTTCGAGCTCGGCGATCTCGCAGGTGCCGAGGACGTTGCCCTGGAATGCCTGGCCCTGGCGCGCCAGCTCGGGCGGGCGCGTCTTCAGGCCGCGACGCTGCGTTTTCTCGGCGACGTGTACGAGGCCATCGCGGACCCGTTTCGGACGCGCGACGCAGCCATCGAGGCCGGCCAGCTCGCGCGCGAATGCCACGCGGGAGACGTGCTCGACGAGACGCTCGCTCTCGAGGGCAGCGCCTGGTTCCGCCTCGGCGAGGTCGAACGAGGTCGCGGCATCCTCGAGGCGGTTCTCTCCCGCGCGCGCGGCGAGGGAGTGGTCGCAGTTCGGCGCGACGCGCTCGCGCGCCTCGCCGCGATCGACTGCGCGACCGGCGAGACGGCCGCCGCTCTGGCGCGGGCGGAAGAGCTGCTCGCGGATCGCGACGACGGTGGCTCGCTTCCCTCGGGTGTACTGCACGTCGTGTGGCAGGTGCTGCGCGCCGCCAGCGACGATCGCGCGGAAGCCGTCCTCGAAGAGCTTCGCTCGCGTCTCGCCGTGGTCGTCGCACAGGTTTCGGACGACCAGGCGCGGACCCGCCTGGTCACCGCGTTGCCACATTGGCGCGACGTTGCTCGCGAGCCGGCACCGGCGCAGTGCGCTCCGTCGGGCGACGGCTCTGCGTGCGTCGATGACGCGAGCCCGTGAAACGAGCCGAGCTCCGAACGACGCTACAGGCGTTTCCGAGCATCCCGGCCCGGCGTCGCTCGACCGCGGGGAAAACGCTGCCGCGCGGCTCGCACAGCCGCCGTGGCGCCGATCCCTGGGGTCGATGTCCGGGGATGGCTTCGCGACCAGCGCACGGACGGGCTGGACCGTGACACGCCGTGGTCGGTCACTGCACCCGATGGGAAGGCGCTGGAAGGCGACGGCTGGTCGGAGCCCGCCTCATCGCCTCGCGAACGCTCGCGCCAGACGTGTGAATCAGTTGAGGCTACGCACTTTGCCGCGCAAGCCGCGGCGACTGCCCTTCGACTTCGCCGGACGATCGCGAGGAGGCGGCGCACCGAAGCCTGGCGCACCGCGATCGGAGAACGCGGGGCGGCGAGGGCCGCCGCCGCCCCCACCTCCGGGTCGCCCGCCCCGCTCCTCTGCAGCGTTCACGTTGAGGCGACGCCCGCCGAGCTCCTGCTGATGGAAACGCGCAATCGCCTCTTGCGCTTCCGCCTCCGTCGAGAACTGCACGAACGCGAAGCCTCGCGGCTTACCGGTCATGCGATCGCTCGGCAGAAACACGTCCACGACCGTGCCGGCGGCCGAGAAATAGGTCGTGAGCTCGGCTTGGGTCGTGCGAAAATCGAGATTACCTACGAAGACTTTCGTGGAAATGGCGTCCCCCTGGGCCGGCACGAGGCAAATGCTCGGCGCGGCGACCGAAATCGCAGCCGCTGGCCGCGAGTGCGCACCGAATCGACCGACCCGGCGCGGCTCAAGCAGTTTGAATCCCGCCCTGCATCATCTTGCGATGCCCGGACGGAAAAAAGACTTGCATCTTGGTGGGACCGAGGATCTCGTCGACGATCCCGACCCCGAAGGTGGCGTGCTCGACGCGATCGCCGACACGGTACGAGTCCGCAAGCCGATACGGCCGGACCGGACGCGATAGCACCGCCTCCACGAGACTCTCTTCCGGCGTCCAGGCCGCCTTGGGCTTCTTCGCTCGTTTCGGTGCCTTGCCGCCGCCGGCGACGATCCTCGCGGGCTCGGCCGCTTCGACCGGCGCCAGGTAGCGTCGCGTTGCCCCGCAGCCGTTACAGGTCACCGTCGCTGCGTTGCCGTGCGTCACGGAGGTGACGGTGTGAGTCGTGCTCGCACAGTTTGCACAAGGTGCCTCCAGCTCCGTGCCGACGTTCATGTAATCTCCTCGGTTGGGCGGCACGCGGAAGGCGCGACGTCGTATTTTCGAGCGAACCGACAGAGTAGCACGGATTTTCTGCGACTGCTCGGCCTGCCTGGAACGGCGCACGCAGATCGTCGGATCCGCGCGGTACGCGCAATGCCGAACGCAGGCGCTCATCCGTGAACGGTCACGCCCGAGGCGCGCACCGTCGTTCCGATGCTGCGAACGACCGCGTCACGCGCCGGGCGAATGGGCGGGCGACGCCGGTGTGGAATGCGATGCGCCTCCCGGATGGGTGGGTTCGAGCTCGGCCGGTTGCATCGTTTCCCGGGCGCGCGCTCCAGCCTCCTCGAGATCGCGCAACAGCGCGTATGCGACGTAGTATTTGTAGATGTTGCGCACGTACGTGGTGGTCTCGAGACCGATCCTCTCGGCGGTGACGATCTCCACGTTGTCGAACCAGACGTCGGGATCGAAGCCGCGTTGCACCGCCAACTTCCGCATCTTGGCGATGTTGCCTGGACCGGCGTTGTAGGACGCGAACGCGAACAGACACCGATCCAGATCGCTCAGATCGGCGTCGCGGAAGTACCGGCTCATCAGCCGGTCCATGTACTTGGCACCGGCATGCACGTTCGGCTCGACGAGCCGGATGTCGCCCACGTTCAGCTCGCTGCCAGTGCTGGGCATGAGCTGCATCACCCCGATGGCACCCACCGCGCTACGCGCATTCTGATCGAGCTGCGACTCCTGATAGCCCTGTGCGGCGAGCAAGAGCGGCTCGAAGCGGTACTTCGCCCCGTACGTCTGAAAGAGCGCGATCGTGCGCTGAAAGCGGTCGTAGGCGGCGTGGCCTTGCGGGTTCTTCAGGTGCTGGATTCGCTTCGCGTAGCTCCAACTGCGGTCCTTCTGGTGGCCTTGCTTCGCCACCCAAGTGGTGAAGAACTCGCCGAGCAGCGCTTCGAGCTCTGGGCTCGCGTGGCGGATGGCCCAGCCCGTGCTGCCACCGGTGCGCACCGCGGCGTCGGCATGCACGCGGACGCCCGGCAGCACCGGCGCCCACATCGTCGCCTTCCATGCGTCGACGATGATCACCTGGAGGATGCTCGCGGCGAGCATCTCCATCATGTCCTCGTCCTCCAGGGCGTCGGGCACCAACACCAGCTCGATCGGCGGCTTGCGTTCCTGCACGAAACGCTCGTTCAACGCGGCCAGGCTTTCGTAGTAGCTCGACGACTTGCGGACGTGCACGACCTTGCCGGAAAGGTCATCCACCGAATCGATCACCGGCGAGGCCGGTCCCGTCACCACCACCTCCGTCAGGTCGCCCTGTCCGGGTGCGACGTAGAAGTCGACGAGCGAGCGGCGCTGCTCGGTGACGGTGAGGTTGCCGGCGGCGATGTCGCCGAAGCCACCGGCCACGTCCTCGAGAACCCGATCGCGTGTGGTCGGCACCAGTGCGACCGTGATGGGGCGTTTGCCGAGAGTGGCGGCAAATTTCTGATTGATCCAACGCTCGAATTGCCGAAAAAGGTCCGCCGTGACGCCGCGCTCGCGCCCTTTGTCGTTGAAATAGAGCGTGCGGCTGAAGGGCACCAGCACGCGGATCAAGCGGCGCTCGATCATTCCCGGCAGATCGCCCTGCCAGGATTGGCGGCGGATCGGCAGCGCGCGCAGCTCGCCCCCAGCGTCGGGCACCTCGGCGGCGCGCGACCGTGGCGTGCCGGCGCTCGACCACGCAACCACGACGCTCAAGGCGAGAACGACCGCGATGCGCGGAGCGCCACATCGGCCGTGGAGGCGCTTCGGGCACCGCCCAATCGGACGGAATCGCGTCACCGCTCCTCCAACGCAAGTCGCCATCGGCAACACCACTCGCTGCCGCGTCGACGCCACGCTGACTTTCCCACGCATCCTAGCCCGATCTATTCGTGAACGCTGTGTCGAGACGCCAGAAGTCGCGACATTCT
>CAYUSL010000249.1:5707-8780 GCA_964447125.1 uncultured bacterium | reverse complement strand
GGCTCGCGGTGATCTTGTCGAAGGCCGATCGGAAGTCCGCTTCGAGCGGGGTTCCCCGATATCGAGCGAGGACGGGCTCGGCGACGTAGAGCGCCACCAGCTCGCCTTCGCTCAGGTGTGCTGCGGGAATGGCGACGGAGTCGCGAGCGTAGCGATAGCCCCGAGCGACGCGGTCGTAGATGACGGGCGCGTTCAGCCGGTCGCGAAGGGTTTCCAGGTAGCGCTGGACCGTGCGCGGGCTCGCCTCCAGCTCTGCGGCGAGACGCGCGAGCGAAACGCAACCGCCAGCGCGCAGCACACGGTCGATGTGGAGGATGGATTCGAGGAGGCGCCGCGTCCCGCGTCCCTGCGTCGCCGGCTTCGGCGTACGTCTACCGGTGCGAGCGGAGCCACGCTTGGCGAGAAAGTGGGCTCGGGGCATGGCAACGAACGGGGTAGGAACGTCGATGGTCGCATGCACGTCTCGGGCGCTGCAAGAAATTGGGCGGCAGATTCGGGTTCGACCGTGGGATGACGAGGTGGAACCTTCCGCCGAAGCCGCCTGAGTGCGCTCGCGACGCGCCCTGGGGCGCGTGCCGCGCATGACCGCATGCAATCTCGATCATGGGTCAACGATGCGGGCGAGATCCGCATCGCCCTGTCGGCGGATTGCGGCGGGGGACGAGCCCCCGCCCTACGGCTCCGTGCATGCGTTGGTTTCAGAACTTGGCGTCGAGAACGGCATCGCCACCAGCCCATATCGTCGGCGTGGCTCCGTGTGATGCGTTCGTGTCAGGGCTGGGCGCCCTGGGTCGGACGCGGGCGAATCAGGAAGCCGCCGCCGGTGAGCGGGACGCGCTCGACGCGGGTGCGGTAGGCGCGTTCCAGACGTTCCTCGGTGAGGATCTCGGCGGGGGTGCCGCAACCCACGAGTCGGTGCTCGGCTACCAAGGCCACGCGGTCGGCGAACTCGGCGGCGAGGTTGAGGTCGTGGAGCGAGGCGATCACGGTGAGGCCGTCGCGTGCGAGGCTCTTCACCAGCTCCAGGATGGTCATCTGGAAGTGGATGTCGAGGTGCGAGGTGGGCTCGTCGAGGAGCAGCACGCGCGGCTCCTGGGCGAGCGCCATCGCGAGCCACACGCGTTGTCGTTCGCCGCTCGAGAGCGTCGCCACGCGACGATCGGCGAGTGCTGTGCACTCGGTGCGCTCGAGGGCTGCGTCGAGGACCGCGCGGTCGTGCTCGCCGAGGCTTTGGAAGCGCCCGAGATGCGGTAGCCGCCCGAGCGCCACCGCATCCCACACGCGCAGCTCTTCGGGGCAGCGAATCGCTTGCTCCACGGACGCGAGGCGCGTGGCGATGGCCCGTGGCGCCAGCGACGCGAGCGGCTCGTGATCCAAGAAGACCGTGCCGCGGGTGGGCTCGACGAGCCCGGAGATGGCGCGCAGGAGCGTGGTCTTGCCGGCGCCGTTCGGCCCCACCAGCGCCATCAGCTCGCCGGCCCTGAGCTCGAGCGACACGCCGTCGAGCACGGGCGCGCCGTCGTAGCGAAGCTCGACGTCGTCGATGCGGACGATCAAGGCAGAGCTCTGTGCTTCCCGGGGGGCTTTTCAAGCCCCCCGCCCGTCGCGGCCAAGCCGCGCCGGGGCCCACCCCCGAGTCGACTCGCTACGCTCGTCGGCTCGCCGCTGGCTCGCGGAGAGATGGACGGCGATCGTGGAGACCCGGGCGCGAATCGGCTGAACGGTTGTGGGCCCCTCGACGGCGCCGCCGCCGGATTGCGCGCTCGGGGCTCTTCAAGTCCCCCGCCCGTCGCAGCCAAGCCGCGACGGGGCCCACCCCCAAGTCGACTCGCGACGCTCGAGCGCCATGGCAAGCCTCTGGCGCGTGCCACTGTCGGCACAGGCAATCGCGGTTCGCCTTTCGAGCCGCTCAGCTCAGGTCCAGACCGCCAGCCAGAAATTGGTGCGATCGCGTCGCACGGGCCCGTAGGGCGGGGGCTTGTCCCCCGCCGCAAACCGAGGCGCCGACGAACATTGCTCTCATCGTTGGCCGGTGATCGAGCGCGTGCCACTCACGCGCCCCACGCGCGTCGGCCGCTGGCGGTGCGCCGCTTGAGCAGAAACAGAAAGAACGGCGCGCCCAAGAGCGCGGTGAGGATGCCTACGGGAATCTCCGTGGGCTTGGCGATGGTGCGCGCCGCGGTGTCGCACACGATGAGCAAGATCGCGCCGGCGAGCGCCGCCGCCGGTAGCAACCCGCGGTGGTCGGGCCCCACCACCAGCCGCAGCGCGTGAGGGACGATCAGCCCGATGAACCCGATGGTGCCCGCCGCCGCCACGCACGATGCGGTCATCAGCGCCGCCGCCGCGAGCAACGCGCGTTGCACCCAGGCTGGGTTCACGCCGAGGTGCGCGGCCATGGCGTCGCCGAGCGCCAGCGCGTCGAGGTCGCGGGCGAACGCAAGCAGCACGGGCACGCACACCGCCACCACCAGCACCAGCGGCCAGACCTGCGCCCACTGCGCTCCTGCGAGGCCACCCATCATCCAGAACACGATGCCGCGCGTCTGGTCGGGGCTGGACACCACGATGCAGAAGCTGGTGATCGAGGCGAAGAGCGCCGAGAGCGCCACACCCGCGAGCACCAGCGTCGCGCCGTCGCCGTCGCCGCGGTTCATGCGCCCGATCCGGTACACGATCGCGACGGCCAGCAGGCTGCCGGCGAATGCGGCGAACGGCAGCACACCGGGGATGGTGCGCTCGAGGCCCAACGCGATCACCGCCGCGGCCCCCATCGTCGCACCGCTCGACAAGCCGAGCAGATACGGCTCGGCGAGGGGGTTGCGGAAGATTCCTTGCATGACGGTTCCCGCCGCCGCCAGCGCGAGACCCACCAATCCCGCCAGCGCCACGCGCGGCAGCCGCACGTCGCGCACGATGCGGGTCTGGGTGTCGGTGGCGGCGAGATCGCTTTTGGCGCGGGTGAGGCTCTGCCACACGATCGCGGCGACACGCGACGGCGGGATCGACACCGTGCCGGTGCCCACGCCTGCGACGAAGGTCGCGATCAGGAGCGCGCCGAGCAGCGCGATCG
>CAYUSL010000249.1:0-5607 GCA_964447125.1 uncultured bacterium | reverse complement strand
GTGCCCACGCCTGCGACGAAGGTCGCGATCAGGAGCGCGCCGAGCAGCGCGATCGTTCCTCGCGCCGAGCGTCGCTTCACCGTGTGTCTCCGTTGCTGGGCGCGGCGTGGGTATCGACGAACGCTTCCGGATGCAGCCATTCGGCGAGTCGGCGCAGCGTGTCGGGGAAGCGCGTCGAGACCCAAGTCGACGGGCGTACCGCGAGCACGCGCCCACGCTGGACTGCGCGCAGGCTCGACACCACCTCGTGGGTCTTCGTCCACTGCAGCTCGGACGGATCGACGATGATCGCGTCGGGATCGCTGCGCAGGATCTCCTCGTAGCTCACGCGGTGATAGCCGGCAGGGGACGCGAACACGTTCTCGCCTCCCGCCTTGGTGAGCAGCTCGTGATCCGGAGTGCCGGTGCCCGCGGTGAGCGGCGGTGATCCCGGCAACGGATAGAGGAGCGCGACCCGCGGGCGGGGCCGGCCAGCCACTCGTGCCTCCACTGCGGCGACCTCGGTGGTGAGGCGCTTCACCAGCGCCGGGGCCGTGCTGCTCTCCCCGCGTACGGCGACCTCCACCTGATCGATGGTGCGCAGCACGCCCGCGAGATCGTCGGACGGCAAGGGCGTGTAGCAGAGCATGCCCGCGGCTTCGAGCCCGTCGCGGGACGGCCCGAACGCGCCGAGCACCAGATCGGGCTCGAGGGAGAGCGTGCGCTCGACGCTCACCGCATTCACGTCTCCGACCCGGGCGGTGCCGGCGAAGCGCGGCGGAACTTCGGGCGAGGAGGCGATACCGACGACGCGCTCCGCGAGCCCCAGCTCGTCGAGGATCTGGGCGAAGAGCGCCGGTCCCGCCACCACGATGCGCAGCGCAGGCTTCGTCAGGTGCACCGCTCGGCCGCGATCGTCCTGGATCTCCACCGGAAAGCCCGCGTGTGCCGTACGCGCGGTGGCGGCCAGCAGCACCGCCGCAGCGAGCCAACGATGGTGCCGGGGCCTGGTCACGATGCACCTCGTCCCGCGAGCCGCGCGTGGCTGCGCGGTGCGCGGTCGAGAGCGGGTGTGGGCACGATGTCGCGGAGCGCGCGCCAAAGCCCCGCCGCGGCCCGTCCGGCATCTCCTGCGAACACGATCACCACCCAGTCGCCGACTTCGGAGGGGCCGAGCGCTGCTTCCACGCGCGCAGCATCGTGAGAATTCCGGCGGCTGAAGCTCGCGTCGACGTCGGTGAGCTTGAGTCCGGAGGGCTCGCGCGAGAGGAGCAAGATACCGGTGGCACCCTCGCGCACCGCCGCGTCACGCACCTGCCAGGTCTTGGGTGCGTGGGTGACACCCCGTACCAGCGCCCCACACGCCGAGCGGTCGAGACCCATCTCGATCAGCTCGATCTCGGCGACCCGCGGCACGCGCGCGAAGAATTCGTCGAGGGTGACCGTCGCAGCGTCGCTGAGGAACGTGCCGGGCTTGGCGAACTCGACCCAGCCCAAGGCTTCCAATTTTTCGAGCTCGGTGCGCACGACGCTCTCGGTCCAGTGGGTCCGCTCCACGAGCGTGCGACGTCCGAGCGGGCCGCCGCGCAAGTGAAAGAGCAGGCCGAGCTCGAGATGGGGTCTTTCCAACGGCTCTTTGTGGGGTATCATATCCCACCTCTCACGGAACTCACGATGCTCACGGCGCTCGTCGGCGTCGTCGCTCGTTGGCCGTCGAGGTGGGATAATTTATCCCATGCTACCAAAAGATCAAGCCCACCGAGCCGCCATGACCCCCATCCTTCTCGTGATGCCTGCGACGCCGAGGATTGCGCGCCGGGCGCGATGCAGCACAGCGGCGCACGTGGCGCTCGCCGGGGAGCCGTTGGCGCGCGCAGGGCACCGCCTGTCGCTGCTGGTGCTGGTGTGCGGAATCGTCATGTTCGCCGCAAAAGCGCGTGCCGACGATGCGCCCAGCTCGCTCACCGAAACCGAGACCGTCGTGGTCGAGGAGGCGGCGGCGCCACCCGATACCGGCAGTCACGACGTGTCGGCCTTCGCGACCATCGTGCCTCGTGAGCAGTTCGCGGGAACCGGCGCCGACCTCGGCGAAGTGCTGGATCGCACGGTGGGCGTGCAGGTGCGGAATTTCGGCGGCCTCGGCGACCTGTCGACGATCTCCATCCGCGGCTCGACCGCGGAGCAGGTGGAGGTCTTCCTCGACGGCATCCCGCTCAATCGCGCGCTCGGTGGTGGCGTCGACCTCTCGACGCTGCCCCTCGGCAACGTGGAGCGGATCGAGGTCTACCGCGGCACGGCCCCCACCGGGCTCGCGCTCACCAATCTCGGCGGTGCCGTCGAGCTGGCGACGTCACCCGCCTACGGTGACGACGAGACCGCGCTTTCGGTGGGCGGCGGCAGCTTCGGCACGCTGGATACGGCCGCGTCGCTGCGCCGTGGCGTGGGTCCCTTCCACCTCTTCGCGAGCGGCGGCTACACGCGCAGCGAGGGGGATTTCCGCTTCGAGGACGACAACGGCACGCCCAAGAATCCCGCCGACGACGCAGTGGTGTCGCGGCGCAACAACGACTTCCAGAGTGTTGCGTTCCTCGGCAAGGCCGACACCGATCTTCCCGCGGATCTGAGTCTCACGCTGGCGGACGACTTCTTCTGGAAGGAGGAGGGCGTCCCGGGGATCGGCAGCAATCAGTCGGACTCGGCGCGGCTCGCGACGTTTCGCGACCTGGCGCACGCGCTGGTGCGCGGCCACGGCTGGCTCGACGGCACCCTCGACCTCGAGGAGCGACTCGAATTCGGCTACCAGCGCGAGGCGTTTCGCGACGTGGACGGCGAGATCGGCGTCGGCGCCCAGGACAGCCGCAACACCACGTTCAGCTACGCGTCGGTCTCGCAGCTCACCCAGCGGCCGATCCCGGAGCTGGCGCTCACGTTCCTGGGCGATCTCCGGCACGAGGAGTTCCGCCCCGCCGACGAGCTGCTCGACCCCGAGGAAGGGCCCACCAGCAAGCGCAACGCCGCGCACCTGGTGCTCGAGAGCGAGACGCGCGTCTTCGGTGAGCGCCTGATCCTCGATCCAGCGGTGCGATTCGCGTACGTCGAGGATGCGCGGCGGCCGTTCGGGCCGTTCGTCACGGCCGGGCCGCAAAACGCCGTCGACCGCCGCGTCACCTGGAAAGTGGGCGCACGCGGCTACGTGACCGAGTGGCTGGAGGCGCGCGGCAATGCGTCCACCTCGTTTCGGGCACCGAGCTTCACCGAGCTCTTCGGCGATCGCGGCTCGATCATCGGCAATCCCAAGCTCGATCCGGAGCGTGGCTTCAATTGGGACATCGGCCTGGCCTTCGTGCCGCTCGACGGCGACTTCCTGCGCGCCGTACGCCTCGAAGCCATCTACTTCTACTCGGACGTCGACGACCGGATCCTCTTCATCCAGAACAGCCAGCGCACCGCAGTGGCGGAGAACGTCGCGTCCTCGCGCAGCCAAGGTGTGGAATTGACGGCAGCCGCGCACTTTCCGGCGGGATTTCGCGCCAGCGCCAACGCCACGTTCCAAGCGACCGAGGATCTGTCGCCGGCGCCGAGCCGCCACGGCAACGATCTGCCGGGACAGCCGCGAAACGACGTGGCCATGCGCGTCGAATGGCGCGAGCGCCCGGTCACGCTCTTCACCGAGCTCGAATACATCGGCTCGAATTTCCTCGATCCCGCCAACCTCGAAGAGGTGAGCGACCGCGTGCTCGTCTCGTCGGGCTTCAAGATCCGCGTGACCGACGAGATCACGCTCGCCTTCGATGCCCGCAATCTCGCGGACGATCGAGTCTCCGACGTGATCGGCTATCCGCTCCCGGGGCGCAGCTTCTTCGGATCGGTCGAGTGGAGACGGGTGGACGCCGAGGAGGACGACGCAGGCGTGGCAGCCAGCGGCGTGGACGAATGACCCCCTGCGATGCGGAACCGCATCGTCTAGCGCGCGACCCCGCCAGCGCGGTCGCGCTTCGGAGAATCTCGATGCAAGGCACGGAATTTTCGATTTCCTTCGGGTGGGCGCGTGCGCTCGCCCTCGGCGCGATCTTGGTCGCCGGCTGCTCGAGCGACGGTGGCAACGGCCCGGGCGTAGGCACCACGTCCAACACCGCGGTGCTCACCACCACCGACTTCACCACCGGCCGTCTCGCCACGGTCAGCCTGGAGGCACCCTATACCGTCGGTCAGAACCTGGAAGAGCTGGGATCCGACGCGGTGCTGCGCGTCTTCGACGGCCAAGTCGACGTGGTGAATCGCTCGGTGGGTGAGAACGTGCAGGTCATCAACCCCGCATCCGGCTTCGCCACCGCGGCCCAGTTCAGCACCGGCGACGGCTCGAATCCGCAGGACGTCGTGGTGCGCGGAACCACCGCCTTCGTGCCGCGTTACGAGGCCGGCTCGGCCGACGATCCCTACAACGACGTTCTGGTCATGAACCTCACCGACGGCTCGACGCTGGGGCGCATCGACATGCTCCCCTACGCCGATACGGACACCGATCCCGGCATGCTGCCGCGCCCGGCAGCGATCTTCGAGGTGGATGGCTTGCTGTGGGTGATGCTGCAACAGATCAACGCGAGCTTCAGCGCTTACGGTGTGGGCTGCTTCGTCATCGTGGATCCGACCACCCGCACCGTGGTCGGGGCGGTGGTGCTCGGCGTCCAGAGCCCGTTCGCTGCGACCGTCTTCGGTGACAGCATCTACGTGGCTGCCAACGGTGTGTTCTCGATTCCGCCCACGCTCACCGGCGGCATCGTGAAGGTGGACACGGCGGCGCGCACCGCCAGCCTGCTCGTGGACGACGACGATCTCGGCTCGAACGTGAGCGACGTGGCGGTGGTCTCGGAATCGAAGGGCTACCTGGTGGTGGCGAACGTGGACGACACGGGCACTCCCGCGGGCACCAACGACGTGCGCACCTTCGATCCGCGCACCGGCGCCGTGGGCGGCAAGATCTATACGTGCGGCGGTTATCTCCCGGACATCGCGTGGAACGGTGGCTCGACACTGGTGGTCACGTGCCAGGACTTCGTCACGCCGGGGGTGGTGCTGATCGACACCACCACCGATACGGTGATCGCCGGTCCGCTCGACACCGGGCTGCCACCGTTCACCGTCGGTTTCTTGCCGTGAACGAGCCGATGGCGCGCCTCGTGCTGGTCGGCGGCGGCGTGCGCTCGGGGAAAAGTGCGTTCGCGCTGCGCCGCGCCTCGGAGCTCGGGGCGCGGCGCGTGTTCCTCGCCACCGCCGAGGCGCGTGATGCCGAGATGAGCGATCGCATCGCGCGTCACCAAATCGAGCGCGGTGACTCGTTCGCGACCGTCGAGGAGCCGCTGGCCTTGGCCGAGCGGCTGACCGCACTCGGCGCGCGCGGCGACGTGGACGTGGTGCTGATCGATTGCTTGACGCTCTGGCTCTCGAACTTGCTCGTGCGCGGTGACGACGAGCGGCGCGTGGATGCGGCCGTCGCCGAGCTCGTGCAGGTGCTCGCGGCGCGGCGTTTTCACGCCGTCTTGGTGACCAACGAAGTGGGCCGGGGGATCGGTCCCGAGGCGGCCGTGGGCCGCCTCATCCGCGCCGTGGCTGGCCGCGCGCATCAACGGC
>CAYUSL010000248.1:0-8805 GCA_964447125.1 uncultured bacterium | reverse complement strand
CACGCCGGCGATCTGGCGTCCGTCCCACAACCCGTGGGTCGTGGCGCTGACGGTGACGCTCGCCACCTTCATGGAAGTGCTGGACACCAGCATCGCCAACGTGGCCCTGCCGCACATGGCCGGGAGCCTCTCCTCGACCACCCACGAGGCCACGTGGGTGCTGACCTCGTACCTGGTCGCGAACGCGATCGTGCTACCGCTCAGCGCCTGGCTGAGCCGCCTCGTCGGCCGCAAGCGCTTCTACATGACGTGCGTCGCGATCTTCACGGCGAGCTCGGCGCTCTGCGGCCTCGCACCGAGCCTGGGCTGGCTCATCGTGTTCCGCATCCTCCAAGGCGCGGGGGGCGGCGGGCTGCAGCCCAGCGAGCAGGCGATCCTCGCCGACACCTTCGAACCGGCGAAGCGCGGTATGGCGTTCGCGGTCTACGGCGTCGCGGTGGTGAGCGCGCCAGCGCTCGGCCCCACCCTCGGTGGCTGGATCACCGACAATTTTTCGTGGCGCTGGGTCTTCTACCTCAACGTGCCCGTGGGAATCGTGTCGTTGATCCTGAGCCGCTACGTGGTCGAGGACCCGCCCCACGAGCGCGCGGAGCGCGCGGCCAAGCGCGGCAGCCCGGTGGATGGCATCGGTCTCGGCCTCGTGACGATGGGCCTCGGCTGCCTGCAGGTGGTGCTCGACAAGGGGCAAGAAGACGATTGGTTCGAATCGCGGCTCATCACCGTGTTCGCCGTGCTCGCGGCGCTCGGGCTCGCGACGGCGATCGCCTGGGAGCTGCGACAGCGCGATCCGGTGGTGGATCTGCGGCTCCTGGGCACGCGGGTCTTCGGCACTTCCTTCGCGCTCATGTTCGCTCTGGGATTCGCGCTGCTCGGTAGCACCGTGTTGCTACCGATCTTCCTGCAGACGGTCATGGGCTACAGCGCCATGCAGAGCGGCATGGCGCTCACCGGCGGCGCGCTCACGATCATGGCGCTCATGCCACTGGTGGGAACGCTGGTCACCCGCGTCCAACCGCGCTGGCTGATCCTGTTCGGGTTGTCGATGAGCAGCTACGCGCTTTCGCGGCTCACTCATCTCTCGCTCGACTCCACGTTCGGCCAGGTGGCGTTCGACCGATGCGTGCAGGGTCTCGGGCTGGCGTTCTTATTCGTGCCGATCAACACGGTGGCCTTCGCCAGCGTGCCCCCGGGGAAGAACAACAGCGCCTCGAGCCTCATCAACCTGGCGCGCAACGTGGGCGCGAGCGTGGGCATCTCCATCGTCACCACGATTCTGGCGCGGCGGACCCAGGTCCATCGGGCGATCCTCGCCGAGCACGTGAACGCGTTCGCCACCCCGGCGCGCGAAGCGCTGGGGCGGCTCGCGGGAGCGCTCGCGCCCCACGGCGCCAGCGCGGCGCTCGCCCACGACCGGGCGCTCGCGGTCATCGCCGGCGAGGTGGAGCGCCAGGCGAGCACGCTCGCCGTGCTGGACGCGTTTCGCTTCATGTCGGTGGCGCTGCTCGTGGTCGCGCCGCTGGCGCTCGTGGTCGGGCGCGTCGATCCCCACGCGCGAAGCATGGGCCACTGATCGTCGAGGTGGAGAATGGGTCGGACGCGTCTCGGAGTCGTGCTGGGCCTCTTGCTTCTCGCGGCGCGGTGCACCGTGGGGCCCGACTACGTGCCGCCAGTCCCCGATGTGCCGGCCACCTGGTCGCGGGGGGCGGTGGCCGAAGCAGTGAGCATCGGCCCCGAGGGGATCGCGCTGGCACATTGGTGGCGCTCGTTCGGCGATCCCATGCTGGACGCCCTCGTCGAAGAGGCGCTGAAGGCGAATCTCGACGTCGCGCTGGCGCGTACGCGCGTGCGGCAAGCGCGCGCCGCCGAGCTCGTCGCGGACGCCGAGCGGCAGCCGAGCGTCGGCAGCCAGGCCGCGTACACCCGCGAACGCCTGAGCGGCGCCGGGCTCATCGGCAGCTTCTTACCCGATCCCGAGTTCGATCTCTTCCAGGCAGGCTTCGACGCAGCGTGGGAGGTCGATCTCTTCGGGGGACGGCGGCGGGCCGCGGAAGCGGCGAAGGCCGAGCTGGAACAAGCGGAGGAAGGTGTACGCGACGTCCAAGTGGCGCTCGGCGCGGAGACGGCGCGCAGCTACGTCACGTTGCGCGGGGCCGAGCGGCGCCTCGCCATCGCCGATCGCAATCTCGCGAGCCAAGAGCGTTCGCTCGCGCTCACCGAAGAGCGCTTTCACGCAGGGCTCGCAGGCGAGCTGGACGTGGTCCAAGCTCGAGCGTTGCTCGCGAGCACTCGGGCCGAGCGGCCACGGCTCGAAGCCGATCGCGATCGCGCGCTCCACAGGCTGAGCGTGCTCGTGGGCAAGCCACCGGAAGCCCTCCGCGAGACGCTCGCCGTCGCCGCGTCGATCCCCGGCTCGCAGGATCCCGAGGCGCTCGCGCGGCGCATCCCGATCGGCCTGCCGTCGGAGCTCTTGCGTCGTCGTCCCGACGTGCGTCGTGCGGAGCGGAGGATCGCCGCGGCGACAGCGCGGGTGGGAATGGCGACGGCAGACCTCTTCCCCAAGCTCTCACTCACCGGATCGCTCGGCCTCGAATCGATCTCGACCAGCGATTTTCTGAACATTGCCAGCCGAACCTACACACTCGGCCCGTCCTTGCGCTGGCCCATCTTCGAAGGTGGACGGATCCGCGCCGAAATCGAGGCGGCGGACGCGCGCGAGGAGGAAGCGCTCCACGCCTACCGCAAGGCCGTTCTGGAGGCGCTCGAGGACGTCGAGAATGCGCTGGCGCGATTCGCCCGCGAGCGCGAGCGTCACGAGCAACTGGTGGCAGCCGCCACGGACGGTGAGCGCGCCGTCACGCTGGCGCGAGATCTCTACCAAAACGGCCTCGGCAACTTTCTGGCGGTGCTCGATGCGGAGCGGACACTCTTTGCCGCCGAGGATGCGGTGGTGGTGAGCGACGGGGCGGTGGCCTTCGATCTGGTGGCGCTCTTCAAAGCGCTCGGCGGCGGCTGGGAGACCGCTGCCGAAACGACGGCGGCACCCGCCGGATCGTGAGCCTTTCAGTCTTTCGGCAGCGCGTGCCGACGCTCGCGATTGCCCTCAGCGCCCGAAGCGAATCCGAAACGGCCCGAGGGCCGCTTCCAGGATGATGCCACCCGTCATCTTGCTCACGCCGGCGACGCGGTCGCGGAAATGGATGGGCACCTCTTCCATGGTGCAGCCGGCGCGCGCTGCCCGAAACAGGCTCTCCGCCTGGAACAGGTAGCCCGTGGCCTGAAATGCTTCGAGCCCCATGCGAGCGAGCGCGGCGGCGCGATACGCCTTGAAGCCACCCATCGGGTCCGACACGCGCAGGCCCAGGATCGGCGCGACGTAGAGCGCGGCGGCGCGCGACAAGAGCCAGCGCCGGCGCGGCCAACCGGTGATGCGGCTGGTTGGGAGGTAGCGCGAACCAACGGCGATGTCGGCGCGCGTCAGCGCGTCGAGCAGCCGGGGCACGTCCTCGGGACGATGGGAATGGTCGGCATCCATCTGCACCAACTGCTGGTAACCGCGCTCGAGCGCCCAGCGAAATCCATCGCGGTAGGCGGTGCCGAGCCCCATGCGACGAGGACGCTCGATGAGGTGAACCCGGCCGGTGGCGCTCGCGAGCTCGCGCACGCGCTCGGCGGTGCCGTCGCGAGACGAGTCGTCCACGACCAGGAGATCGAGCGCGCCCGGCAGCGCCAAGAGCTCGGTGGCGAGCGGATCGATGTTCTCGGCCTCGTCGAGTGTCGGGATGACGACGATGGCGCGACGCGCGTCGCGGGGCTCAGTCACGGTGGCCGAGGTTCCGAGACGCGCGGCGCCGGGCGCTGGAGTGAGCGCGGCGGCCGGACGGGAACGTGACGGAAGGCGCGCGGGTCATCGCAGGAATCGTGGCGAGTCGGCGGTCGCGCTCGATTGCGCTGCATCCGAGTCTCGCGAATCGGGCCGGTGGATCGGAATCCCTGCCCAGCGGAACTCCGCGGCGGGCGCAGCGGGATTCTCGGGCGGGGCGAACGGGAGCTCGCATAGATCGATCCAGAGGGTCGGGGCGCCGTGCCGCAGAGCGACGCGAAGTGTGCCAGAACCCTCGGGCAGAACGAAGCCTTCCGCACGTGGCCAGGGCAGTGATGCGGCGCTCCCGCCGCAATGACTGGCGTGGACGCGCCGCTGGTCGAGCCAAACACCATCGACGCAACCGTTGGTGGTGAGCAGCCAAACCGACTCGCGCTGCCGCACGGCCGCTGCCACCGCAGGGTGTACGGTGACCTCGGCCGTCGATGCGTCGCTGGAACCACTCCAAGGCAGCGAGGTTCGCAGTGCGGCGCCGCCGCCCGTGCGGATCGACACCGCGTCCCGCGGCAAAGGCGAGCGCGTGACCGCCACCGGGTACGCCCCGCCCGCGAGCCACGCGAGGTCGGGATGGAGCATTCCCGCAGTGGCCCAGTCGCGGCGCTCAGCTACCGTGAACCACGCCCGCGGCGCCGTGGCCCGGGCGCGCTCGCTGACGGTGCGCGGCACGAGCTCTTCGAGCAGGTAGCGCAATCCGAAGCGAGAGTCCTCCTCGCCGGGCATGCGCAGGCGCTCACTCGAATCCCAGCGCAAGGCGCCACCGACCCCGAGCACCCCCGCCAGCTCGCGCTGTGCAGCAAGCGGGATCCCACCTGCGATTCGGCTCTCGGCGACCACGGCGCGCTGGTAGGCGAGCGTGTGCCAACCGAGCGCGGCGCCGAGCACCGCGAGACCCGCGGCCAACACGGGGCGCAGGCTCGGAACGCGCCGATCCGCCCACACCAGCGCGCGTGCAGCGAGGAGCGCAGCGACAGGCGCGGCGGCGATCACGTGGCGGTGGTAGAGCTCGTGACGAAATCGGAGCAGCGCGAGCGGTACCACGAGGAACGACGAGAGCAGCACCACGTCGCGAATCGCATCGGCGTCGAGCCGTCGCCGTCGCAGTGCGCCGAGCACGGCGATCGTCGCAACCAACACTCCGGCCGCGACGAGACCACGCGCGACGATGGCCGTGACGGAGTCGCCGAGCATCGGCACGTAGGGATCGTGGGGCAGGGCGTGAAGGGCGTCGAAGGCGAACGTGACCCCGGCGAGGTTCGGAAAGGGAACTTCGGCGTCGACGGCGGGGCTGCTGGTGGCGGCGTGCAGGAAGAGCTTGAGATCGTGAAAACCCGAGGGGATTTGACCCCAGAGGTACGGCCCGAGAACCGCCAGCGTGAGGACGACGCCGCCGAGGCAGCCGATGGTGAACGCGCGCCACCGTCCCCGAACGCCGGCCAGCGCCAGGAGCGGCAGCGGTGCCAAGGCCCAGGTGCTCGCGTGCACCTGCACCAGGAACGCGACACACGGCAACGCCACCGCGAGCCAGACCAGGCGGCGTGCAACCGCGGCTTCCAGGGTCGCCAGCACGAGCAGCGCCACCACCGGCGGGACGAAGCTGAAGTTCACCAGCTCGCGCGCCACGAAAACGGGGTAGGGCGCGACCGCGAGAAGCACGCCTGCGATCCAACCTGCGGCAGGGCTCACGAACCGCCGGCCCGCGCGGATCACGCAAACAAGCCCGGCGACGTGCAGCAATGCCACGAACGCGACGATGGCCTCGGGCAGCCCGTCGCTCACCCAGAACGCTGGGGCACTGAGATAGAAGTGAGCGGGCCCCAGGTGTCCCCATTGCCAGAAGCCAGGCCCGATGTCCGGCCCGAGCAGCGGCCACCGCCCATAACGCACGAGGTCGCGGATCGCGCCCAGGAAGTTCGCTTGGTCCGACGTGAACCGCGTCCAGCTCAGCTCGCGCAGCCGGAGCCAGCCGCCGAGAATCAGCACGGCGGCAGTCGGGAAGAGGTCGCGAGCGCGCGCGCGGGTCGCTGTATGGGCCGCCTGAATCCGCGCGGCGGGGGCCGAGGCGAGCATGAGGAGGAGGGGCCGTCGCGTGACGCGCTGCGACCCGTCGCAGTCTGCTGGACGCGGGACTGCGCAAGAATGCGCTGAGGACTCGCGCGCCGGGCGAAGCGCGCGCGGATCCTATCAGCCGGCGCCGACGCGGCGTAGATAGCGCGGCACGAGATCCGCGCGGCCGATCTCGCGGAGATAGGCCACGATCTCGTCGTCGCTGATGGTCGGGTGGCGCTGATTCGGACAGTACTTGCAGGGGCCGAAGTCGAAGTCGCCGACCACGTGCTTGATCCGGTACTCGACCACCTTCCCCTTGGTCCAGAGCTCGAGGAAGTCGTCGGTCTTCAGGTTGCCGATCTTGAGCTCGAGGCCGGAGTCGTGACAGCACGGTGCGACGTCGCCGTTCTGCGCCACCATCGGGGATTTCCAGAGGGCGGGGCAGGGGCGCCGCACGGCATGGGCGCCGACCTGCTCGTCACTCTGGACGATGCGCTCCTTGCGCTCGGCGACCTCGCGAGCGATCAGCCCCAGCTCGAGCGCCACCTGGCGGTGCCGCTCTTCGTCGGCAGGCGGATCCTCGCCGATGAACTTGTCGAAGAAGATGCAGGGCTTCACGATCGGCGGCTGATAGTCGTAGTTGACCTGGTAGTCGACGCCGAGCTCTTCGTAGAAACGTGACCACCGCTCCAGGAACGGCCGCGCCTCGTGAACGTTCTCCTGCATGACGATGAACTTGAGGATGGGAAGCGGAAAGCGATTTCCGCGTTCGAGCTGTCGCCGGATGAAATGGCGGCAGTTCTCCTCGACACGCGACAGGCGGTCCTTCTTCTTGATGGCGGCGTAGATCTCGGGCGTGGTCGCGTCGATCGACATCACCAAGCCCCAGAACGTGTTCTCGCGGATGTCGGGGCGGTTCGCCACGTCCAGGATCGCCTCGGTGGCCTCCGGCGTGAGCGACGTGGCGTTGGTGTTGATCGAGAACGCGTCGAAGAGCGAGTTGTGCGCATTCAGATCGAATGCGTGACGCAGCATTCGCGGGAACTCGGGATGCAGCAGCGACTCGCCCACCCAGATCGGCGACAGGCCGTGCAGATGAACTCCGCCGCGCTTCAGATCGCCGAGGATCTTCTCCCAGGTCTCGACCGGCAGAAAGCCCTTGCTCATGAAATGCGGCAGCTCGCGCAGCACCTGGTCGCACATCCGGCACGCGAGATCGCAGTGGTCGGTCATCTCGACGCACAGGAAGGTGTCGGGATTGATCGACGGTGGTGGCGTGACGCCCGGTTCGAGCGAGACCGGGCGGGGCGCCATGAGGCGCTTGGCGCCTTCACGGACGGCACTCGCCCAGCGATTGACCAGCGGACCGGCGCCGGCGAAGGCGCTGGTGAGCGACGAGAACGGCATCCCCGAGTCTCCTCCGCTCACGCTTGCGCGAGCTGCGCTTCGTAGAACTCTTCCAGCTCGCTACCCGCCTGGTTCTCTTCCATGCCGAGCCAGCGCACCACCTTGCGGAAGAACAGCATGTTGCGTTCGCGCTTGTCGCGGGTGTTCTTGCCGTCCCGCGTCTCCCAGTTGTGGAGGAAGGGGTACGTGTAGCCCTCGCAGTGAGCGAGCTCGGGGGGGAACGCGAGCTTCTCGGGCAGCGCGATGTCGTACTTGTCGAGGTCGTTCCAGAGCGGCGAGCCGCGCATCAAGAGCAGGCTGCCGACGTGCACTTCCTTCAAGCAGTGGCGATGGCGGGCCACGAACAGCATGCACTGGAGATAGTCCCAGAAGGTCTCGGTGGGGGGGCCGAGGATGAGGCTCACCGAGAACCGAATGCCCGCGCGATGCCCGTTGCGCATCGCCGTCGAGTAGTCCTCGATCTTGAGGCTCTTGTGCATGAGATCGAGCATCCGCTGGCTGCCGTGCTCGAGGCCGTAGTGAATGTTCCTGCAACCCGCGTGGTAGAGCTTGCGCAGGAGCTCGGGCTTCATCATCGGCCGCACCCGAGCGTTTCCGCTCCAGTGAAACGGCGAGCCCTGTGCCACGAGCTGGTCGCACATGCCCTCGACCTGCTTGAGATTTCCGTTGAAGATCAGGTCGTTGAAGTAGAAGCGATTGGCACCGTAACGGGTGCGATGATGATTCATCTCCGCCACGATGTTGTCGGCGCTGCGGAAGCGCATCGCTTCCCAGAAGATCCAGTCGATGCAGAACGAGCACTTGGCGACACAGCCGCGACTCAGCGTCATCGGCAGCTCTTCGAATTTGTACAAGTACTTCTCGGGGTAGAAATCCGAGAAGTCGGGAAACGCCAGCGAATCGAGCGGCCGCACCAGCTCGGCCTCGCCGCCGTCGGCGATCTCACCGCTGGGAGTTCGGATCAGCACGCCGGGGATGGGGCGAAGCTCGTCGTGCTCCTCGAGCGTCACCACCAATCGCCGCAGCGTTTCCTCGCCTTCGCCGGGGATCACCGCATCCACCCAGCCGGTCTGGAGGAAGAAGCGCTCGTTGGTGCCGCGCAAGCAGTTCGGGCCTCCGAAGACGATCGGTAGCTCGGGGCGACGCTTCTTGAGCTCGCGACAGGTGGCCAGCGCGAAGAGCGTGGTGTTGGCCATCGCCGTGAACCCGACGATGCCCGGATCCGACTCCAGGATTCGGTCCGCCCACAGCGCTGACTTGGCATTCACGAGATCGAAGATCTCGCGGGTCTCGTCCATCGCGAACGGGAAGTACTCGGGATAGAGGATGGAAAAGAAGTGGTAGTCCATCCAGATCTTGTACGCACCTTCGTTCCAGAGATCGCGGTGCTTGGGGTCGATCTCGTGGAAGAGCTCGATGTTGAAATCGAAGGCGCGGCAGTCGTGACCGTGCTTGCGCAGGTGCGCGAGCAG
>CAYUSL010000247.1:0-8822 GCA_964447125.1 uncultured bacterium | reverse complement strand
CCTTCAGGAACTCGATCTGGTCGAGGATCATCTGCGCGAAGTTGTCGCGCATCGCGTAGGGGCGCGTGAAGTTGTACGCGATGTAGCCCTCGGCGGAGAGATCGCCGATGCGCTCGGGGTTGAGTGTTCCCGCCGAGCTGCCGGCGCCGTAGCCGCGCAACGCCACCACGTACGCCGGACCTTCGCCGTAGACCGCGTCGCCGCCGGGCTCCAATACCGGCCCGCGGGTCACGACTTGGTCGGAGGTGCCGCCAGTGCCGTGGACGTAGAGGAAGAGCGGGAAGCCGCCTGCCGGCATCGGCGTCTTGGGGAAGCTCACGACGAACGGCACGCGGTCGCGCGATTGCTCCACCAAGGTGTGGTCGGCGCCGCGGGTCTGGATGACACCTCCCGAGAGGATGTAGGGCGCGCTGCCGTCCTGGTAGACGGGAACCCGGTAGGAGCCTCGAAGCGCGCAATAATCGGGATGGTCGTAGAAGGGCGTGAGCGGTCCGTCGAGCGTGACGGTGGGCAAGCGTTCGACCTGGTGGACGAAGTCCGTGAGGCGCGTCGTTCGATCGCCCGTCGAGAACACGGTGGCGGCGATCACGTCGCGTGCGTCGATGCCGCGTTCGCGCAGATAGCTCGCGAGCGGAGCCAGCGACGCCGCGAGCTTGGCGTTGTTTTCGTCGCGGCTCGGATTGCGGCCCGCGAGCGCCGCCGTCAGCGTCGGTGACGGGCTCACGTCCTCGGGGCGGGCGAAGGCGTCGCGCAGCACCACTGCCCCGTACGTGGACTCGCGTTCGAGCAGCACGCCGGAGACCGGCAGCATCGCGAGCAGTCGACCCGGGCGATAGCTGTCGGCGGCGTCGTGGTAGTCGAGCCAGACCGGCGAGCGCACGCCGTAGTGCGAGCCGGCACTCAGGTTCACGAGGAAGTAGGGTGACGGCTCGCGGGTCGTGGCCATCGGGTCGGGCACGGGTTCGACGCCGGTGAACGAACGGTCGAAGCGAAAGAAGACCCCGCCGCTCTGGGAGAAGTTGCGAACCTCGCTTCCCGCGAGGTCGATCATCTCCTGGATGCCGCCCAGTCCCTTGGGATTGGGAAAGCGGCTCGCGTCGACGGTGCCGTCGTCGCGCAGCCGCACGTCGGAGGGCCAGGGAAAATCGAAAAAGCCCGCTGCATCGCCGAGGTCGTAGCGGACCTGGGCGGTCGGCGTCACCGGGTCGCTCGCGCCGCCGCCCGAGCTGCAGGCGGCGGCCGTGAGGAGCGAGATGCCGAACAGGAGCAGGCGCGAGGATCCGCGGCGTGGGTGGATCCTCGTCACGCGGTTCACCTCACGCTTTGGCGCGGTTCTTGACGATCGTCACGAACGATCGCCCACGCAGCTCGTCGAGCGTGATGCCCGTCGAGAGCGCTTCTTCCTCGGTGATCGCGCCGCACGCGATCCCACGCAGGTAGAAGTTGAGGAGTCCCTGGCCGGTGGCGGCGTCGTCGAAGGTGTTGCCGATGAGCGTGGCCTTGGCCGCCGAGTCGATGAACTTGTTGAGCCGATTGGAGGCGTCCGCGAGGCTCTCCAGGAAGAACCGGTAGACCGCGGCGTAGCGGATCGGAAGTTGCGCCGGGTTCAAGTCCCAGCCCTGGTAGTAGCCGTGCGACAGCGAGTGGCGGACGTTGTCGTAGTGGAGCTTCCACGCCGAATGCACCACCGCGCGGTTGTCCGCGAGCTGCTCGGGCGAGAGCGGCTTTTCAGGCGTGCCGCGATGCGGCCCGATGGGCATGATGGTGGTCGAGCCGTCGCAGATCATCACACCGGTCTGGGCGAGGCCCACTTGCATCACGTGGCGCGCGAAATCCGCAGCGCGGTGCGTGTGGCGCTGGAAGGCTGCGGTGATGTTGACGAGCGCGGTGTAGTCGTACGTCCCATAGGCCGCCGATCGTACCCGGCCACGGCCCGCGCGCACCAGCTTGTAGACCGCGTTCGAGCCCTCGGCGTCGATGATCGACTGCGGAGTCTCGATCATGATGTCGATGCCGACGGCACCCTTCTTGATGCCGAGGCGCTCCTCCAGCAGGTCGAGGAGGTCGGCGAGCGCGGCAACTTGCTCGGGGATCGTGACCTTGGGCAGCGTGACCACGAACGGGATCGGCACCTCGCCTTTGGTCTTGGTGGCGAGCGTGGTCAGGAAGATGTCGAGGGTGCGCACGGCGCGCACGCGGCACTCCTCGGTGAAGCTCTTGATGCGGAAGCCGATGAACGGGGGCAGCGATTTGGCAGCCATGCCCTTGGCGATCTCTTCCGCGGCCGACGCCGCATGGCCGTCTTCCTCGGGGTCGGGGCGATTGCCGTAGCCGTCCTCGAAGTCGAGGCGGCTCTCTTCGATGGGCTCGCGCGCCAGCTTCTCGCGAACGCGCTGGTAGACGGTGTAGGCGAGCCAGGCGGGCTCGTAGACCGTGTGTTTGTGTGTGCCTTCGCCACGCAGCGTCTCGGTGAGCGCGTCGATGTCGCTCATCCGTTCGGGCAGCGTCTCGTGGCCTGGTGTCTGGAGGGCCTTGGCGAACGAGACGAAGTTGGGCGCGTACTCGTCGAGGGCCTTGAGGGCGAGACCGCCGAGCTTCTTGGCGAGGTCGGCCTTGAAGAGGTGCGCGCCGCCGTAAACGGTGTGGACCGGCTGGCGATCGACGGGGTCGCCGGGGTAGAAGCCACGGAACGCGTCGTTGGCCTTGGCGAGACGGTCGAGGATGGCGTGGGTGTCTTTTTCGGCGAGCGTCGTCATGAAGTTTGCCCCTCTCACGGCGGGAGAAAAGGAGCGTACTTTCGCGTCTCCACTCGATCAAGGCTCGCGGCTCACGACGCGCCGTGTGCCGATTGCTGCCCCTGAATCGCGTTTTCGCGCCTGATTCGGGCGCCTTCCGGTCATGACCAACTGGTTCGAGCACCCCGTCGCGCTCGGTTCGTTTCGAAGCTGGGCTCGCCTGGTTCGTGGCGCCGATTCGATCGACCCCGAGTTCCGTCCGCGGGTGGCCGCCGTGGGTCTCACGACCCTCGCGACCAGCCCGCTCCGGTTGGTCGAGCGCCTGCGCTTCGAGCGTCAGGTGGCGGCGTGCCCGCTTCACCCCGAGCCGGTCTTCGTGCTCGGGCACTGGCGCACCGGCACGACTCACCTGCTCAACTTGCTGGCGCAGGACCCGCAGTTCGGCTGCCTGACGACGTTCCAGGCGATGGTCCCCGGCTTCTGCTTGATGGCCTCGGGACGCGGAAAGCGCTGGCTGGCGCGCTCGCTGGCGAAGAGCCATCCCACCCGCGAGATCGACAACATGCCGCTCGATCTGGAGGCACCCCAGGAGGAAGCGTTCGCGCTGGCGAATCTCACACCCTCCGCGTCCCTCCACGTGTTCACGTTGCCGCGGCAGGGGCTCGAGATCTTCGAACGCTACGGGCTGCTCGAAGGATTGAGCGCCGCCGAGCGGCGCGAGTGGGTCCAGACGTACGTTGGGGTGCTGCGCAAGGCGACGTTTGCGGCGCAGGGCCGGCGGCTGGTGCTCAAAGATCCCGCGAATACCGGACGCATGCGCGCGTTGCTGGAGCTCTTTCCGCGAGCCCGTTTCGTGCACATCGTGCGGGATCCGCACCGGGTGCTGCCGTCCACCGTCGGCATCTACCGGGTGGTGCTCGCCAAAGCGATGCTGCAGCGGGTGAGCGACGCCGAGATCGAGGAGCTGGTGCTCGCGATCTACGAGCGGCTGATGAAGAAGTATTTGGCCGAGCGCGCGCTCGTGCCGTCCGGCCAGCTCGCCGAGGTTCGCTACGAGGAGCTCGAAGAGCGCCCGCTCGCGGAGCTGGAGCGGATCTACGGCGAGCTCGCTCTGGGGGGATTTGCGGCGGCGGCCCCGCGCTTTCGCGCATATCTCGCGGGCGTGGGCGAGTTCCGCAAGAACCAGTACCGCGTGGATGCCGCGGTGGCGGCGAAAGTGAGCGAACGCTGGGGCTTCGCTCTCGACGAATGGCGCTACCCGCGGATCGAGGCGGCGGGATGATGGCCACCTCGGTGAGAGCCGTGCTCGCACATGCCGCGCTGGTGGCGGCGCTGCTTGGGCTCACCTCCGGCTGCAGTGACGACGGTGATCCGCGGCCCATTCCGGGCTGGCTCTTCTACCCACGCGAGATCCGGGCGCTCGTGTCGCCACCAGCCGGTGACGCGCCTTCGCCGGCGCGACCTGGTGGCCAGATGGAGCGTTTCGAGGCCGTCGACTTCGCTCGGCCGCTGCGCACCGTGGCGCCGGCTCAGCACCCGTTCATGGCGGCCAACCCCGGCAGCAACATGCACGACGACGCGGCCATGACCGACACCTATGCCGCTTCCGGCCCACTCGGCGTGAACCCCGAGGTGCGCACGCGCTCGCAGGGCTTCGGCGGGTTCGGGACGCTCGCGTTCGACCGTCGCAAACGCCTCGTCGGTGTGTACGGCAACGGTCGCGGCTTCGAGATCCAGCTCCTCGACCCGTTCACGCTGCGCAAGCTCGCCGGGTATGCGCTGCCGCCGCGCCCCTGGTCGTTCCCTCTCGAAGGTGTCCCGCCGTGGAAGTACATCGGCGCCGGCATGTACTTCTATCTCGACGAACGCGACCGCGCCGTCGTGCCCACCACCGAGAACGTGATCGAGGTCGTCCAGGTTCCCGACGATCCAGCGGCGGGCCTCGCGAGCGTGCGCCGCTACGACCTGGGTGCCGACGTGGTTCCGCTCGCCTGGCCGAAGCGCGACAGCGTCGCGTGGGTGCTCCCCGAGTGGAACGGGCGGCGCTATTGGTATGCGACCACCGCGGGGATGATCGGAACCGTGGACCTCGCCGACGCCCACGTCCACACGGCCCGCTTCGGCGATGAGATCGTGGAGAACTCGTTCGCCGTCGGCGAGGATGGGATCTTCATCGCCACCGATCGCGCGCTCTATCGTTTCCACGCCGACGACGCGGGCACGATCGTGACCGACTGGCGCACCGAGTACGACCGCGGCCCCGCCGCCAAGCCCGGCATGATCACTCGCGGCACCGGCACCTCGGTGTCGCTGGTGGGCGGCAACGACGGGCTCGTGATCATCACCGACAACGCCGAGCCGCGCATTCACGCGCTCTTCCTGCGACGCGACGACGGCCGAGTCGCATGTGCCGAGCCGCTCTTCGCCGAGGGACGCAGCGCCACCGACATCAGCGGCATGGAGCTCGAGCTGGCCGACGAGCAAGGCGCTGCGACCGGCCACTTCGTCGCAATCTTCGAGAACAACTGGGGCCACCACTCGTTCCCCATCGCCCATCCCGAGCCTGGGCTCACGCGCGTGGACGCCGTCCGCCAGCCTGACGGCACCTATCGTTGCCAAACCATCTGGGAGAATCCGGTCCGCGGCGTGAACGTCGCCAAGCTCTCGCGTGACGCCGGGCTCGTCTACACGTACTTCCGCGGTGAAGATGCCGAGCCGGTCACGCAGTGGTACCTGAGCGCGATCGACGTCACGACGGGCCGTACCGTGTATCGAATACGGGTGGGAGCAGGGCAGGGGTTCAACAACTGGGCCGGCTCGCTCTTCCTCCACCCCGGCGGCGGCACCTTCTACACCACCACCATCTTCGGTCTCGCCATGGTCCGCGACGGGGTCACACCGACGCCGGAGGCGCCGAGGGGTTGAGCCAGGCTTGCGCCGAGGGGAGGCGCTCGGGCGGGGGAGGCGCATCGCGCCGAGCGGCCGGACTTCGTCTGATCGTCGCGGCGATGATCGTGGCATTCGCCTTTCGGTGCTGCGTCCCGGCGGACGGCTCGTTCACACGCCCCCAAGTATTTGTGTGGCGTGGGAGCTACACCCTCGACCTCGGACCCATCGACTTGTGTTCGCGCTCGACGCATCGATTCGCGCTGCGTGCACTTCCCGCTGCAAGCTCGATCGTGGGCTTGGGCATCGAAGCTGCGCGCGACGAGATTCCTCTCCAGGTCGCGCTGGGCGCTGGCCCCGGGGAATACGCGAGCGTCGGAATGCGCCTCGCGGGCGCTGGTGTGACCCTCTGGAACCTCGAGCCACGACCCATCGCGCAGTGGGTGTGGAGCTCGGCCGCCGATCAGTCACGGTTCGCGTTCGTGTATTGTCGCGATCGCAGACCCGACGACGGTCGCCTCGCGTGCGGCTTTCGGCCGCGGCGTGGATTCGGCTATCGCCTGGATGTGGAGATCGTACCCGCCGCCGATTGCAGAGAACTTGCCGCCCGCGTGCTCGTGCTGGGAGAGAGTCCCACCATGCCGTGACGCGAACGCCGCGTTCCGTTCGCCGGCGCGTGTGCTGCACGTCGTGCGTCAGGGCTTGCGTCGCGGGCAGCGGGCGAGCGCCGAGGCGAGCTCTTCGATCCGGACGGGCTTCGAGATGTAGTCGTGCATGCCGGCGGCGACGCAGCGCTCGCGATCGCCAGCCATGGCGTTGGCGGTCATCGCGATGATGTAGGGCTGTCGCTCGCCCGGCCAACGCAGGCAGATTTCGTGGGTGGCCTCGAATCCGTTCATCTCGGGCATCTGCACGTCCATGAGCACCACGTCGTAAGGCAGCCGCGTCAAGCACTCGAGCGCTTCGTGGCCGTTGGCGGCCACGTCCGCGCTGTAGCCGAGTCGGGCGAGCATGCTCAGCGCGACCTTCTGATTCACGCGGTTGTCCTCGGCGAGCAAGACGCGAAGCGGATGGCGTTTGGCGAGCGCCGAGTCGGTTGCGGCCGGCGACACGTCGTCGCGAGCCCGACCGGCCGGCGCGGTACCGGTGACGAGCGCGGTCACCATCTCGAGCAGCGCGCTGGGTTTGATCGGCTTGGTGAGGTAGCCCTCGAAGACCACGCCGCGCGAGCGTGCTTCGGCGCCCGCCCCGCTCATCGACGTGAGCAGCGCCATCGGCAGCGCGCGGGCGTCGCGCCGAGCGCGGATCTCGGCGCCGAGGGTGGCACCGTCCATCTCCGGCATCTGGAAATCCAGCAGAGCTACGTCGAAAGCGTCGCCGCGATCGAGCCACTCGAGCGCTTCCCGGGGTGAGCCGGTGCTCGTCGGCTGCATCAACCAAAGCTCGGCGTAGTCGTGAAGGATGCGGCGATTGGTGGCGTTGTCGTCGACGATGAGCACCCGTTTCCCGAACAGCGCTCGCGAGGCGATCGCGGTCGCCGGCCGGGTCGCAGCCTCGGCCAGCGCACAGCGCACGGTGAACGCGAAGGTCGAACCGCTTCCGGGTTCGCTCTCGACGCGAATGCTGCCGCCCATCAGCTCGCAGAGGCGCCGCGACACCACCAATCCCAGCCCCGTACCGCCGAATTCGCGGGTGGTGGAAGCATCCACCTGGCTGAACGGTTGGAACAGGCGATGGATGCGATCGGGCGGGATGCCAATGCCGGTGTCGCACACACGCACGTCGATCTCGGCGGTCCGCCGGTCGAGCATGCGGCCGTCGACGAGCACCACGATCTCGCCCTGCTTGGTGAACTTGACCGCGTTGCCGAGAAGGTTGACGAGCACCTGACGGATTCGGCCGACGTCGCCCACCAGATCGTTCGGGCAGCGGCGCTCCACGTACCAGGTCAGCTCCAGGCCCTTCTGCGCCGCCGGCAGCGCCACCAGATCGATGCAGTCCTCGATGCAGCGCGACAGCCGGAACGGCTGATCTTCGAGCTCCAGCTTGCCGGCTTCGATCTTCGAGAAGTCGAGGATGTCGTTGATGATCGTGAGCAAGTGCTCGCCGCTCGAGCGCACCGTCTCGACGTACTCGCGCTGCTCGTCACGCATGCCCTTGTCGAGGAGGAGCCCGGTCATGCCGATGACGGCATTCATGGGTGTTCGGATCTCGTGGCTCATGTTGGCGAGGAACTCGGCCTTGGCGCGAGTGGCCGCCTCTGCCTGGTCGCGGGCCACGGCGAGAGCCCGATTCGTGTCTTCGAGCTCACCATGGGTCCGTTCCAGGGCGCGATTGGTCTCGCGCAGCTCGGCGAGCATCCGGTTCTTGAAGGCCTCGTAGACCTGTGCGAGCCCCAACGTCACGATCTCGATGCCGATGGTCGTCGGCATCCACATGAACTGGATGCTGGCGGGGGTCTGCAGGAGGGGGAGCCGTGTGCCGGTGCGTTCGACGACGTAGAAGCCCGCGACCTCGAGCACGCACATCACCGTCCAGAAGACCCCCGAGCCCGGGCCCGCGAGCAGCAACGCGCCGACCACCAATGCGGTATTGAATTGCAGTGCTGGAGCCAGCAGGCCGCCGGTCACGGCCGTCACGAACCCGAGGTGCAGGAACACCACGGCGAGCCCGTAGTTGGTGGCGATCCGAAACGAACCGGTGCGACGCAGGAGCGCCGGCATGAACGCGATGCCGAGTGCCGCCACCAAGTCGGCGGTGGCGATCTCGGTCGCGCCGATCGATCCGTGGATCACCGAGTAGCCGACCGCGGTCACGAACACGATCACCGCGAATGCGGCGTTGAGCCGCGCGCGAAACGCGACGTCCGGCGCTCCCGCGAGCAGGTGCGCGGGAATGATGCGGTCGAACGATCGCCGCACGCGAGTCAGCGTCGAGACTGCTTGCGTGGGCTCCGACCGGGGTTCACCCATCGTCGTTCTCGGGACTCGCTCGACGATCAGCCGTCGATGGCGGGCGCGCCCAGCAGGATTCGAACCTGCGACCTACGGCTTAGAAGGCCGTCGCTCTATCCACCTGAGCTATGGGCGCACGTGAGGCGAGCGCAACATACAGTGCGTCGACGAAGCCGAGTCAAGCGCTGGCTGGAGCGCGACCCGCCTCTTGAGCCCGGCCACGGGCGATGACAAGGTCCGCGCCTGG
>CAYUSL010000246.1:2067-8846 GCA_964447125.1 uncultured bacterium | reverse complement strand
GAGGAAGCATCGGCAGGCGCGAAAAACTCGCCCCGGCGAGTTTTTCAGCAGCCTGTTAGGGGCGGGCGGCTGGAACAGAGCCCCGAGGAGGCATCAAGCTATGAGCCTGTCGGCGTGCGAAGCACGATTTCCGACTGGCTCATAGACTATATGAAGCATCACGATTCGTAGCGACCGCGATCGGCGTCCCATCGGTTTCGGGCGGGGACAAGCCCCGCCCCTACGTCGCTCTCGAGCCCGAGCGTTCCGAATCGTGGTGACCCATTCAGGTTCGGAAGTGCGGAGATTTTCCTTTCCGTCGGAGGAAATCGTGCAGCGACCGTCGCGCCTGCGCTCGTGGAATCGCGTCGCCGTGCTCGTGGCGTTCGGGAGTGCCACGGGATGCAGCCTGCTCATCCCGGACGTGAAGGTGAACGTCAACGTCTTCGACCAACGCACCCAGCTCGAAAACCAAGTGCGCGGCACCTACGAAGAACTTTCCGACGAGCTCTTGTTGGTGGCCTCGGTGCGCGGCATCGATCCCAACGGCAAGCTCACCAAGCCGCCGCCGCTCGCCGCTGGCAAAGAAGAGGCGCTGCGCGCGGCCCAGAGCCGCGAGTTCAATCGCGACGACCTGAACGACCTCATGCGCCAAGGCTGTGCGGGCGAGAGCGCCGACGGCGGTGTCGCCGCGCGACCGTGCACGCAGACGGACCAGGACGCCAGCTACCGATCCTTCGCACGAGCGCTCCTCGGCGAGGAAAACGCGGACCGCCTGGTGCTCATGCGGCGCGTGATCGCCACCAATGCCGATCTCACCGACGCGGATCTCGGCGAGGTCCGCAAGATCTTCGCCGACGTGAATCGCGAGAACGCCGAGCCCGGCTGGTGGATCGAGCGCGCCGACGGCTCGTGGACGCGAAAGGGCGGGTCGTGAGGATTCGGCACATTGCGACCGTCGCGGCGCTCGGTGCGATCGTCGCTTTCACGCTCGACTGCAGCGGTGCTCGCGCTCCCGCACCGGGCGAGCTCGCCGGCGCGACGCTGAGCGGCGCACCCGCCCACTCGGACATCGACGGTCTGGAACGCGCGTCGTTCCTCACCAGCCACACCGTCAACGACTTCCTGCCCCAGCCGTCTCCCGACGGCCGCGAGCTGCTCTACGTCTCGGAGCGTGACGGCCAAAAAGACCTGTTCGTGAAACCGCTCGGCGCCGGTGTCGGGCGCGGCTCGATCCAGGTCACGTTCCACGCCGCCGACGACACCGATCCCGCCTGGTCGCCCGACGGCGACCGCATCGCCTTCTCCTCGCAACGTGAGGACCCCGATGGCGACGTCTACATGGTGCGTCTGCCGCCTGTGCCGGGTCTCGCCGAGCTCGTCGGGGAGCGCACGGTGTGGCAACGCGCCGGCATACTCACGCGCCTCACCGACGGCATGACCGCCGACCGCCAGCCGGCGTGGTCGCCCGACGGCGAGTCGATCGTCTACACGTCGCGCTGGAAGAACGAGAGCGCCGAGAACCTGTGGATCCTGGACCCCGCGAAACCCGCGTGGCGCTGGCGCCTCACGTGGGCGGGCGGCCACGATCCCACGTGGACCCCCGACGGCCAGTGGGTGATCTACGCCGCGGCACGCGGCGCCAATCCCGCGGACACCGATCTCTTCGCCATGCGCGTGAGCGATTGCGTGGAGCGCCAGCTCACGTCCGGGCCGGAGCTCGACGCGAGCCCCGCGGTATCCGCCGACGGCCAGCACCTCGTCTACGCGCGCTTCGCCACGGATACCAACGACGACGGTCGAATCACCACCGAGGACGACGCATCCATCGCTCGGCTCGACTTCGACCTATCCCACCTCGCCGATCTGACCGAGACCTCGCGACCAGTGCCCGTGCCGATCACGCCTGACGACTTCTTCGACGCATTCCCGCGCATCGTCGGCAAGCGCGTGGTGATGGCGTCGGACCGTCTGGCGGTGCGCGGTCGCAATCTGGACGTGGTCGAGATGCCGCTCACGGGCCTCGTGCGCGAGGAAGCGAGCGTCGCCGAGCAACTTCGTCTCGCCCGCGCCCTCGACTCGCGCACGAGCCTCGATCCGCGGGTGCGCATCCTCGCCTACGCCAAGGTTCTGCGTCCGTTCGCTGGCGGCGCCGCCCGCGCCGACGATCTCGACGAGGCACGCGAGCGGATCGGCGAGCTGCAAGTGGCGGCGGGCCGGCGCCACGAAGCGGTGCGCGCGTTCGAAGCACTGGTTGCGAGTGCTGCCCCAGGTGCCGTGGCGCGAGCGCGCGCCGAGATCGAGCTGGCGCGCATCCGCCGCGAGGACGCCGAGGACGAGCTCGCGGCACCCGCCCAGCGCCACGCCCTCGACGAGCGGCTGGATGCAGGGCTCACGGCTCTCGCCGACATCGCCCAGCGCTTCGCGGGCACCCCCGAGATCGAGGTGCGTGCGGCGATCGAGCGTGGTCGCCACCATCTCGCCCGCGGCGATCGCGCCGCGGCCCTCGACGATTTCCGCGCGGCCGAGAGCGGCGCCCAAGCGTTCGCGGCGCTGGCCGCGGAGGCGGCGTTCGAGCGCGGCCGCGTCTACCAGTCGGTCTCCGACGCGCAGGGCCTGGTCGGCTCGGACGTCAACTTGCTCACGCGCTACCGCGACGTGGAGCCGTGGGCCGAGCGCGCAGCCGATCGCGCCATCGCGGCGATCCTGGGCGACGCCACCGTCCTCGAACCCGCCCAGCGGTTGGCGCGCCTCGTCGATCTCGCCGCCGAGCGCAAGGACGTGCCGGTGCTACCGGCGCGGGCGCTCCTCGAAGTGGGCAAGGCACACGCGGACGCGGGCCGACCCGAGCGCGCCCAAGAGGTCTACCGCCGCGTTCCCGCCGAGTTCCCGGCGGATCGCGAGCAGGTGGCCGAGGCACGCTTCCGGCTCGCGAGCCTCGCGTACGCCGCCGGACGCTGGGACGAGGCGCTCGAGCAATACCGCCTGATCCAGCGCGAGATGCCGCAGGCCGAGCGCGCCTACGAGCTGGCGCGCGAGAGCTTCGTGCGGGCCGCCGTCGAGAAGGGCGAGGCCGAGATCAAAGGGCGCGATCCCCAGAGCGCCATCGCTACCTTCGTCGGCCTGGTCAAGTACGACCCGAGCGTGGTGGAGGCCCATCGCGGCTTGATCGACGCCTACGCCCGTACGCGCCGGCTCGGCGAGATCCAGAGCCACTACGAGGGCGAGATCGCGCAGAACCCGAGCGACGCAGTCGCGGCGTACGCCCTCGGGCTCATCCACACGTACACCGAAGCGCTCGACCTCGATGCCGCCGAGAAGTGGCTCAGGCGCTCGATCGTCCTCGACCCGCGCAACGCCTACGCCCATCAAACGCTGGGCTTCGTTCTCAAGACCCGCGCCGATCGCGTCGAAGAGCCCAGCCTGGCGCGCGAGCTGATGGACGCGACGGTGGGCTCGGTGTTGGCGAAGACCGGCATTCGTTCCAAGGAGACCGAGCGCAAGGAAGACCTGCTCAGTCAGGCCTTGGAGAAATACCAGGCGGCACAAGCGCTCTCGAACGAAGGGACGAGCCCGGGCCAGCGTGCCGACCTGGACCTCAATCTCGGCAACGTCTACCTGGCGTTGGGCAACGACTTGCGCGCGTACGAGGCCTACCGAGCGCGCGAGGCGTCGGGCCGAGCCTTCGCCGCGGAAGAAACCGAGGCACTCTTTCACGGCAGCTTCGCGAAGGCCGCCCACGGCACCGGTCATCTCGACGAGGCGGAGCGACACGCGCTCGCGGCACTGGCGTTCTGGCGTCCGCGCAAGGACGAGGCACGCATCTACGAGCTGGTCGACAGCTTGGGGCTCGTCTACCAGGAGCAGGGCCGCCACACCGAAGCCGTGGAGGCGTATCGCGAAGCGCTCGAGATCAGCAGGCGCCGCGGCGACGAATCCAACGCGTTCCGAGCGCTCATGAACCTGGCCGTGAATCTCACGTTCCAAGCGGAAAGCGGTACGCGTGGCGCCGACTGGTCGCTCCTCGACGAGGCGTTGACTCGCCACGAAGAAGGTCTCGCCAAGCTCGGCAACGAATCCGCGCGCAGCGAGGGCGACGGTGGCTTTGCCGTCACCAACGTGAACGTGGCGCTGGCGGGCGAGTCGTCGTCGGCCGCCACGGGATTCGACGAAGCAGGCTTCCGCAGGCTCTTCCTGACCTTCGTCGCGCGCATTCATCGCGATGCCGGCAACCTCGACGAAGCCATCGCCGCGCTCACCGCCAAGCGCGCACAGCTTCCCAAGCTCGATCCCCGTGACGCCGTTCGAAACCCTGGCACCGCCATCGATCACGCGATCCTTCTCGAGCAGCTCGGCGCGCTCAGGCTCGAGCAGGGAGAGCCGGGGCTCGCCCTCGACGCGCTGACCCAATCGCTCGAGCTCTGTGAAGCGCTCGGCGACGTGGCACTCGCCGGGGCGGTCGCCGGCATCGAGCAACTCGCGCGCCTGGCCGGCGAAGCGCCGAGCGCGGTGCTCGACGATGCACGCGCCGCGAGCCTCGCCGAGCACGCAGAGCGCGTGCGTGCGCTCGCTGAGAAGGCCACGGCGAATCGCGATCGCCGTTGGCTGGTGGCGCGGGCGTGGAACGCGGAAGCGGAGATCGTACGCGCCAACCTCGCCCGCGAGGATCCAGCGGCGGCGGCGACCGGAACGCGCACGCCGCTCGCGGAGCGCGTGCGCGCCAGCCTTGCGGCCGCAGCGCGTGACGCGGTCGCCCTCGATCGCGCACGAGCCGCGCTCGACTCGGCTCTCACCGAGCTCGGTGAGCCGAGTCCCGCCGACGAGCCCGCGATCGCCCGCGCCCGTGCCATCTCCGCCGTGAACCGAGCACGCCTGGGCCTGCGCGTCGCCGCCGATGCCACGGCGGTGCGCGCGGCGCTCGATCGAGCGTTCGGCGGTCTGCGCGCCGGTGCCGACGACGACTTGCGCTGGCGGCTGCTGGCTGAACGGGGTGCCTTGCGCGAGCGCTCCCGCGACGACGCGGAAGGCGCGACCGCAGACCTGCAAGCGGCCGCGGCGATGGTGAGCGCCATCGCACCCGGCGAGCTCGAGATCGTCGAGTCGAGCGAGCTGACGGCCCTTTACTCCCGTCTCGCAGCCCGAGCGCTCGCCGACGGCAAGACATCGAAGGCGCTCGGGCTTCTCGACGCCGCACCGGCGATCGCGCTGGCGCAGAGCATCGCGACCAAGCGCGCGTCACCCACGGCGGCGCAAGCCACCGAGCCGACGCCCGCAGCGGATCCAGCAGCGGTCAGCGCCGTGGCTGCCAGCGCGAGTCGGGAGACCGCTGCGACCAGCGAACCCGAAGCGATCGCAAGCATCCTCGCCCACGAGCCCCTCGACCCGGGCGATCTGCAAGCGCGCCTCGGCAAAGGTGAGATCGTGCTCGTGCCCGCGGTGCTCGACCACGGCGGCGACGTACACGTGTTCCGTCTCGATGCCGACAAGCTCGACGTGATCACCGTGCCGCGCGGCGCCGGCGACGAGACGCTCGCCAGCGCCGTCGTCACCGCAGCGCTCGGCGACCGCAAGCCCACAGCGCTCTACCTCTCGCCGCGCGGCACACTCGCGCGCCTCGCCTGGGAGCGCGCGGCGCCCGCTGGCGTGCCCGCGGCGCGGGTGCTGAGCCTGGCTCACCTCGCGACCTCGCTCGACGCACGAAACGTGCTTCGCGAAGGCCGTTTGCGCATCGCCGCCCAGCGGGCGGCGGTGTCGCCGCCCGCGTCTGCTGCCGCGGATCTCACCGAGATCGCGGGAGCCGACGCCGACTACGAGCGGATCGTTCGTGAGCTACCCGGCAAGGCCATCGTCGAGATCGCCACACCGCTTGCAGGCGGTACCGAGCCTCTCGCGCTGCGCCCCACCCTGCCGCTCGGGCCGGGACGGCTCAGGCGTTTCACACTGGACGATCTGGTGCGCGAGCCAGCGCGGCGGCGCTTGGCCCTCGCCCAGGCGATCGATGCGCCCGAGCTGACCCGCGACGCCGCGATCCAACTGCTCGCCGCGGCGGGTTTTCCGTCGGTGGTGATCACGCCCGATGGCGCCATCCGCGACCGCATCGTGACGGCGCTGGGCGAAGCGTCGGCGGGCGAAGCGGTGGCGAGCGCGCGCAAGAGCGCGCCCGATGCACCCATCGAGCTCTACGGCGCGGTGGGCTTCGACGCGGATCAGGCTGCGGCGTTCGCGGAAGAGCGTTACGGCGACCTCGTCGGACAGGCGGCGCGCGCATACCAGGAAGAGCGCTGGAAGAACGCCGCCGACGCGTTCGCCGACGCCCTCAGCCTGGAAGAGATCCTCGATCGTCCTGCGGATCGCTCGCAGCTCCTCTACCGGCTCACGGACGCGTGCGCGCGCTCCGAGCAATGGTCACGCGCGACCCGCTACCAGCAGCAATCCGTGGCCGACGCACGCAAGCGCGGCGATCCCGCGGCGCTCGCGCAAGCGCTCTTCGATCTGGGTGTGTTCCGCTCGCGCGCCGAGGATTTCGACGGCGCCGTCGCCGCGCTCGGCGAGACCGCCGAGCTGTGGGCAAAGCTCGGCCGCATCGCCGACAAGAGCCAGGCCCTCGCGGTGCAAGGCATCGCCGAGGAGGGGGCCGGTCGCTACCAGCGCGCGCTCGAGAGTTTCGGGACCGCGCTGGCGCTCGACGAGGCAAGCGGCGCGTCCGAAGGCCAGGGCCGGCAGATCCGACGCATCGGGCGCATTCAGCTCGTCCGCCTCAATCGCTACGCCGACGCAGAAGCGAGCTTCACGAAGGCGCA
>CAYUSL010000246.1:0-1967 GCA_964447125.1 uncultured bacterium | reverse complement strand
CACAACAACCTCGGCATCATCCACCGCGACGCCGGGCACCACGCCGCGGCCCTCGAAGAGCTGGACCGGGCGCTGGCCGTGGATCGCGCCATCGGCTCGCGTTGGGGCGAAGGCTACGACCTACGCAACATCGGCATGACGTACCTCGCGATGAATCGCCTCGACGCTGCACGCGATTCGCTGAGCCGTGCGGTGGACGTGAGCCGCTCGATCGGCGACCGCGTCAACGAGGCGAAAGCGCTGGTGAGCCTGGGCGATACCCAGCTCGCGCTGGCCCACGCCGGCGATGCCGAGCGCACCTTCGTGGATACCGCGGCGCTGGCACACGAGCTGGGCGTGCGCGAGGTGGAGTGGCGCTCGCTGTGGGGCCGCGGCCGTGCCCAGCGCGAGCAAGGGCGCCTCGACGAGGCGCGCACCAGCTTCGAGGCGGCCGTCGAGCTGGTGGAGAGCATGCGGGCGTCCTTGGCGCTCGAAGAAATGCGCAACGGCTTCATCACCAACAAGGTCGATCTCTACGAAGACCTGATCCGGCTGCTTCTCGACCGCGGCGACGCGGCACGTGCCTTCGACGTCGCCGAGCGCTCGCGGGCGCGGGGCTTCATCGATCTCCTCGGCAACCAGAAGCTCGCCCCGGCGAAGACGGCGAGCCGCAAGCTCCTCGATCAGGTGCGCGCCCTCGACGTGCGCGGCGACGCGCTGCGCAGTCAGCCGGCGACGGCCGAACGCGATGCCGCGCTGGCCGCCGTCGACAGCGAGCGCAAGGACCTCTTGACCCAGATCCAGCTCGAGGACCCGGCGCTCACCAGCTTCGTGTCGGTGTCGCCACTCGACGTCGCGGGAGTCCAGGCGCTGCTCGCGCCGGACGTCACGCTGCTCGCGTACTTCGTGGCGAAGAACGAGGTGATCGTGTGGGTGGTTCGGCGCGACTCCCTCGACGTGGCGCGCACTGCCTTGCCACGCGCCGAGCTCGAGAAGCGGGTGCTCGGCTTCCGTGATCGGATCCAGAAGGTGGAACCCGTGGAGGCCGAGTCGCGGGCCCTCTACGACGCGTTGATCCGCCCCGTCGCCGCGCGGATTCCCAAGGAAGCGATCCTCGCCATCGTGCCCCACGGCATCCTTCACTACCTGTCGTTCGCGGCTCTCGCCGATGCCAAGAACGACGCAGCGCCGTACTTGGTGCAGGGCCATCCGATCTTCATGAGTGCCAGCGCCAGCGTGCTCGCGTACACGGTCAAGCCCGGCGCCGATCGGCCACGCGGCGCGCTCAAGGTGCTGGCGATCGGCAATCCCGACCTCGGCACCCGCGACTTCGATCTGCCGTTCGCCGAGAAAGAAGTGAAGAGCCTCGAGTGGACCTACCCGCAGATCGACATCCTGACCGGTGCCAAGGCCACCAAAGAATGGCTCCTCGCCCACGTCGGCGAGTACGACGTCATCCATCTCGCGTCGCACGGCGAGTTCGACCCGGTCAATCCGCTGGCGTCCGCGCTCAAGCTCGCGAGCACGTCCGGTGACGCCACCGGCGGAGATCTCTTCGCCCGCGAGGTCTTCGGCCTCGACCTGAAAGCCACCATGGTCACGCTCTCGGCGTGCCAAACCGGCCTCGGCAAAGTCGAAGCCGGCGACGAGGTGATCGGCCTCAACCGCGCCTTCCTCTACGCCGGCACCCACAGCCTGCTCTCGAGCCTGTGGCGCGTCTCGGACGTGTCGACCGCGATCCTGGTCAAGCACTTCTACCGAAACTTCGTGCACGAGCCGCGCGCGGAGTCGCTCCGCCAGGCGCAGCTCCACGTCATGAGCTACTACCCGCACCCGAGCTATTGGGCGGGGTTCGTGCTGAGCGGGGACTATCGGTGAGTTTTTTCGGGGGGCTTTTCAAGCCCCCCCCCCCCGGGGGGGCCAACCCCGCGGGGGCCCCCCCCCCCGCGCCAAAGGGAGCGCGCGGGGCGCCCCAGGGGCGCGCCGGG
>CAYUSL010000245.1:0-8973 GCA_964447125.1 uncultured bacterium | reverse complement strand
CCACGTTCTTCTACGAGTTCTCGGCGCCCTTCCAGGGAACCCAGGAAGGCGACGATTTCGGTTCGATCCTGGTCACGATCACGCCCTGATCAAACCCGCGCGACGGTGACGGGCACTCCGCTGAGCTGAGTGCTGCCCGAGAGCGCGTCGAAGAGGCGCTCGTCGGTGAGGTCGTTGATGCTCACGCCGGGGTGCGCGGCGGCCACGGCGAGACCGTCGCCCGCGCGGGCGTGGCCCCAGCCGTGGGGCAAGCACACGACTCCCGGCATCATCTCGTCGCTGATCTCGATGGGTGCTTCGATGGTCGTGATCCGTGAGGTGATCGCGGCGCGATCTCCTGCGCCGAGCTGGCGTCGTGCGGCGTCGTCGGGATGGATGAGCAGCGTGCAGCGGTCCTGGCCGCGCACCAGCCGGGCGCTGTTGTGCATCCACGAGTTGTTGCTGCGGAGCTGACGGCGGCTGATGAGCAGCAGCGCGTCTGGTGCGTGCGCGGAAGCGCTCACTTCGAGTGTGGCTGATTCGAGCTTGCGCTCGAGGCGGGGCAGATCCTCGAGCATCGGCGCGGGAGCGAGCTGGATGCGCTTCGAACGCGTGGCCAGACGTGCCGGCAGTCGCGGTTCCAGCGGACCGAGATCGATCCCGTGCGGTGCGGCGAGGAGCTTGGCGAGATTGAGACCGGGTGAACCGGGCACGAAGCGGTCGCCATGCGGCCCGAGACGGATCAGCAAGTCGAGGAGACCGCGCGGGCCGAGCCGCCGCGCCAGCCGCCCACCGAGCGCGGTCGCGAGCCCAGTCAGCCCACCGCGACGCTGGCCGATGCGCTCGCTGAGCGCCAGGAAGATCTCGTGATCGTGACGCGTGCCCTCGGGTGCGGGAAGCATCGCCTGGGAAAAATGGGCGACGTTTCGCACGGCCAATGCTTGGGCGAGCATCGGGAAATGGTCGTGCTCGAGCCCCCAGCTCGGCGGCAAGATGAGGTGTGCGTGGCGTGTGGTCTCGTTCTTGTAGATGTCGATCGAGACCATGAAGTCGAGCCCGGTGAGCGCGCGTTCGACGCGAGCGCCGTTCGGCAGCGAGAGCACCGGGTTCCCGGCGTGGGTGACGAGCCCGCGGATTTGGCCGCGGCCGGGGGTGTCCATCTCCTCGGCGAACGCGGCCACGGGTAGCTCGCTGGTGAACTCGCGGAGCCCGCTCACGCGGCTGCGCCAGCGGTCGTAGCTACCGCGCTGGCCGAGGAGCGTCGCCACCCCGGCGAGGTCGACCACCGGCGTCGTGAACATCCAGCCGCCCTCGCGATCGAGGTTGCCGCTCACCACGTTGAGAACGTCGGTGAGCCAGGTGGCGAGCCCCCCGAACTCCTGGACGCAAGCCCCCATTCGCGAGTAGCAGACCGCACGCGGCGCCGCTGCGAAGTCGCGCGCCAATGCGCGGATGTCGGCGGCGGCGATGCCGACCATTTCCGCGACGCTTTCCGGCGTGAACGGCGCGAGGCGCGCGCGCAGCACGTCGAGACCGTCGGTGAAGCTCGCCAGTCGCCCCGGTTTGGCGAGGCCTTCCTCGAAGAGCGTGGTCACCAGCGCCGCGAGCAGGGCAGCGTCGGTGCCAGGGCGGATGAAATGGTGGCGATCGGCGAGGTCGGCGGTCTCGCTGCGGCGTGGATCGACCACCACCACGCGTCCGCCGCGGGCGCGGATCGCCTGCAGGCGCCCCTTCACGTCGGGCGCGGACATCGCGCTGCCGTTCGACACCACCGGGTTGGCACCCACGATCAGCAAGAAATCGGTGTGCCCCAGATCGGCGACCGGGATCAGCGCCTGGTTGCCGTAGAGGAAGTACGAGGTCATGAGACGCGCGAGCGCGTCGACCGAGTTCGACGAGAAGTTGTTGTGCGAGCCGAGCAGATCGCGAAACGGCAGCCCGAAGAGCAGCGCGCTGGAGCTGTGCGCCGTCGGATTGCCGATGTAGAGCGCGACCGCGTCGCGGCCGTGCTGACGCTGGATGTCGACGATGCGGTGGGCCGTTTCGTCGAGGGCGTCTTCCCACGAGATCGGCTTCCACGCGTCACCGACGCGGCGCAGCGGCTCACGGATGCGATCGGGATCGTGCTGGACGTCTTGCAGCGCGACACCTTTGGGGCAGAGATGCCCGGCGCTGAATGGGTCGCTCGCGTCGCCGCGGATGCCCGTGATGCGGCCACCCTCGTGCGTGACCTCGAGGCCGCAGATCGCTTCGCAGAGATGACAGACGGCGTAGCCGGTCGTGGCCATGCGCACCTCCTCGTGACGGAAAGCGTGCCGGGGCCACCTCTGTTCCGGCCACTCAGGCGGATCGGAACTCGCCGCGATCCCAGCGTTCGCGCAGGACGAATTTCTGAATCTTGCCCGAGCCGGTGAGCGGAAACGCGTCGATGAAGATCCAGTAACGCGGTGTCTTGGGCGCGGCGAGCCGCGCGCGCACGTGGGTGCGCAAAGACTCGACGGTGGGCGGCGTCGACGTGGCGGAGCGGACGAAGGCCACCAATTCTTCGCCCATCTTGGAGTCGGGAACGCCGATCACCGCGACCTCGGCCACCTCGGGATGCTCGTGGATCACGGCCTCGATCTCGGCGGGGAAGAGGTTCTCGCCGCCGCGGATCACCATGTCCTTGAGCCGGCCGGTGATCCGGCAGTAGCCGCGCTCGTCCATGGTCGCGAGGTCACCGGTGTGAAGCCAGCCGTCGGCGTCGATGGCGGCGCGGGTGGCGTCGGGCTTGTCGAAATACTCGTGCATCACGAGGTAACCGCGCGTGCAGAGCTCGCCCACCACGCCCGGTGCCACGATCTCGTGAGTCATGGGATCGACGATCTTGACCTCGGTAGAAGGCAACGGCGGCCCCACGGTCTCCGCCTTGTCCTCGGGCGTGTCGTGGAGCCTCGTCTGGGTGATGACCGGAGACGATTCCGTCTGCCCGTAGACGATCGAGAAGCTCACGCCGAGCCGTGACTCGATCGAGCGCACCAGCTCGGGCGCCACGCTGGCGCCGCCCGAGACCACCACCCGCAGCGAGCCCAGATCGCGGCTAGCGAAGCTCCCGTGCTCCATCATCGCGATCAGCATCGTGGGTACGCCGAGGAAATGAGTGGCGCGCTCACTCTCCACGAGCTCGAGCGCACGTCCCGGCTCGAATGCGGGCAGAAACGCGTGCGTAGCGCCGATCTGCAGTGGGCCGAGCGCCGACAGCACGCAGCCGGCGGTGTGGAAGAACGGCATGGCGTGGGCGTAGACGTCCTCGGGGCGGGCGTCGAGGAGGCGCATCGTGAGGCGGGCGTTGTTGGTGAGCCCGCGATGGTGGAGCAGGGCGCCCTTGGGGAATCCGGTGGTGCCGGACGTGTACTGGATCTGTGCGGGCATCTCCGGCGTGACGGTGGGAAGCGCACGCGCCGGGCCGCTGCTCGCGACGAACTCGTCCCAGCGCTCGAGTTCGACGATGTGGCGCAGCTCGGGCAGCGCACCGCGTACCTCGAGGACGGTGTCGGCCATCGGATTGCCGCGGAACTCGCCCACGTGGAAAAGCCCAGCCGATCGCGATTGGCGCAGCACGTAGTCGAGCTCGCGGGCACGGTAGGCGGGGTTCACGGTGACGATGACCAGGCCGGCGAGCGCAGCACCGAGCTCGAGCAGCAACCATTCGGGGAGATTGGGCGCCCAGATCGCGATCCGCTCACCAGGCGCGAAGCGCGTCAGCAGGGCTTGCGCGACCCGCTCGGCATCGCGTGCCAGCTCGGCGAACGTCCACGTCCGCCGCTCACCGGGCTCGAGCCCCCACGCGATCACCGCGACACGATCGGGATTCGCGTCGCGCGCCTGATGCAGCACGCCGCCGACGGTGGTGTCGAGAACCGGCTCCGAGCTTTCCGCGGGCCAGTGAGATTGCGCGAGGGCCATCGCCATCCTCCGAGCGCCCACTCCTCCGCCGGGCGCCCGCAGGGGCGCTCGTGGTGCGAAGGCTCAGGCGCCGCGTTTGGTGGAGGCCGCGCGCTTGGTGCGCCGAGAGGGCGCTTTCGGCGTGCTCGCGGCCGACGCAGCAGTAGCCGAGCGGACGCTCGGCGCGGACGCAGGGCTCAAGCCGGCCAGCGATCGAAGCCGGCGATTCACGTCGCCGAGCAGCCGGCCGGGCAAGCGCCGCAAGCTCAAGCCCGATGCGAACTTCTTGAGCTCGTCGAGATCGGGAAGCACCCGCGGCGTGGGCAAGGCTCCGCGCACCGTGACGGGAATGGTGAAGATGGGCGGGCCCATGATGCGCTCCACGCCGATCCATTCGAGCAGGCTCGCTTCGATGCGCACCGTGCCGCGGAGGTCGAGCTCGCCGCTCGCGAGGCTCATCGTCCCGGTGACCTGCACGGTCATGCCGAACGCCTCGATGTGGCCGGTGGTCAGATGCACGCGTCCCGGCTTGAGCTCGCCCGCGAAATGCAGTCGCTCGAAGCGTGTTCCCAGGGCGTCGAGCTCGATGAGCTTGCGAAATGGCGAAAGCACGCCCGAGACCATCCCGGGCACCAGCGGCGACAGCACCTCGGCGAGAAGCTGAATCGTGTGCAGGCGACCCTTTTCGAGGCCGAGGCGGAACGAGCCGCGCCCGCCGCTCTTCCAGCCGGTGCGGCTGGGGAAGGTGACGTCGAGCTCGGCGTCGAGCGCGCCCGAGACGATCGCCGGCAGCCCCGCGAGCTCGAAGAACGCCGCCGGGTCTGGGGCTTTGAGCGTGCCGCTCACACGGGTACCGGAATGTGCGGGGCCGGGGCCTTCGATGGCGCCGTGAAAGACGCCGCCGGCCGTCCGGAACGAGATCGGCGCGAGGGACACCGCGCCCCGCTCGATGGCGAGATCGCCGGCGATGGTGTCCACCGTGCGTCGCCGGAAGTGGACGCGGCGCAGATCGAGGTGCACCGCGACGTCGGGCCACGCCTGCTTGCGACGGGCCTTCCCGCGGCTCGACGCACCCGCCGAGCGGCGCGTCACCACCGCGCGCACCGGCTGCAGGCGATCCAGGAAGTCGTCCAGATCGAGTGGGTCGGCGTGGACCTGCAGCGCAGCCTTCATGCCGTGATTCTGCGGCTGGACCGTGCCGTCCAGGGTGAGCCGCGAGCGCGGGAACGACACCACCAGGCCGGCGACGCGCACGCCGCTGCGCTCGACGCGAACCAAGCCCCCGCGTACGTCGCCGCGCAGGCCGGCACGGCCGGGCCCCGTCGCTTTCTCGGTGGTGCTGATCTCGAGCGCGGTGCCGCCGCCGGTGACCGTGAGCCCCGGCGGCTCGAGGGTGAGTCGAAGCAGCGGCCGGTCCTCGGCCGCTCGCCCGCGTCCACCGAGCACGCGCACACCGCGCTTCGCCCCCGCGCCTGCCTTCGGGTTGCGGGCGTTGCGGCGGCTCGGGCGTTCGGTGGGCATGGGATCTGGAGATGTGTGCCGTGTCAGCCGCTGGTGCGCAGGATCAATCCCGACATGGGCGGTACCGTGAGAGTACCCGAGACCGCTTGCCAGCCGAGCGCGCCCGCAGAGGGCCAGGCGCCGCCGCCGCTCAGCACCAGCTTCTCGCGTCGCGTCGCGTCGACCACGTAGCTCAGGCTGACGGTGTCCTCGGGATTGACGATCACGCGTCCTGCGCTGAAGTCACGTTGCAAGAGCCCGCTCGCGGTCACTACGTACTCGCTCTGCGGCACGCCGATGTCCAGATCGTCCTCCGGCCATTCTTGCACGTCCGAGTCGACCTCGGGGCTGGAAAAGAAATGCAGCGCGTTGTCGTTGGAGACGAGCATGTAACAGGCCAGCGAAAGCGTTCGGCGTGCGATGTCGGTGGGCGCCGCGTAGTCGAGCGCGACCGCGTGCTTGCCGCTGCGGACGATGCTCGCGAAGTCCGCGAGCTGCTGGAGCAGGCGCGGCTTGTCGAAGAGGCCCGCGCGCACCTTGTATGCGAATCCCTCGAAAAACATGCCGTCGGCCATCGGCATCAGCTCGAGACCGCGGAACCCCGGCGTCTCCCAGCCGGCGTAGGTGTTGAAGAACACCGTCTTGCCGGGGTACTCGCTGCGTGCCGAGGAGAGCAACGAGTAGATGCCGTCGTAGTACGCGGTTTCGTCGTACCCGACGGGCGGTTCCGTGACGAGGTCTTCGAAATCCGACGTGATGGTGGTGGTGTTGTCGAAGTAGATGCCGTCGTAATAGGCCATCTGTGGGCCCAGCACGCTCTTCTGCAATGCCCACCACTTGGCCCGTTTCGTCGCGTCTTGAACGTTGATGTAGTACCAACCATTGGTGCTGTTGCGGACGTAGTTCCCGGAGGGGCCCTTCCACAGCAGGTTCTGCGCCACGGCCTGCGCCCATTGCGGATCGCCCGACGGTGGTCGCGTCTCCGGGCCGTGAACGCCCGCGATCTTGATGTAGTAGAGCGCGGTGAGGTTGGGATTCGCCTGGCGAAGCTCGTCGAGCTTGTTGGGGCCGACGCCGATGACGTGCAGGTCGTGGGCGGCGACGAAATCGACCTCTTGCGAGTCGTCACGCGAGTACGAGCCCTGGAAGACCTTGCGCAGCCCACCCGTGGGCGCGGGCGGGACGACTCCGGTGCCCGAGACGCCGAGCGCCAGGAAGTCGAGCTTGCTCGAATCGAGCGACGAAGTCGTCGCGAAACGAAGCTGGATCAGCCCGTTGCTCGCGATGAAACGTGCCACGTCGGCGGTGGCGTTGGACTGGATCGTCGTCCAGATCCCACTTTGCGTGACGGCCGCGTTGTCACCGATCGTGACCCACTGCTGGCTCGCGACGTCGAGCAGATCGAACGTCCAGCGCTGCGCGCTGCCCGGCTGGCCCTTGTAGTTGGCGCCGACGTAGAGAGCCCCCACCGTGCTGCGCGGGACGCTGGCAGGAAGCTGGAACGAGAAGACGCCCTGGTAGCCGCCCGCGGACGGGTAGAACGCCAGGTAGCGCCCCCAGTCGTTGGCGCTCCCCGACTGGTCGAGCGTCGACAGCGCGCTCAGCGGCTGGCCGTTGTCGGTGCCTAGTACGGTCTGGAATGCGATGGCGAATAGAGTATTGACCTGACACGAAACCGCGACGCCGAGCGCGCCGAGTGCCAGCAACCAGGCACTCGCCCGCCGCCGCGTTCCGCGCCCTGACGCAGCGCGCGCGTACAGCATGGTTCCCCCCTGCAACCCCGCGCCGGGGATCGCCCGTCGCGGGGTGGTACCACTCGACTTCCGACGGCCGCGTCGTGCACGTGCGGGTGCGTCGCTTCAGAACTTGTAGCCGAGGCCGACGTAGTAGGTCTCGTCGTCCTTCTGGCGATCGGGCTCGGGTTTGTTGTCGTACTCCAGGATCATGCCGAGCTTCGCTTTCCAGCCGGCGACGATCTCGGAGCCGAGTGCCGCGTCGTTGCGGAGCTGCCAGTCGTTGGTCTCTTCGAAGTTCGGAACGTAGATGACGCTGTCCGTGAACTCGAGGCCCAGCGGCAGGCTCACGCGGGTATCTGCAGCGGCGCGGCCGGCGACGTGGTTCTCGTCGGCGGTGACCTTGAAGTCGTTGCGCACGTACGCAGCACCGGCTTCGGCCGAGAGATCGATCCAATCCTGCTCCAGGATCGTCACGCCGAGACCGCCGGAGAGGATGGTGTTGAGGTCGATGTCCTTGAAGCGGTCCTGCATGAACTCGGCGCTCACGTAAGCGAACAGCGGACCGGCGATGTCGTGGCGGTAGCGACCCAACGTGTACCAGCTCGCCTCGCTCACCGACGTCTGGTTCTCGCCGTAGCGGAAGAGGCCCTTGAGCTTGATCTCGTTCACCTCGGTGGTGCGCAGCGCTTCTGCCTGGAGTAGCGCGCCGACGGTGCTCGAGTTGCCTTCGGTGTCGCGCACCGCGACGTCGACGAACCCGCTCCACGCCGCACCCAAGAGCCGGATCTTGCGGATCTTCGCGAGCTCGATCTGGGTAGGCGATCCCGCGGTCGGCGTGATGACGAGGGTGCCCTTGGGGCCGGTCGCGATCGTGCCCTCGTAGCGCACGTCGTCGAGCGTCCACACCGCAGTGGGCTGGCTGCATTCGAAGCCGGCGACGAGGGTCCAGTCGATCTCGACCAATCCCGCGTAATCGGTCTTGATCGTGAGCTTCTTCTTGGTCATCGCCCCGAAGGCGCCGCTCACCTTGTCGCCGCTCGAGAGCGTCACCACTTCCGCTGCCTGCGCCACACCGACCAGCGCCAGCATCATCAGCAACGCAGTAGTCGCAGCGCGTCGGACACTACGCTTCGTTCGCGTCTCGTGGCCCATGTTCCCCCCGGTCTCCCGATCCGATTCGTACGTAAAGCTCTCGCAGAGGAAGTCCCTCGGTCCGCAAGGCACTCCCTCAACCGCCGGTGGGCGGCATGGCTAGAACAAGGTGTAGATGAACGGAGCCGAGGCCTGACCCACGACCACCACCAGACCGAGCAGCAACAACGTTCCCAAGAGCGGCACGGGCCACCACACTCGGTTCACGAGCGAGTATCGCGTGACCTCGCCGAAGAGCAGACCGAGGTGCTTGAGCCGCCGCATGGGAAGGATCGTACGAGGGTCGGGACGTCGAGCGGTGCGCACCCTAGCCCGCACCTGGAGCACTGTCCAGGGGGGATTGCCCGCGCCGGCGGGTGCTCGAGCGAGGTGTAGCGGCTCGTCGATTCCGGTCAGGTGCTGTGCGCGGGCTCGACCACCGCGTTCCTGGATCTCGCGATCTACCTGGTCGATCGTTTCGTCGGTCACGAGGTGGCGGTGCTCACGGCCAAGACGCTCAACGTCGACTCGAGCGCCGCTCCCAACTGCCGCAATATCTCTACGTCGCGCCCAAGGATCATGGCGATCGAGCCGTGCTGGATTTGCAGTCGTGGATGGAGCAGCACGCCAGCGACCCGATCTCGATGACCGAGCTCGCCGCGCGCGGGGCGATGAGCTTGCGCTCGCTCAATCGGCGCTTCCG
>CAYUSL010000244.1:0-8998 GCA_964447125.1 uncultured bacterium | reverse complement strand
CGCGCCCACGGCATTCACTACCAGGCCAACAACATCCTGGGTTCCCCTGGCGAGGACCTGAGCCTCGCCCTCGAGACCTACGCCATGAACGTCGCGACCCGTCCGGTGGTGGTCGATTCCGACGTGCTGCGCGTGGATCCGGGTGCGCCGCTCTCGCAGCTCGCCGCCGTGCGTGAGCGCCGTCCGCCCGACGAGCTCATCAACTTGCAGCAGCTCATGGCGCTGTGTGTGGCGCTGCGACTGCCGCGGGGCGTGGTGCGGCGCTTGGTGTCCATGCCGCGCAATGCGCTCTTCTTCGCGATCGGCCGCGTTGCGTACGCGCTCGGCCTCAAGCGCTCGACGGGGATTCCGTGGCTTCCGTTCGTTCGCTACGGCTGGCACGTGGCGCGGGACGGTGACTTGGTGGTCGAGCCCGATCGTTGGCGGAATGATCCGCGCCCCGTGCACCAGCCTGACGCGGCGGCTGCCTGAAACGAGCGGCGCCCCGCTCGCTGATCGGCCATGGCGCGGCGCGATGAAACCTCCGCGGCGGCTTTCACGGCCGCCCGCGACGAACGGGAGCAGCGCGCACTCTTCGATCGCGCCCGCGGCACGCTGACGCGAAGTCTGGCGGGGGCGGAGGCGTTCGCGCGCCTGGCGCTGCGCACCGAGAAGGCGGGGCCGGCGGTTCAGCTCTACGTGGTGCTCAACGCCGAGTGTGATCTGCGCTGCAGGATGTGCAGCTTCTGGCAGGGTGTGTACGAGGAACCCGGTCGGGAGCTGCTCGGCACCGCCGAGCTCGTTTCGCTCTTCGATCAGGCTGCCAGCGCGGGCACGCGCAGCCTCATCCTCACGGGCGGCGAGCCGTTCCTGCGCGCCGATCTTCTCGAGGTGGTCGCGGCTGCGACGGCGCGCTTTCCGTTCGTGCGACTCCAGACCAACGGGCTGCACCTCGACGAACGAGCCGTCCAGCACCTGGTGGCGAGCGGGCTGGACGTGCTGTGGGTATCGATCGATGGCGTGGGCGAGGTCCACGATCGCATCCGTGGCCGCGACGGCGCGTATGAGCGAATCGCGGCGGGTCTGCTGCAGCTCGCCGAAGCGAAGCGACGAGCGGCGACGGCTCTCCCTCAGGTCTTCGTCAACGTCACCGTGCTTCCCGAAAACCGCGATGCGCTCGCACCGCTGATCGACGCCGCCGAGCGTGTCGGCGCGAGCCGTCTCGCGTTCCACCACGTGAGCGATCTCGGCCGCGACGTGGTGGCCGCGACCGAGGAGCGCCTCGGGATGCGTGGCGTCGCCACGCTTCAGTTCTCGCGCAAGACCCACGCCGGTGGCCGGGCGCCTGCCGAGCTGCCGCCGAGCTTCTGGGCTGCGGTCGAGGACGCGCGGCGGCGCGGTCGCGTGGCCGTGGAAGTGGACTCGCTGCTCACGCGACCCGTGCACGAGCGCGCCGAGGCGGGCTGCACGTGGCCGTGGGGAGTGGCGATGATCGGGCCTTACGGCGATCTGCTCGCGTGCCAGTCTCTCGATGGCTGGAAGCTCGGCAGTCTGCGCGATGCGCCGCTCGCAGCGCTCTGGAACGGCGATGGCTATCGCGCGTTTCGCCGTCACGTCACGGCGGGCTTGCCGCTCTGTCGCCAATGCTGCGTTCCCTACCGCTCGATTCTCGACCACCTTTCCTCGCACGAGCACGTGGCGCGGTTCGCTGCCGGTCGCGGCTTGCGCTCGCTGCTCTTCCCGCATCCCGTCTGAGCCCGGGCCGGAAGCGACACACCGGAGCTGAACGTGAACGAGCGGCGATTCGACGAGAGCTACCGCGAGTCGGCCAAGTTGCGCGACGGTACCGAGGTGACCGTCCGCCTGGTGCGCGCGGACGATCGCGCGCTGCTCGAGGAAGGCTTCGAGCGGCTCTCGGAGCGCTCACGCTACTACCGCTTCTTCACGGCCAAGCCGCGGCTCACGGATGCCGAAGCGCGTTACCTAACCGACGTCGATGGCGAGGACCACTTCGCCATCGGCGCCTCGACACGCGCTGCCGACGGCGGCGAGCAGGGGCTCGGTGTGGCGCGCTTCATCCGCCTCGACGGAGAGCCCGAGGTGGCCGAAGCCGCGGTGACGGTCCTCGACGAGATGCAAGGCAAGGGGCTCGGCAGCTTGCTCCTGCTTCGGCTCATCGCCGCAGCGCGCGAGCGCGGCGTGCGTGCGTTTCGGTGTTGGGCGCTGGCGGAAAACCACGACGCGCTGGCTCTCTTCCACGAGCTCTTCCCTCGCACCACCGAGCACGTCGATGGCCACGAGGTGGTCATCGACGCGCCGTTGCCCGAGGTGGCGTGGGATCTGATCCCGGCAGCGCGGCCGAGCGAAGACACGCTCTATCGATTGCTGCGCCATACCGCCTCCGGCGCGCTCAAGCTCCTGGGTTTCGCCCGGGCCTCGCGCAACGATCGCGAGCAGTGACGCGCGCCCGTCGAGCCACCCGCGGGCGGGGATGAACCCCGCCCCGACGGTCGACGCGGCAGCGTTTCGCGTAGCTCCGGCCGTCACGGTCCTTCGCGTCGCTGTGTCGTGGCACCGTGGGCGCTGTGTCGATGCGTCGTGGCGCCGTCGGCGTAGGGGCGGCCTTCACGGCCGCCCGCGGTGCGCGAAAAAGGATTGCACCGGGGGGGGCGGTTTCGATCTAGGATGATCCCCACGGGGGGACGATGCCGATCGTCGATTCGATCGCCGAGAACCGAGGGGTCGGGAGGAGGCGAAACCCGTGGCCGTCATCCGTTGGTCGCATCACGCTCGTCTGGCTCGCGGCACCGTCATCGCGCTGCTGACGTTTGCGTTTCTCGCAGCCTGCGTTCCGCCCGAGATCGTTTCCTTCACGGCGACGCCGCCGACGATCGAGGCCGGCGAGTCGGCCCTCCTCGAATGGGACGCACGTGCAGGCTCGTGCACCGGCTCGGACGGATGGAGCGGCGCCAAGCCGATCCACGGCAGCGAGTCGGTGTCGCCCGCGGTGACCACCACCTACACGCTCACGTGCGACAACGCCGGCACCACGGCGTCGAAGTCCGTCGTCGTCACCGTGACTGGCGCGCCTCGCTCGGGCTTGTGGGTCACCGGCTACTACGCGGGGTATTTCTGGGATTGGACGGGATCCGATCCCAACGTCGCCGTGGACGCGGTCGACATGCGCACGCTCACGCATCTCGCGTTCGCGCGCTATGCGCCGGGTGGAGGCACGCTGGGCGGCAGCGCTGGGCAGCTCCTCGAAGGCGCGGGCACCGGTCACGCGTACGTCGAAGACCCGATGATCGCGCGTGCCCATCGAGACGGTGTCGAGGCGCTGATGGTGGTGGGCGGCGCGGGAGACGGCGGCGGCTTCGACGTCTCGACGGCGAACGCCTCGGTGCGCGCCACGTTCGTTCAGCGCATCATCGCCAAGGCCGTTGCGAAGAACTACGACGGTGTCGACATCGACTGGGAGGAGCATCTCGACACCACGGCCCAGCGCTCGCAAGTGGTGGCGTTGCTCACCGAGCTGCGTGCAGCAGCGGCGCAGCAAACGCGCTATCAGGCGCCCAACCAGCCGTTCGTGCTCACCTGGCCCGCGTTCTGGGGAAACATCAACTACGCCACGGTGACCCCGTGGCACGTGCAGGTGGCGTCGCTCGTCGATCAATACAACTTGATGACGTACGGCATGGCCGACACCTGGCCGGGGTGGAGCTCGTGGCACCACTCGGCGCTCTTCGGTGCCGGCCCGACGTATCCCACGTCGGTGCAATCGAGCATCGCCGAGTACGAAGCGGCGGGCGTTCCCGCGGCGAAGCTCGGCATCGGCATCGGGCTCTACGGCATCTACTACACGAACGGCGTCACCGGTCCGCGGCAGGCGATCGGTGCCGACACCTGGGCGCAAGCGGGTGATTGGGAGAACAACTACGTGCGCCTGGTGGAAGACGGCGCTTTCACGCAGGTGAACGGTACCGTCCACTGGGACGACGTCGCGAAACAGCGTTACGTGAGCTATTCGCCAGCGTGGATGCGCTGGGGAAACACGCCGATCACCTACCTGACGTACGAAGACGCAGACTCGATCGCGGCGAAGGGGGCTTGGGCTCGCGCACAGGGCCTCGGTGGCGCGATCGTGTGGACGGTGAACTACGGCTACCTGCCTGCGCAAGGACACAACGCGCTCATGGATGCCGTGCGCGCAGGATTCCTCGACGCTGCGGCTACACCGATGACGGCGAACTGAACCCACTTCGGAGCGTGCGTGGCCCGCGGGACGTGCAGCCTCGCGCCGGTCCGGGGACGGCGCGTAGCGCGAGCTCCGCTCTGCCAATGGCAGTCCGGAGGGACCGGCTCCCGCCGGTCCGCGGCGGACGCTGGGGCGCCGGCATCCACTCGGGAAGCGCGCCGGGTGAGGCTGGTGTAGGATCCGCGCACTTCCAACCTACCGGTGGGCCGGTAGCCCAGGTGTGCGATGACGGCACTCGAACGTTCCGATCCCTCGTGCAACTCGTTCCCGAGCGCGTCCGCGCGCGTGGCGGCGCTCGCGCTCGCGACGCTCTCGATCGTGACGCTCGCAGCCTGCGGTTCGTCCGATGGCGAGGCGGCGTGGCGCGGCGAGCGGGGCCCTTACGGCAGCGTGGTGCTTCCGCCCGAGCCGCAAGACCTGGGCGATCCCGTCGCCGGTCGGACCATGCTGCTCAACGGCGGCTACATGACCTGCGGCATCCCCTACAAGATCGTGGGCAACCCGTTGCTCGCGCCTTTTCTCGGTAGCTTCGGCAACGGCGCCAAGCTCGACGGTCGCGAGGGCCACAATCGCCGCATGCCGTACTCGATGAACGCGTTCACGGCGCCCAACGGTGCCGAGGTCGTGAACTCGAATTGCCTCACGTGCCATGGCGGCGAGTTCGATGGAAAGGTTTACATCGGCCTCGGCAACTCCGCCGCGGATTGGACGAGTGGGCTACCCGCCGTGGAGATGCCGGACAGCCTGCTCGATCTCTTGGGCCTGAACGAAGCCGAGCAGGCGAGCATGCAGCGAATGCTGAGCGCCGCGCGCGCCCTCACCCAGACGCGCATGCGCACCGTCGGCAACAATCCCGCCGAGATCGTGGCGGTGGTGCTCATGGCGCACCACGACCGCGACACGCTCGCGTGGAGCGACGAGCTCCTCGCACCACTCGAGCCGCGAGACGAGCACGGCAACCGCATGTCCCTCGACGACGCGCGCGTGACGTCCGATCCACCGCCGTGGTGGCGCGCACACAAGAAGAACGCGCTTTTCTACAACGGCATGGCGCGCGGCGATCACCGCGGCACCATGGCGCTCGCCACCTCGGTGTGTGTCGACGACGTCGAGCAAGCGAAGAAGGTCGACGGCATGTTCAAGGACATGCAGACCTTCATCGGGACGATTCACGCGCCGCACTACACCCGTGGCATCGATCGCGATCTGGCCGGGCAGGGGAGGGCTGTCTTCCTCGCGACTTGCGCCAATTGCCACGGCACGTATGCAGGCGATCCCGACGATGATTCGAGCGACACCTATCCAAACCTGCTCTTTCCGCTCGACGTCATCGGCACCGATCCGGTGGTGGCCAATGCCGGCGTGATCCACGCCCCCGAGCTGGTCGAGTGGTACAACGGCTCGTTTTACGGGCGCATCACGCGCATGACTCCCGCCGATCCGTTCCCCGGCTACATGGCGCCGCCGCTCGATGGCATCTGGGCCACGGCCCCGTATTTCCACAACGGGTCGGTCCCGACGGTGGAGTTGGTGCTGAACAGCGAGGCGCGACCGAAGTATTGGAAGCGCGTCGATTTCGACAGCACCCACTTCGACGAGGACACGCTGGGCTGGCCATGGGTGGAAGTGCCGTACGGCCAGGCCGACGCACCCGACGGCGAACGAAAATTCATCTACGACTCCACGTACTGGAGCCAGTCGAATGGCGGCCACACGTTCGGTGACCGGCTCACGCCGGGCGAGCGTCGCGCCGTCATCGAATACTTGAAGACGCTGTGACGGAAGTCGTTGGCCTCGACCACGTCTATCTCACAGTCGCGGATCTCGCGCGCTCGGAACACTTCTACGATCGGGTGTTCGCGGCACTCGAATTCCGGAAGAACGAGTTCCCGATCGACGGCGATCGCCACGTCCAGTACTTCAATCGCCATTTCGGAGTCGTGATCCGGCCGGCGCGAGTCGCGACCACGCACGAGCCCTACGCACCCGGATTGCATCATCTCTGCTTGCGGGTCGAGAGCGCCGACGACGTGCGGCGGGTCGCCGCTGAACTGCGCGTTGCCGGCATCGAGGCCAGCGAGCCGCGTCTCTTCCCCGAGTACGCACCCGACTACGTCGCCACGTTTTTCCGCGATCCCGACGGGCTCCGCCTCGAAGTCACCAACTACCGCGCCGAACGTCGCCGCCGCCACGACCGCTGGTCCAGCGATTGAGCGGTCGCCCGGCGCGGGAACGAGCGGCTAGGATGGGTGCCGGCATGAACGAGCCCGCCCGCCACCATCGCTACACGTACCGCGAATACGTCGTGCTGGAACGGTTCGCGAACGTGAAGCACGAGTATCTCGATGGCGAGATCTACGCCATGGCGGGAGGGACACCGGAGCACGCCGCACTCGCAGCAGCCGTGAGCGGTGCTTTGTTCGCGCAATTGCGCGGCGGCCCGTGCCGGGCGTACAGCTCCGATCTGAGCGTGCGCGTGGTGGAAACGGGACTCGCGACGTATCCCGACGTGACCGTGGTGTGCGGCGAGCTGGAGCGGGATCCGGAGAATCGCGACGCCGCCACCAATCCCAAGCTCGTCGTCGAGATCACCAGCGACAGCACCGAGCGCTACGACCGCACCACCAAGCTCGCGCACTACCAGCGCATCCCGTCACTCGATGCCGTGTTGCTGGTGTCCCATCGCGAACGGCGCATCGATGTGTGGCTGCGCGCCGCGGACGACTCGTTTTCGGCGAGTGGCTTCGGAGCGGGAGAATGCGCGAGCATTCCTGCGCTGGGTGTGACGCTCGCCGTGGACGACGTCTACGGCGACCTGCCGTTGCCCCCCGCGGGCACCGATACGACTATCGCCGCGTAGGGGCGGCCGCGAGGCCGCGCGCTGTTGCGCGTGATCTCGGCGGGCGAGCTGTCGCTCGCCCCTACCGCTCGTCGTTCACGCGCCGTTGGCGCACTCGCGCGCGGCATCTTCCGCGCGCGGGCGGCTTGCGCCAGATTCCCGCGCGATGGCACTGAAACGGCTCGGCTGGTGGCTCGCGCGCCCTGAGATGTGGGAGCGGGAGATCCGCGCCTTCGAGCGCCGCGAGCGCACGTCGCGCACCGAGCCCGGTCGCATCGTCTTCACCGGTAGCTCGAGCATCCGCTTCTGGTCGACGCTCGAAGAGGACATGTGGCCGCTCGCCGTGGTGAACCGCGGCTTCGGTGGCGCCCATGCGGCACACGTCACCCATTACGCCGAGCGCATCCTCCTCCCCACGGCGCCGCGCGCGGTGGTCATGTACGCCGGCGACAACGACCTCGGCCGCCTGAGCCCCCGCTCGACCCGGAGCGTGGTCGCCGATTTCGAGGCGTTCGTGATCGCCATCCGCAAGCGCCTCGGCGAAACGCTGCCGATCTACCTGCTCTCCATCAAGCCTTCGCCGCTGCGCGCCAAGCAGTGGCCACGCATGGCACGCACCAACGAGGGCATCGCGCGGATCGCCGCCGAGATGTCGAACGTCGCGTACCTCGACGTCGCGACACCGATGCTCGACGGCCGCGGCCGCCCGCGACGCGAGCTCTACCGCTGGGACGGCCTGCACATGAACGCCGCCGGTTACGGCTTGTGGACGAGCATCGTGAAGCCGCGTCTTCTGGAGGATTTCGGCTCGTCGTCCAGGTCGTCGAGGTCGTAGTCCCGAGAGGCTCGCGAATGATCGAATCCACGCCCGCCACGTCAGCCGCCGTGAATGAGCTCTTTGCGAACGCGGCGAGCTTCGTGGCCGACGGCGTGTTGCCGTCGCTTCAGCTCGCGGTGGCTCGGCACGGCAAGGTGATCGCCGCGCGCACCTTCTCGAAGGACGGCCACGCCGACGACCGCACGCTCTACACGATCTTCTCGTGCACGAAGGCGATCACCGCGTCGGCGGCGTGGTTGCTTCAGCAGGACGGCCGGCTCGTCGTGAGCGAGCGCGTGGTGGACGTGGTGCCGGAGTTCGGCACCAACGGCAAGGAGCGCGTCACCATCGAGCAGCTCCTCACGCACACCTCGGGATTCCCCGTGGCGCCGTTCGCACCGCTCGACTGGAACGATCGCGAGCGGCGGCTGGAACGCTTCCGCAAGTGGCGGCTCGACTGGGAACCGGGCAGCCGCTTCGTCTACCACGCGATGACGTCGTTCTTGGTGCTCGCGGAAGTGATCGAGCGTCGCGCCGGTCAGGACTTTCGCGCATACATTCGCGAGCGCATCGTGCGGCCGCTCGGCCTCGCGGATCTTCACCTGGGAGACACCGCGGACCTCGACGGGCGGGTGGCGCCGGTGGTGCACGTCGGCGAGCGCCCCGCGCCGGCGCTTCTCGCCGACCTCGGCATCGCGCTGCCACCCAACGTCACCGACGACGAGAAGTACTTCGAGGCCTACAACCGCGCCGACATCCGCGCTGTGGGTGCGCCTGCCAGCGGCGGGGTGTCTACCGCGTCTGCGTTGGCGCTCTTCTATCAAGGTTTGCTTCACGACCTCGCCGCGCGCGACGGCGAGCACCGCGTGTGGCGGCCTGCCACGATCGCCCGCGCCCTCCAGGTGCGCACCGGCGAGCTGATCGACCCCATGATCCGGCGCCGCGCCCATCGTGGACTGGGCGTGGTGATCGCTGGCGACGACGACAAGATCTACCGCGGCTTCGGCTCCGAGGTATCGGCCCAGGCCTTCGGTCACCCGGGCGCAGGCGGGCAGGTGGCGTGGGCCGATCCCGCCACCGGGATCTCGTTCGTGTGCCTCACCAACGG
>CAYUSL010000243.1:3021-9011 GCA_964447125.1 uncultured bacterium | reverse complement strand
GGCGGCGAGCAAGTCGTCGCTGGACCGAACACTCCGCTCGTCGGCCGCGCGCGCTGCGACGCCAACACGTGAGGGTTTGCCCAAGCGGCGAATCACCACGACGGAGGCAAGCAGTCCTCCGAACGTGACCAACGCGGGCATCGCCCAGCCCCACGCGCGTTGCGGTCGGCCTCGGATCTCGTCACCGAGGGTCTCGGTCAAGCGCTCTTTCACCTCGCTCGCGGGCATGCCGGCGGCGAGGGATTCACGGATCTCACGCCGCACCTCGCGGGCGTACGGGCTCGGGCAATCGGCGAGGGTGCGCCCGGGGCAGAACGGGCTCATCAGGTCGTGAGCCACCCGGTACGCCTCGCGGTCGAGCTCCTCGTTCGGCACCGCGGCGCCCAAGCTCGCGAACGCCAGCCCCGCCACCACCAACGTCCGCGTCCACACGCCGATCTTCATCGCGTCGGCAGCATCGCGCCTCCATCGCCTCTCGTGAATGCGACACGCGGTCGCGGTCTCGCTGCGACATCGTGACGCGCAGCACTTCCCGCGACGGCATGCGAGAGTCCCGCGCGGCGCACGATTGCGACCCACGGTCGCGGGAGATCCATCCACCATGAACGGCGCGACACGGCTTCACGTCCGGATTCTCGCACTCGCCCTCGCGTGCGGCTGCGCGAGCCAGACGCGTCCAACGACGCTCGAGCTGGGTGGAGCAGCCGCCGCGCTCGCGCCCGAGTTACCGCTCGACGCCGAGGGGCGCGTCGATCACGACGCCGAGATCGTCTTCGAAACTCCCGAGGACTGGCTGTGTACCGACACCGCCGCGTGCTCGTCGTGCGCAAACCTGGGCGAGCACCCGACTCGGCTACGCATCCACGTTCCCGATCGGGAGGGCCACGACCGCCACGTGGATGTGCCGCCGCGCGCCGTGCTCGAAGTCTGCGGTCGCTGACCGGAGGCCGAGGGCGCGACGAGCGGGCATCCCCAGCGTGCCACGCGAGGGTGCACCGTGCTCACCAGGACGTGAGCCACCCGAGCTTCACGGAAGCATTCGCCACGACCGGGGGTGGCTCGTACTCGACGGCTGCGCTGCGCACGGTCTGCGGGTTGAGGGTGACGTGCACACCGGCCCACGGATCCAGATAGAAGTCGCCTGCAAAGCGCCAGATGTAACCGCCGCCCAGCGTCGCGATGGCGCTGGTCCAGTCGAGCTTGGTGCCCGAGGCTTCGTGCCGCACGGTCCGTTGCCACAGCTCGAAGCCGCCACAAACCCACCAGCCGTCGAAACGCTCACCGAACGTGTAATCGATCACCGTCGCGAAGACGGTCGAGGTGGGATCTTCGAAGTCGTCGTCGAAGGCAAACGCATCCGGCGGCTCGAGGTGCGCCCCGATCAAGCGCAAGCGCAGATGATCGATGCCGAGCCAGATCTGTGGCGCGTAGCCGAGCTTGCCGTTCGCTGCGCTGACGACGGTCGGAAAGAGATCGAGCTGGAACCCGATCGCGATCGGTGGCTTCAGCGGTGGAAGCGAGTTGTCCTCCGCCGCGGCCTCGCCCCTCGTCGCGACGAGCACCGCCACCACGACCGCACCGATCAGCAAACTCGAACGACGAATCGCAGCCATCGCTCCCCTCTCGACGTACGGCCCACGTCGCGACGACGAGACCGTCGTCACGCGTCGCGCGCTTCCGGCGGTCGCCGGAATGAGCTGACCTCGTCGCAAGTGCCGTGCCGCTGGCGGGCAAGTCAGGTGTCGAGGCCGTACTTCCGCAGGCGCACGTAAAGCTGTGTGCGGCTCAGCCCGAGCGCCCGAGCCGCCTTCGACTTGTTGAAGCGCGCTTCCGAGAGTGCGCGTTCGATGGTCGCGCGCTCGAGGCTGGGGAGATCCGTGGGGAGCGCAGGGAGAGCTGCCGCTGGCTCGATGGCGGCGCCGCCCGCGAGCAGCACGGGCGCTACCGGCTGTGCCGGAATCGGAAGCGAGAGATGCACTCGCGAGATGAGCTGCCCGTCGCACAGAATCGCGGCGCGCTCCAGCACGTTGCGAAGCTGCCGCACGTTTCCGGGCCACGCGTAGTCGAGAAGGGCCTGCCGTGCGCCCGCATCGAGGCGCGCCGGCGGACGACCAAGCGATTGGCCGATCTCGCACAAGAACGCCTCGCTCAGCGGCAAGACGTCCTCGCGCCGCTCGCGAAGCCTCGGCAGAGCGATCTCGAAGACGCTCAGCCGGTAATACAGGTCCTCGCGGAAGGCACCCCGAGCGATCGCAGCATGCAAGTCGCGATTGGTGGCGGCGACCACGCGCACGTCGATCTTGATGGGGCGGGTTGCACCCAGCCGCTGGCACTCCCGTTCCTGCAACACGCGCAAGAACTTCGCCTGTGCAACGGGGCTCATCTCGCTCACCTCGTCGAGGAAGAGCACGCCTTCGCCAGCCAGCTCGAGCTGGCCAGGCTTGGACGCGACCGCACCGGTGAAGGCGCCGCGCTCGAAACCGAAGAGCTCCGATTCGAGAAGCTGCTCCGGTAGCGCCGCACAGTTCACCGCCACGAACGGGCCCCGTGCACGTGCCGATACCCGGTGAATCCAGCGCGCCAACACCTCCTTGCCGGTACCGGACTCGCCGAGCAGCAGCACCGTCGTTTCGGTGGCGGCCACCTGCGTCGCCTGCTGGAGCGCCTGCTTCCAAGCCGGCGAGCGACCGACGATGCGGGCGCGACCTCCGAGGGCATCGACCTCGGCCGTGAGCGCGCGCACCCTCCGCTCCAGCGCTGACGTGCGTTCGCGTGCCTCCGCCGCTCGCGCCGCCGCGTCGGCCAAACGCTGGTGGGACAACGCGAGCGCCACGTGGTCTGCGATACGCCGCGCCAGCAGCACGTCGGCGTCGCCGTAGAGGCTCGGCCGCATCGCGAAGAAATCGAGGGCACCGGCGTGCTCCCCACGCTGACGAACGGGCACCATCAGCCGTGCCCGGTAGCCGCGCCGACCGGGCGGCAGCACCCGCTCGCGCGGATCGAGCTGCATGTCGGAGACCACGTGGCAATCCCACGACGTGGTCCGCACCAGCTCCCGCTGCTCGTCGTCGAGCGCGATCACCTCGACGGGGAAGGGATTGTCGCTGCCGGTGACCGCGTGCACCGTGACGTGGTCGCGATCGTCCGTGACCAGGGTGAGCAACAACAAGTCGTGCGGGATCACGCGGCGTGCGAGGACCGACAGCCGCTCGAACACCTCACGGACGTCGAGTACGTCCGCCAGCGCAGGCAACAATGCGTCGAGCGCCAGCAGGCGCCCGAGAAGATCGGCGTTCGACGGTTTCGGCTTCGAGGTCACGCGCCGAGGGATCTTGCCTCGACCGGCCGAGCGCCACAAACCGACCGTACGCGCCCCGGCGCACACGGCTGAGCAGTGCGACACACCTTGCGCATTTCTGAGCACTCGTGTGGACGCCGTTGCGCAATCGACGAGCGAGCGTGGCGGCCTCCCACTGAGCTTCGGCCGAGCGCGTTCGGCTTTGGCGCCGCGCGATCGGTTGGCTCGCGAGTTGCTCCCGCACGCCGCATCGTCCGCGCTGCGCGTGTGCCGCGCGCCTGCGACGAACGGAGGCCTGCACGTGAACCATCCAACATCGCCCCCAGAGTGCCCCGCGAACACCGACGTGGTGATCGTGGGTGCCGGTCCCACCGGACTCTCGTTGGCGTGCGTCCTCGCGGCTCGGCAGGTGCCCTTCGTGCTGGTCGAGCGTCTGCAGGCTGGCGCCGAGACCTCGCGCGCGGCGGTAGTCCACGCCCGCACCCTCGAGGTGCTGGAGCAGCTCGACGTCACGGATCGGCTCCGCGCCCGCGGCCACGTCGTGCCGCGATTCACGCTCAGGGACCGCGACCGAGCCCTGGCGTCGATCCGATTCGATCGGCTGCCGACCCGTTACCCATACACCCTGATGGTTCCGCAGCAGATCACCGAGGCCATCCTGCTGGAGCGCCTTCGCGAGCTGGGCGGAGACGTGGTCCGCCCGTGTGCCGTGGACGCGATCGCCCAGGACGCGAGCGAGGTATCGGTGACGGTGAGCCCGGGTGCCGAGCGCACACGGACAATCCGCGCGCGTTACGTGGTCGGCGCCGACGGGATGCACAGCACCGTGCGCCAGCAAGCGGGGATCGGCTTCCACGGCGAGACCTACGAGCAATCGTTCGTTCTCGCCGACGTGCGCATGCGCTGGTCGCTCGACGGCGACGAGGTGATGCTCTTCTTCTCGCCCGAGGGCTTGGTGGTGGTGGCGCCGCTACCCGGCGGCAGCCATCGCGTCGTCGCGACCATGGACGAGGCACCACCCGAGCTTCGGGTCGAGGACGTTCAGCGATTGCTCGACGCGCGCGGATCACGAGCCGCAGCAGCCCGGATCGACGCGGTGCTCTGGAGCTCGCGATTCCGTCTCCATCACCGCGTCGCGGACCGGTTCCGCGACGGCCGCATCGTGCTCGCTGGCGACGCGGCACACACCCACAGCCCCGCCGGTGGCCAGGGCATGAACACCGGCATCCAGGACGCGGTGGCGCTGGGCCATGCGCTCACCGAGGTGATCCACGGCGGCGGCGACGAGTCCCCACTCGACGCATACGAGCGTCGGCGCCGTCCCGTCGCCGAGCGCGTGGTGGCGTTCACCGATCGGATGACGCGCGTCGCCACCCTTCGTTCGACCGCCAGCCGGCGGCTTCGAAACGCCCTTCTCGCTTCGATCGGTCGCCTTCCCGCAGCACCCTACCGGCTCGCGTACGAGCTGGCTGGACTGCGGAACCGCGACGCGTTGCACGGGCGTGACGACTGGATCCAACACGCGTGACCGAGAAGTGGAAGTCCCTGCATTCCAACGCTTCGCTGGCCGTTCGATCGAGGGCCAGCGTGCGACACGGTGTCGCGGGGATTGGAACGCTCGCCAGATGCGACGTATGCCGTCGGACGTCACCTTGGGAAGGCTGGCGCCCTCCCCCGGCGCCGCACCGCACCGATGACTTCCACGCACGCGATCAACTTCTCGTGGCTGGTGAAGCTGCGCTGGGGCTTCATCGCAGGTCAGCTCGCACTGATCGCACTGGTGGGCGGCGTGCTCGCGATCGCAGGGCCGATCGGCTGGCTCCTCGCCGTGGTCGCTGGCGAGGTGGCGTTCAATCTCGGCTGCATGCGTTGGAGCGCGGTACACGGCGATCGGATCGACGAACGACACCTCGCAGCCGCGATGATGGTGGACGTGCTCACGCTCACGCTGCTGCTCACGCTCTCGGGAGGCTCGTTCAACCCGTTCAGCGCGCTCTACCTGGTGCACGTGGCATTGGCGGCCGTGATCCTGACACCCGCATGGACCTGGGCGCTGGTCGCGCTGGGCATGACGGCATTCGGCTCGCTCTTTCTCGTCGGCGGCGGCGCGCCTGCGGCACACCACGGAGCGCATGCGGGCGGCACGCCTGTCGGCTTGCACCTCTACGGCATGTGGCTCGCGTTCGGGCTGGCGGCGACGTTCATCGTCTACTTCATCCAGCGCGTCCGCCGGGCGCTCGCGACGCGCGACCGGGACCTCGCCGAAGCGCGCGAGGCGGCTGCGCGGGGTGAGCGTCTCGCTTCGCTCGCCACCTTGGCGGCGGGCGCGGCACACGAGCTGGCGAGCCCGCTCTCGACCATCGCGGTCGCCGCGAAAGAGCTCGAGCGCACTCTCACCCGCACCGCCGACACGCAGGAAATCACTGGCGACGCGAAGCTCATCCGCGAACAGGTGGAGCGCTGCCGCGACATCCTCGCCCAGCTCGCTGCGGACGCCGGCCAGACGCTGGGCGAATCGAACGAGGTGATCGTCCTCGATGGGCTGCTCGCGGAGATCCAGGGGCACGCGCCGCGCGAGGCCGTCGTGGAGACGGAGATCGCGGCAGGCGTGACCACGCGCCGCTACTTCGGCCCACGGCGCACGCTGGTCCAGGCGCTGGGCGGGTTGGTGAAGAACGCCGTGCAGGCCTCG
>CAYUSL010000243.1:0-2921 GCA_964447125.1 uncultured bacterium | reverse complement strand
GCGTTTCGCGATCGCGGTTTCGCGAGCCTGGAGGCCGGCAGCGCGGAGGCGGCGCTCGCCCTGGCGATCGCAGACGCGCCCGACCTCGCCGTCGTCGACCTGCGCCTTCCCGATCGCAGTGGGCTCGAGCTGGTGCGCGACCTTCGCCAGCACGTGCCTCACACTCGAATCGTGGTGCTCACTGGCTACGGCAGCATCGCCACCGCGCTCGAAGCAGTGCGGCTCGGCGCCGCCCACTACTTACCGAAGCCCGCCGACGCCGACGACGTGCTCGCTGCGTTCAACCGCGGCACGGGCGAACCCACCGTCGTCGTGTCCCCGCAGGACACCGCACCGTCGCTCGCGCGCACCGAATGGGAGCACATCCAGCGCGTGCTCTCCGACTGCGACGGCAACGTCTCCGAGGCTGCACGGCGCCTCGGGCTGCACCGCCGTTCACTGCAGCGCAAGCTGCAGAAGCGGCCGCCGACGGCGTGACCTCCACGGCCGGCCGTCGTGCTCATCCTTCACAGCCGCCAGGTGAGCCCGCCGCGCAGACGGAAATCCGGCACCAACTGGACGCTCGAGTTTTGCTGCGTCACCGGCAGATCCAGCCCGAACGTGGCGCCGAGCACGTTTCTCCACGTGAACGCGAGCCCGGGCCCCATGTAGAACGCGGTGATCGCCGTGTCGTCGGTCTTCTCGCCGTCGACGGTGTCGTTCTTCTTCCACTCGCCACTCAGGTCGAGCTCGACGGAGAAGGTGTAGTCGTGCTCGAGGATCGCGAAGATTCCGGGCCCGCCGCTCCACGTGAGCTCGTCGGCGTAGCGATAGTCGAAGTCACCGGTGCTGCGGATCGCGTACTGGACGCCGGCGCGCGCGAAGAACTTCGCCCAGCTCGCGAAGACTTGCCCGCCGACGATACCGTCGACCGAGCCCGAGCCGAGCGCGAGGTCGTGCCCGTGGACGCCAGTCGGCGGGAAGCCCTCGTGGGGTTCCTCGTCGTGGCGAGGCCTGGCCGTGACCAAGCGCTCCATCTGCGAATCGCCCTCGGTGAGCTCCTCGGCGATGCGGTCCGTGCTGCCGGTGGGCAGCTCGATGCCACCGAGCAGCGAGACGCGGAACATCGTGTCGCCTTCCATGTGCGAGATCGGCCTGTAGGTCGCGAGCAGCGACACGTCTCCGAGCCCGTTCTCGTGGCCGATCTGCCAGGTGCCATCGACCGGGCGGCGAAAATCGCGCACGATCAGCGGCACGGTGACTTGCACACCGAGCTCGGGCAGGAAGTCGTACCCGACCGAGAGCTGGGTGATGGAGCTCGTGAGCTGCTGACCGCCGCCGGAAATCTCGTTGCCGCCACGCTGAAGCGTCTGGAAGCGACTGAGCTGCTCCGCGGCGCTCAGCCAAAGACCCGGCTGGCCGTCGCGAAGCTCGGTCGCGACGTAGATCGCGCACACGTCACATGCTCTCGCGCGGCGAGCAGGAACCATCCCCGCCGCCACCAGCACACCGATCGCGATCCACCCTCGCCCGTTCGTCCGCGCCATGGCGCCCTCCTCCAGGCGTTGGGATAGCGACGTGACCACGCATCGTGAATGCGACGAATCGTCGCACCCCAGTGCTGATACGCTCTCGCGCATGGCTGAGACCGGCGCACGCGAGAGCCTGGCGGTGCTGGTGGTGGACGACGAGCGCAACATCCGCACCACCCTCGGGGTGTGCCTGGAAGACCTGGGATGCGCCGTCACCGCGGTGGCGAGCGCCGAGGCCGCGATGCAAGCGCTCGACCGGGACGTCTTCGATCTGGCGTTCCTCGACCTCAGGCTCGGCCTAGAGAGCGGTCTCGACCTACTGCCACGCATGCGCGGGCGCCAGGCCGATCTCGACGTAGTCGTCATCACCGCGTACGCGACCATCGAAACCGCCGTCGAGGCGATGAAGCGCGGCGCCGTGGACTACCTGCCGAAGCCGTTCTCGCCAGCGCAGGTGCGGCTGATGGTGCGGCAGGTAGCCGAGCGGCGCTGGCTCACGCACCGAGTCTCGGCGCTGGAATCGGCGCTCTCCCGCGAGGTGCCTGAGATCGATCTCGAGACCCGCGCTCCGTCCATGCGTGCGGCGCTCGAGCTGGTGCGTCGCGCCGCCGCTTCGGACGCAGCGGTGCTGCTGCGGGGCGAAAGCGGCACGGGCAAGGGCGTGCTCGCGCTCGCCTTGCACGAGCAGAGCCCGCGGCGCTCGCGGCCGTTCGTGACGGTCAATTGCCCCACCCTCACCGACGAGCTGCTCGCCAGCGAGCTCTTCGGGCACGCCAAGGGTGCTTTCACCGGCGCAATACGCGATCAGGTCGGCCGCGTGGAAACGGCCCAGGGCGGAACCCTCTTCCTCGACGAGATCGGCGAGATCTCGCCAGCGCTGCAGGCCAAGCTGTTGCGTTTCCTCCAGACCAAGCAATTCGAGCGCGTCGGCGAGACCAACACGCGCCGCGCCGACGTGCGTGTGGTCGCCGCCACCAATCGCGACCTCGAAGCCGACGTCCGCGCAGGCCACTTTCGCGAGGATCTGCTCTTCCGCCTCAACGTCATCGAGATCCGCATTCCCTCGCTCGCCGAGCGCCCCGACGACGTGCCCATGCTCGCCGAGCGCTTCCTCGCCTTCTTCGCCCGCGCCGCCGGACGGGAGTCCCCCACGCTGACGCCCGCTGCACGCGCGGCGCTCACGGCCTACCGCTGGCCCGGCAACGTGCGCGAGCTGCGTAACGCCATGGAGCGCGCACTGATCTTGTGGCCAGGGGCGACGGTGGGTGTGGAAGCGCTACCGGAACGCGTCGGCGCAGGCGCCAGCGATCCGCATCTGCCAGCGCTCGGCGGCGACTTCACCCTGGAAGCGATCGAGCGCGAGCATCTCACCCGCGTCCTCGGCCGAGCGCGTTCCCTCGACGAAGCGGC
>CAYUSL010000242.1:1394-9030 GCA_964447125.1 uncultured bacterium | reverse complement strand
ACCGGTGGTGCGAGAAGCGGCGGACGGCGCAGTGGCGTGGACAGTCGCTGCAGCTCGATGCCTTGAACCACCACCGATGGCGCGACCTCGGTGACGGGGATGTAGCCCGACTCGGCGCCGCAGTACCCGTTCATGACTCGTACGTCGTCGCCGGCGGCCAGGATGCGCGAGATGGCGGCGAGCGGCGTGCCCACGATCTCGACACCGCGCACCAACGTCTTCTCGCCGTTTGCGGGATCGACGCGGTACGCGAGCCCTGGCGTGGCGCGAAACGCCTGGTAGCTCTGGCGCGAGGTGTTGGTCTCGCCCGAGGTCACGTCTTCGAGGATCAGACCGAACGGCTTGCCCTGCTTCCGCACCTCGTCGAGCAGGATCTCTTGCAGCCGAGCCACGGACACGATTTCCGACGCGCTCACCATGAGGCTCGCCATGCGACCGATGGGATCGCGCTTGCCGTCCGAGCGCCCGTGACCATTCGAGGTGAGGAAACCCGGCACCGGAGTGCGGCTCATGAGATAGCCCTTCAGGATTCCGTTCTCGATGAGCACCGCCTTGGACGCGGGCGTCGCCTCCTCGTCGAAGCGGTAGTGACCGTAGAGGCTCGAGCCACGCATTTGTGCGACGGTGGGATCGTCGACCACGGAGATGAAGGTCGGCACGACTTGCTGGCCGAGCTTGGCGGTGAAGGTCTGGCCGCTGGCCTTGCTGCGCTGGCGCTCACCTTCCAGACGATGGCCCACGGCCTCGTGGAAGAAGACGCCCGTGCCCGAGGGATCGAGAAGCGCCGGGGCGGCTTCCGGCGAGAGCACGGGCGCGTCGCGCAGCGCGAGCGTTTCGCGCGCCATGCCGGCGATCTCGTCGTGGATGGCTGCATCCGTCGGCATCAGCTCGGCCGCACGCTGGTAGAACGTGCGGGTTCGCGAGAGCTTCATGCCATCGGGCGCCGTGGCGTTGGCCTCGGCGTAGAGCGACCAGTACTGATCCTCGGTGACGAGCCGCGTGCCGTCGGTCTGCACGAAGTAGCGGCGTTCGCGGCGCACGTCGAAGATCATCGAGCCCTCGGTCAGGTGCTCGAACGAGCGCAGAAACGCGGTTTCGCGGCGCAGGAGCGGCAGCCAGCGCTCCTCGTCCACCACCAGCGGCGCCTCGGGCTCGCTGCCGCGGACCGGATCGCGGCCCGCGAAATCGTCGACGGTCTCGTTGGGATCCACCTCGAACACGCGCTTGCCCTGCTTGGCCGCGAGCTCGGCGAGGGCGTCCTTGTACGCCGCATCGGTGAGCCGCCAGAGCGCGGTACGCAACGCGTCGGGATCGTCGTCGAGGGATGCCTGGCGGAAGCCGTACACGTCGCTCGACTCGCTCTCGAGGTCCATGTCGGGCGGATCCACCATGGTGTTGTCGAAGTGCGGCGTGCCGACGCGTACCTCCACGTAGAGACGGCGGCGGTGAGTGGCGGACCGCTCGTTGATGGCTCCCGAGACCGCACCCATGCGGCGCACGTCTTCGTCCTCGAGCATGTAGGAGATGAAGTAGGGGCGCTGGTAATGCTCGAGCGTGAGCTCGTTCTTGCTGCGATCGAGCTCGCGTTTCATCGAATCGAGAATGAGGTCGTCGTCAGCGCGGCTCGCGCGCGGAGCCGCGAGCGTCGCGAGGAGCACGACGGTGCCGAACGACCAGACGAGACGACGCGTCGACGAAGGAATCGATGGGAAGCGCATGACGCGCGAGCTTCTCACCGCGCGATCGACCAAGCAAACCGCGCGGCGACTTCACGCGGCGCAGCGTTCCGTCGTCTCGATACGCGTGAGAAGCTAGCGAAATGATCTACCTCGACCACGCGGCCACGAGCTTTCCCAAGCCCGAGCGCGTGATTCGGGCCGTGGAACGTTGCTTGCGCGAGGTCGCGGGAAGCCCGGCGCGCGGCGGTCACGCTGGCGTGCTCGACGCGAACCGCATCGTGTTCGCAACCCGCGAGCGCGCCGCACGGCTCCTCGGCGTCTGCGACCCCGCCCGCGTGGTGCTGACGAGCGGCGCGACGCTGGCGATCAACCTGGCACTCGCGGGCACGCTCGTCCCCGGCGATCACGTGCTCACCACCGACATGGAGCACAACGCCGTCGCACGGCCGCTGGCTCGCTTGCGCCGGCTCGGCGTGGAGGTGGGCGTGGTGCCCCACCTCGCCGACGGCCGGCTCTTGGTCGCCGAGCTCGATCGCCATGCACGTCCGACCACGCGTTGGGTCGTGGTGAATCACGCCTCGAACGTCGACGGACGGGCACTCGATCTCGCCGCGATCGCCGCCTGGTGCGAGGCGCGCGGTGCGCGGCTGGGCGTGGATGCTGCCCAATCAGCAGGCCACCTACCGCTCGATGTCGATCGCCTGGGGATCGGCTGGCTCGCATGCTCGGGGCACAAGGGGCTTTGGGGTCCGCAAGGCACCGGTCTGCTCGCAGTGGGCGACGGTGTGCGGATCGAGCCGACCCTCGCCGGCGGCACCGGATCGCAGTCGGAGTCCGAAGAGCAACCGCGCGAGCTACCGGAAGCGCTCGAATCGGGAACGCCGAACACACCGGGGATCGCGGGCCTCGGTGAGGCGCTGGCGTTCGTGTCCGAGCAAGGCATCGCAACGCTTCACGAGCGCGCGCAGCCGCTGGCGCGAGGGCTCGAACACAGGCTACGGACGATCGGCGGCGTGGACGTTTGGGGACCGGGCGATGCCGCGAGCGCAGTCCCGGTGGTCTCGTTCGTGATCCGCGATGCCGATCCGGTGCTCGTTGCGACACGCCTCGAGGACGATTGGGGTATTCGCGTACGTGTGGGCTTGCACTGCGCGCCCGCGGCGCACCGCCGTCTCGGTACCTTTCCAGCCGGCACACTGCGCGCTTCACCGGGACCGCTCAACACCGAGCGCGAGATCGATGCGCTGGCGAGCGCCGTCGCCGAGATCGCTCACTCCGCGTGAGGTCGTGCGCGCGATGAGAGCGACCTCGGCCGAGAGCGCGGTTCCGCCTCCGCAATCCAGTCCTCGCCGTTCGCTTCGAAGCCTCGTCGCGACCGTGTGCCTGGCGACTGCAGCAACGCTGCTCGTCGGTTACCGCCTCGGCGATCGAGCGCTGCACGATTTCGACGAACCGCTCACCGGATCGCGTGCGCTCGCGATGCTCACGAATCACGAGCCGCTCACCGTCTACTTCAACGGAACGCCCGACTACCGCAAGCCTCCGCTCAACTACTGGCTCATCGCCGCCGCGTACCGGTTGGGCGGCGTGGGCGAGCTGACCACTCGGCTGCCGATCGCGATCGCAGCAGGGTTGCTGCTGATCGCGCTCTACCGTCTCGGGCGCTGGCTGACCGATCCGCACGCGGGCGCGCTCGCCGTGGTGGCGCTTCTCGGCAGCGGTCTCTTCCTGGTGCGTGCACGCTACGCCACCGCCGACATGCTGCTCTACGCCGCCACCCTGGACGCGATGCTCGCGTGCGTGGAAGCGCGATACGTCCGCGCCGGCCTGGGCGTGGGGATCGCGATCCTCGCCAAGGGGCTCGCAGGCGTGCTGGCGCCGCTGGTGGTGCTCGTGTGGATCGCGCTCACGGGAAACCTGGCACCGCTCAGGCGCCCCAGGATGTGGCTGGGAGTCGCGCTGGCGGCGGCGGTGATCGCACCGTGGGTGGTCTGGAACGCGCTTCGCCACCACGATGGCTTCGTGGAGGTGTTCTGGAAGGGCGAGACCGCCAACCGGCTGGTGAGGAAGATGCCGTGGCCCGCGCTGCTCGGTTTCTACCGCCGAAAGCTCGCCGACCAGCTCGACCTGCTCCCCGCAGCGGCGCTCTTGGCGCCGTTCGCGACGTGGCTCGACCCCACGTCCCGGCGCGAATGGCGGCGCTCGGCGCTACTCATCGCGTTCGCGGTTGCGGCCCTCGGCACGCTCGCGACTATCCGCCCACCGAACGCGCATTACGTGCTGATCCCCGCGTTGCCGCTGGCACTGGCGGCGGGCAGGGGGTTGCGTGCGCTCGCGCGTGCCCGCGGCGCGCGAGCGGCGCTCGGCTGGCTCCTGCTCGGCGTGGCGACGGGCTGGTCGATGTGGGCAATGGAACGTGCGTCCATCTCGCTGGTGCCGGTGGGCATCGCCACCGTGCTCGCCGTCGTCGCGCTCGCGCTGATGTTCCAGGAAGACAGCGGTCCGCCGCTCGCGCGGGTGGGAGTGATCGCCTTCGGCGCGGCGGCGCTGCTGGCGGCAGGTAACGATCTCGACGACGTGCTCGAACATCCGGGGTCGGCTGCGGCGGTGCGCGCCGTGGCACCGGCAATCCGCGACGCGACCGATCCCGCGCAGTCGATCGTCTACGAGGGCCGGCAGCTCCAGACGGCGGTCTTCTACAGCCAGCGGAACGTCATCGGCCTCGACGCACTACTCGAATCGAGCGAGTCGCTGCCCGAGCGATGGGCGGGCATCTTCACTTCGCCGATCTACCGCGCGCTGGCGGGCTGGGATGCCACGTTGCTCGCGAGCCACGGCGCGACCTCCGCGGTTCTGCTTCGCCGCAGCGAGAAAGACGCGTCACCGAGCACGATGCCGCGACTGGTGGTGCCGCCAGCGCTCGGCGAGCGCGCGTTCGAGACCTATCGCTTGCTCGGCGCCGCACCCGTGCGCATCGAGCGCGAGGGCTTCGTGAACGTGATCGCCACAGCGCGCGAGGCCCGTTCCTGGGAAGCGTTGGCGACGGCAACGGGTACGGCGCCGTCGCTCGTTCGCGATGGGACCGCGGACGCGTGGACGGTAGACCTCGGCGCACCGACCCACGTGGCGGCGCTACGCATCACGCTCGACCTCCAGAAGCGTGATCATCTCCCGGGGCTCGTGATTGCCACCTCGACGGAAAGCGGCGAGCTCCACGAGCTGGTCTCGGCCCGCGAGATCTGGACTGGTTACGCGTGGGACGGAGCATCGATCCAGGCCACGCACGGGTCGTTCGTCGAAGCGCGTTTTCTCGCCACCCACGCGCGGACGCTCACCATTCGCATCCTGCAGCCGCGCGACCCGCCGGCGATCGTGCCCACCGCCGTCGAGCTCAGCTCGCGCTGAGCCGGCGCGTCGTCGCGCCACGGTTCCGCACCGCTGCGCGACGCGCTACGTTTCCCACTCGCTCGGGAGGCATCGCCCATGGCCACCGCTCCGCAGGGTCCTGCACGACAATTCTTCCTCGCCGACACGCTGCGCTGGGTGCCCGCGCAGGGAATCGATGGCGTCCAGGAGCTCGGCCTCGCGAAGCGCACGCCCGACGGCCCCGACGAGATCGTCGGCTACGACAAGATCGTGGAGGGTCAGAACTACCTCTACGCCCAGCGCAAATGCCGCGTGACGAAGGCCTTCGGCAACGGCAACGTCGGCATCACCTTCGAGCTCAAGGAAGACTTCTGGTGGCGGAATTGCGTCCCCGCCCGCGAGCTCAAGCCGATCCCCGAGAAAAAGCCCAAGAAGCCGATCGCGAAGCCCGCGCCCGCCGCACCCAAGCCGGCCGCGGACGCGAGCGCACCGCCGGCGCCGCCGGCGGCAGCAGCGCCCAGCGATCCGCCGTCGAGCTGAAGCCTCGCGATCAGGCGGTGCTCAGCCGAGCAGGTCCGGAAGCTCGGCGAAGCTCGCGATCTCGAAGTCAGGCTCGGGAAGCTCGGGATCGAGCTCGCGCCCCTTGGCGTTGATCCACGCCACGTCCATCCCCGCTTGCTTGGCGCCGAGCACGTCGGCATCGGGCGTATCGCCCACGAAAAGCGCTTCATCCGCAGCGATGCCCATGCGTGCGAGCGGGGCCTCGAAGAGCGAGGGATGCGGCTTCACCTTCCCCACCGCGTCGGACACCACGATGTCCTCGAAGAAGCGCGCGATGTCGAGGCGATCGAGGATCGCGAGGCACGTGGGCGCGTGATCGAAGTTCGAGACCAGCGCCAACCGATGGTTCGCCGCGAGGCGTTCGAGGGCGGCTCCGTGGGAATCCGGAAGGACGGTGCAACCGGCGAGCAAGGCCATGTGGCACTCGACGAGTCGATCGACGAAGGCTGGCTCACGCGCCGATTCGGGCGCCTCGAGCCGCTCGAGGACACGATCGAACCGCACACGTGACGAGCGCTCGACGAGATCGGCCTCCTTTTCGGCCTGCATCTCGTTCGACACCTCGACGAGCGTGCGCAAGATGGTTTCGGCGGGAGGATGCGCCCACCGGTCGGCCAGGATCTCGACGAGCACCGGGACCGTGCTCGGCACGGACCGCTCGCCGACGGCGAGAAGCGGAAGACCGCCGCGATCGAACGTGACGATGGTCTCGAAGAGATCGCAGAGCACCGCCTGGTAGCGGCGCTGGGCGCGGGTTCGCCGCCCGAGGCGGGCCGTGGCTCGCGAGATGCTGGTCATCGTTCCGAGGCAGGCTCACCGCTCACGATGACGGCGATTCCCAAGAACGGGCGGCCTCGCGGCCGCCCCTACGAGCAAGCGGTATGGAACGCGGACCGGCCTCTGCCGGAACCACGCGCCGCGACGAAATCCTCAAGTCTCGCTGGCCTTGCCGATCGCCTCGCGGAAGCGCTTGCTCACCAGCTCGCGCGCCAGCCGGCACGTGAGCTCGCGATCGGGATGGGTCGCGAGGTACCCGAGCGGAATCTGGAAGCCGCCCTTGTCCTTGAGGTTGCCGCCGCCGTAGTAGCGCCCCGTGCTCTCGTCCATGCCGAAGGTCTTCTTGAGGAACGAGTCCGGGTCCACCACCTCGCTGGAAGTTCGGAGGCTGCCGTCGATGGCCTTGCCGTCGACGATGCCGAACACCAACACCGTGTCGGTTCCACCGCGGCGCAACAGGAAGTCGGCGGCCTGCGGGATGCCGTCGCGGTCCTCGCTGCGCACGAAGCCCACGTCGCTCAGCATGTAGTTGTCGTAGATCTGCTTGTTCTCGAGGGCGCGGCGGATGAGCTCCATGATTTCCGGGCTCAGCGCCTGGCGGCTGATCTTGCGCAGCAGATCCTTGCTCACCGCCGAGTCGAGGAACATCACGGCGGCCAGATCGAAGCGCGTGGCCTCGATGAGGTTCTGCGTGTCGGTGCGAATGCCGTGGGCGAGCGCGGTGGCGATCTGGACCTGGATCTCGTCCTTGCGGTCGAGGCCTTTGGGGTGGCGCTGGCGCAGGTACGACGCGTAGATCGACGCCGTGGCGCCGACGTCCTCGCGGATGTCCACGAACTCGGCGGGAACGTCGCTGGTGCGCTTGTGGTGGTCGACGAACGCCACGAACGCCTTGCCCTTGAGGGCGGCGTCGATGGGCGTGTTGATCTTTTGGGAGTCGACCAGCGAGTAGCAGGAGTAAGGCGAAAGGTCGAGATCCTCGTGGTGGAGGGTGAGCTCGATGTCGAGCGTCTTGAGCAGCGCTCGGTTCTCCTGGTGGCTCGGGTCGCGGAAGGTCAGGATGGTGGTCTCGATGCCGTGTTCCGCCGCCAGGTAGCGGTGGGCTAGCGCCGAAGAAATCCCGTCCGGGTCCGGAAAGCCGCTCAAGATGACCAGCATCTTGCTGCCGGCATGACGCTTGAGCGCGACTTGAAGCTGGCGGGCTCGTTCTTCGTCCAACGTGGTGATGGCTTCGAGCTGGGGCAGAGGCGCGG
>CAYUSL010000242.1:0-1294 GCA_964447125.1 uncultured bacterium | reverse complement strand
CCCGATTGCTGCGTCGGGCACTCGCACACGCATTCGACGTGCGCCGGCCCACTCGGGACCCCCGGTTGGCGTCCGGGGTGAGGCGCAGCATACCCGAGCCCCCCGAGGCGAGCCAGCGAATCGTGCTCTCGCGCCGCACCGCGTCACGGGTCGTCAGCGCAGGCGTTTGATCGCGGTCTCGGCGACGGTGCGCACCTTGCCATCCGGGGTGGTTTGGCCGGTGATTCCGATGCTGAGCCCAACCCGGCCCGAGAGCACGCGCAGCTTGTTGTAGATGCCGCCCTCCCAGAAGGCCGCGTCGCCGAGCCCAGCCACGTCCACGGGAGTGACGTTCATCTGCGGTACCGCCTGGTTCTTCTCGAGGTCGAAGGCGCTGCGCGCTGACGCAGCGTCGCTGGCGGCGATGGCCACGATGCTCACCCGTTCCATTCCCTCGGTGGCGCGGTAGGTACAGCTCGTCACCGCGTAGGTCGCTGCACCTTCGAGGGGATGGTCGGGGTCGCGGACCGGCTTGCCGAGGAGTTGCTCGGCCTCGGCCTTGGTCACGAGCGAGCAAGCGTCCACGGGCTTTGGTTCGTCAGCGGCGAGGCACCGCGTGGCGGGAACGCTCGCGAACAAGGCCGCGAGCACGAGGAACGAACGCGAGAACAGCGGCATGACGTTCTCCGAAGGCGCGACGAACGAGTCACCGAGGGGCGTGCGCTCCCCCGCTCGCCAACGAGCGAGCACCGGCAGCGCCGCGAGACGGTTTATGCTACCGGCCCGCGCCCGGCGAGCTGCGCCGAGCCTCACGACCCGATGCCCACGCGACGCCCGCCACTCGTTCGATCGAAATCCCGCACGCGCAGGTCACGCGCAGCGCGGGCGCCTGCCGCGCCACTCACCGCGAGCCGCAAGGACAGCCACATCGAGGTGGTGCTCCGCGAGGACGTGGCACACAAGACCGTCTCGAACGGATTCGAGCGCTACCGCTTCGATCACGAGGCATTACCCGAGATCGATCTCGCCGAGGTCGATCTCTCGATCGGTCTCCTGGGCAAACGACTCGCGGCGCCGCTGATCATCGGTGCCATGACCGGCGGCACCGAACGTAGCCAACGCATCAATCGCCATCTCGCCGCCGCCGCGCAAGCGGAAGGCGTGGCCCTGGCGCTCGGCTCGGCACGCACGGTGCTCGAAGATGCAGCGCGGGCGCGCACGTACGCGATTCGCGACCTGGCGCCCGACGTGTTGCTGTTCGCGAATCTCGGCGCTGTGCAGCTTCGCCTCGGGGTGACGCCCGACGATTGCCGGC
>CAYUSL010000241.1:0-9051 GCA_964447125.1 uncultured bacterium | reverse complement strand
TTGCTCTACCTCGCCAACCGCATGCTCGCCGCCGGCATTCGCCGCTACGAGTCCACGGGTAGCTGAGCTCGCCCACCGGCACGGGCGAGCACGCGGTCGCCGCTACGGTGATGGTGCGCAGCCGAGCCGCTGCACGAGGAAGCGCTGGTAGCGCTCGGGCGATCGACGATGGGCCCGATACGCGGTCGTGAGCGAGACGAACCCCAGCTCGCGCAACCGCGAGTACGGCCATCGTGCTCGATCCGCGCTGCGGTGCCGTCCCGTGGCGACGTAACGCGCCTTCTCCTGGACGAAGCGATCGAGCGCGGAAAGCGAGTCGATCTCCGTGAGCACGGGAAAAAAACAGCGGGTCCAGCACAGATCGTTCGCATCCAGCTCGATGCCGTAGAGCTTGCGATTCACGCGCCGCAGGTAGCGGCGTACGGCGTCGGTCTCCGACCACCCGCGCCGACGGCGCCCACGTTCGTAGACCCGCGCGAGCCTTCGCAGTCGCCGCGACAGTTTGCGCCGCGAGTGTGGCGCCACATCCACGCGGCCAGCGTGGTGGCGAAGCCCCAGAAACTCCCACGGCTCCCCAGGCGCGACCCAGCACGACTTGGCCGGGTTGATCGCGAGCCCCAGCGCCGTGAGCTGCGCCTCGAGCCAGCCGCGGTGCTCGTCGAGGGCAAGCGGCACGTCGAAGATCGCGAGGTCGTCCGAGTAGCGCGCGTACGTTACGCCGGCCGCGGCGAAGTGAAGATCGATGTCGCGGAGGTAGAGATTCGACAACATCGGCGCGAGCGGCGTGCCGGCCATGACCCCGCGCTGGTCGCAGTCGACCCCGCGCTCGCCGACCCGGGCGCGCCGATCGAGAAGCAGTCCCTCCATGAGCGCGCGGACGGGCCCGTCTGCCATCAGCGTGGAGGGCACGCGATCGAGCAAGCGTTCGACGGGAATGCTGTTGAAGTAATCGACGATGTCCACCCGCAAGCACGCCTTACGTTCGAGGGAACGATCGCGCAGCAATGCCCGTAGCGCCGTGCGCGCGCCGCGCCCGCGACGAAACGAGTGACAGACGTCCGCGTGCAGCGACTCGACGGGCGATCGCAGCAATCGCCCGACAACGCGCAGCAAGAGCTCGTCGCGAGCACCGAAGCTGAACACCGTCTTGCGCCGCGTCCCGCCGTCGCGATTCACCTCGCGACGAAGGGGTGGCGCGAAGCGATGTCGGCCTGCGAGCACCGAGGCGGCCAGCGCCCGATGCGCGCCCTCATCGAGCAACGCCCGGTATTCGGCGATCCGCTCGCGCCGCCGCGGCAGCCGACGTGCCACCTCCTCGACCACGGCCTCCCATTCACTGCGATCTTCGAGCCCCGCGAGCAGCGACCCCTCGGTCGCGGGCCGGGTCTCGGGCGGCGAAGATTTGAATGCCGAAGGCATGACGGGGATGAACGCGAGCGCGGCTGCCTTCACTGCCATGTCGAGGCGCTCACGCTTCTCCCAACCGAAGGCGCTCCCGAAGAAGCGAGCCGCCCGAGACCCGAACGGCATCGTACCAAACCCCGCGACGTGAGCATTCGCGGTCGCAGTTGGGCGTCGATTCGGCGTCACGATTCGTCGTCACGATTGCGATCGATCCACGTGCGCTGTAGCGTCCCCCACGAGAGGAGACGCTCATGCACGACTACGTCATCGTCGGCGCCGGTTCGGCAGGCTGCGTGCTCGCGGCGCGCCTCACCGAGAACCCCGAACACCGGGTGCTGCTTCTCGAAGCCGGCAAGCGCGACACGCCGCCAGCGATCCACATCCCCGCCGCGTTCTCGACGGTGCTGCGTAGCGAGCGCGATTGGGCCTACGAGACCGCACCGCAACAGCACTGCGCCGGGCGCCGAATGTATTGGCCACGTGGCAAGACACTGGGCGGCAGCTCGTCGATCAACGCGATGATCTACATGCGCGGCCACCGCGCCGACTACGACGGCTGGGCCGAAGGCGGTTGTGCAGGCTGGTCCTACGACGAACTGTTGCCCTACTTCCGCCGGGCCGAGGACAACGCACGCGGTGGAAGTGCTCACCACGGCAGCGGCGGACCACTCGCCGTACAGGATCTGCGTGATCCGCATCCGTGGATGCGCACCGTGCTCCTCGCTGTCCGTGAGGCCGGCATCGCTGCCAACGAGGATTTCAACGGTGCTACGCAGGACGGCGCCGGCTTCAACCAGGTGACGCAGCGCAACGGCAAGCGCTGTAGCACGGCCGTCGGCTATCTGCGGCCAGCCCTCGCCCGCCCCAATCTCACGGTGGTCACCGAAGCGCATGCGACACGCATCGTCTTCACCGGTACGCGTGCCCGGGGCGTCGAATACGTGAAAGGCGACGAGACCCATACGGCAGAGGCGTCACGCGAGGTGCTCCTCGCCGGCGGCGCCATCGAGTCGCCACATCTCTTGATGCTCTCGGGTGTCGGTCCCGCCGCTCAGCTCGCCGCTCACGGCATCGCGCTGGTGCGTGATCTACCAGGCGTGGGTCAACATCTCGAAGACCACCTGTGCGTGGCGCTCATGTGGGAAGCCGCCGAGCCACGCTCGCTCATGGCCGCGCAACGTCCTCTCGAGGTGCTCAAGTACCTACTGCTCAAGAAGGGAATGTTGACGTCGAACGTCGCCGAGGCGTGCGCGTTCGTGCGCAGCGCGCCCGAGCTCGACGCCCCCGACCTTCAGCTTCACTTCGCACCCGTCTACTTCGACACCAATCTGGAAGTGGAACCGACGGTCCACGCGCTCACGGCCGGGCCGGTGCTCGTCACCCCCGCGAGTGTCGGCAAGATCGAGCTCGCGTCTGCCGATCCCTTCACCGCGCCACTCATCGACCCACGTTTTCTCGGTGACGCCGGCGAGCGCGATCTGGCCCGGCTCGTCCACGGGGTCAAGGTTGCGCGCAAGATCTTCGCGCAACCGGCGCTGGCGCCCATTCGTCGCGCCGAGCTTCAGCCCGGCGAAGCCGTCCGAAGCGATACCGATCTCGCCGATTTCGTGCGCCGCAAAGTGTCGACGCTCTACCACCCCACGGGGACGTGCAGGATGGGCACGGGGCCAAACGCCGTGGTGACCCCCGACCTGCGCGTTCACGGCCTCCAGGGTCTGCGCGTCGTGGACGCCTCGGTCATGCCCCGCATCCCACGCGGCAACACCAACGCCCCCACCATCGCGATCGCCGAGAAGGCGGCGGCCCTCATCGTGGCTGGCTGACCGAATCCCCGCCGCCCCCGCCCCGCGGGGCGATGCGGATGATTCCGGCGTGGACGAGCGCAGGCGTGACGAAGACTTCGGTGAGGACGGCGACGAAGATCGTGCCGGGAAGATACGTGCCGAGCATGCGGATCGAGAGGTAGTCGCTGGTGGCGAGCGGCAAGAAGCCCACCACGAGAATGAGTGCCGTGGTGATGATCGCGCGACCCGAGTAGTGGAACGTGCGGGATACGGCTTCGCCGACGCTGGCGGCGCGATGCGCTTCCTCGCGCAACCGGGTGATGAAGTGAATGGTGTCGTCGTCGGCGATGCCGAGGGCGATCATCATCACCACCATCGCGTCCGAGTCGACGGCGTCGAAGCTGTGGCCGAGCCAGCCGCCCAGGAAGCAGAGCGGCAAGAGATTGGGGATCATCGCCCCGAGCCCGGTGCGGATCGACCGCAATCCCATCGCCACCACCACCGAGATGGTGAGGATCGAGAACACCAGACCGCGGGTCTGGCCGATGACCATGGCGTCGAGCCAGCCGCCCAGGAAATAAAAGACTCCGCCCACCTGGGCTCGGACGTCGCCACCGAAGTACTGGGGCGCGAGCGCGGCGGCGCGTTGTCCCAACTCGTTGAGGGCACGGAGCGGCAACCCCTCCACTCGCATGAGCACCTGCGTCGTGCGCCTCTCACCGTCGAGCAGGCGCGCAACGTCGGCCGGCTTTGCGCCCATTTCCTGCAGCAGCAGATACTGCGCGATCGCCTCGCGGCTCTCGGGCATGGGGCCAAAACCGCGCTCCGCAGGGGGACGGGCGATCTCGGGTCGGATCGCGCGGTCGAGCCCATCGAGGAGATCCACCAGCGACAGCGCGCGGTCCACGCCAGATTCCTTCTCGAGCGCGGTGACGTAGCCGGCGAGCGCCCGCACGCGCTCGGGGTCCACCCAGCCGTCGCGATCCGGCGCATCGAGGAGCACCGTCACGTAGTCCGTGCCGGCGAAGCGCTCGGTGAAGTACGCGTGATCGCGGCGCAGAGGGCTCGACGGCGCGAAGCGCTCCATGAACGCCGTGTCGACGCGCACGCCGATGAATCCCACCGCGGCGATGGCGAGCAGCACCGCGAAGGCACCGAGGACCGCGCGCGGATGACGGCTCGTGAGCCCGTCACAGAACACGATGATCCGCCCGACCAGCCCGCCGTGGCCGCGCGTGCCCGGCGCGACGGTGTGTGGTTGCGGCAGGTACGACAGCACGATCGGCGTCAGCACCAGCGACGCGATGAGCGTGAAGCCCACACCAGCAGCCAACGTGAGGCCGAAGCTCCGCATCAGCGGCGTGGGAACGAGCGCCAGGGAGGCGAAACCGAGCACCGTGGTCGCGGACGTCAGGAGGCACGCCTCGCCGACCTCTGCGGCGCTGGTCAGGATCGCTTCCTCCTTTGAATGACCTGCGGCCAGCTCGAGGAGATAAGCGTTCGAGAGATGGATCACTTCCGAAAAGCCGAGCACCAGGATGAAGAGCGGTGCGATCGACAGAAAGATGTTGACGTCGGGGTTCACCCAGATCGCGGCGCCGAACGTCCACACCACGGCGATGCTGCTCACCGCCAGCGTGATCGCGATGGGAAACACGCGTCGGAAGAGCACGAGCCCTGTCGCGGCCAGCGCCAGCACCGAGAGCGGCAGCAAGCGATAGATGTTGCGGTAGGTCTCATCGACCAGACCGCCGATCACGGCCACCGGTCCGTCGACGTGGAGCGTCGAGCGCTCGAAGCCAGCATGCTGGAAGGCGTCCGTCACCGCCCGGATGAAGGCCGGCCCGGATTCGGCTGGCCGGTTCGGATCGTCGACCATCTCGATCAGCACCGCGAGATCGGTCCCAGAGGGGCTGATGACGATTCCGCGTGAGCGGCGATCCTCGATCAGCTCGCGTTCCAGTTGCGTCCGATCGGCGCCGGCGCGTCGCGCCTCGTCGACGAAACGACGGATCTCGACGCCCGACTCGTCGGAGACGACCCGCGTGGCGTCGAGAATCGACGTGACACGCTCGACCTCGGCGAGGTCCTCGACGCCGCGCACGGCACGCTCGAGGTGCGCGATGCTCTCGGGAGCGAGTGGAGCGGCGACCGGAAACCCGACGACCAGGACCTCGTCGGTGCCGAACGGAAGCGCTCGCTTCCGGAACTGGACGTACTCCGAGTCGTCGTCGAAGAAGAGCCCGGTCAGCGTGCTGTGAACCTGCGCCCGCGGCAGCGCGGCGCCGAACGCCGCCGTCACCGCCGCCAGGACCAGCAACGTCAGCGCTCGATACCGCAGCAGTCCTCGGATGAGTCGTTCCATGTATGCGTCAGCAGAGTGCTGCGAGCGCCGCACTCATCGCACGCGGCGCCCCCGCAGCGCAAGGCGGCCGCGACGCAATCGATGTGCACCGCTCTGCGCTCAGCCCGCGCGCGGCGAGGTGAGCTCGATCTGCAAGCCGCCGCTCGTCGTGCCGTCGACGCGAATGGTGTGCTCGGCGGTGAGACGCCAGCGCTGCCAGTCGGGTCCACCCAGGACGCCGCAAGCGAGTGCCGCGAAGATCGCGATACTCCACGCCAGCCCATCGCTGACCACCCCGCGCAACAGGTGCGGCAGCCCGAAGCCGAGCGCCAGCATCACGAGCGGGGTCACGAAGACGACGTCATAGCTCGGTATCAGGAATCGCCGTGTGGCGAGTCGTGCGAGCACGCCGAGCGGCGGTCCGTGCGCCTCCGTGTATCGAACGAGGCGCGCGACGACCGCGACTCCGATCACGACGACGGCTGCGTCACGCGATGCCTCCCATCGCTCCGAATCGGCGGGCGCAACGACGCGCACCACCACGAAGCACCACCACACCACCACCGCCGCCCAAATGAGCCTCGTGGCGACATCGGCGAAACGCGGCGTCGCCGCTCCCGGAGACATCGCCCCCAGGCCCAACCCAACCTTGGTGACGAGCTTGGGATCCGGATCCGGTCCAGGCTCCGCCGCGAAATCCGCGAGCGGTGCAAGCGAACGACGCATCGCCAGCGCGCACGCGGAGGCCACTGGCGCAAGAACGAGAAAGGTGAGGCCCGCATCAGGAACGGCCGGCACGACGAAGCCGAGTCCAGCCACAACCCCAGGCACGAACGGCGAACGCGCAAAGCGAAGGGTGAGCAAGCTTCCGGTCGCGTAGCTCGCGAGAAAGAAAAGCGTGGGATCGAGCGGGCGGGGATCGCGCGCCATCAACAAGAGCGCCGCGGTGGCGAGCGCCAACGCCCAATCCTGACGAACCAGTTCCACGGGACCATTGGGAAGCGGTATCCCTAGCCGCCACGGCGTTGCCGTCAGCCATTCGCGGTAGTCGCGTTGTCCCGCAGGATGGAACGCCAATGCCCGAAATAGCCCGAACAACGACATCGTCAGGTCGAGACTCAAGCGCCGCAAGATCGCTTCACGCGGCATCCAGACGACGTGCCAGTAGTAGCGCAGGAGACGCATCGATGTTGCGGAGGGGTGGCTCAGCGCCACTTCGTGAGCTGGCCAGAGAATGAGCCCCACCTCCGTCAGCCAGGCCGCGAGATAGAACAGGATCGCGAACCCGAGCAATCGCGGCGCGGGTAGTACGGGCTTCAACCAACTGCGCATGTGCCCTCGAACGCCAGATAGCGGGACACCACATCGTCAGAGCCGCTCGTCGAAAGCCCTTCGATCGCCTCCTGAAGCGAGGCCCCGGCACGCACGCTTTCGCGAAGCCGCGCCGGCGTGTCGAAAGCCAGCACCGAGCCGTCGCCCACGATCGCGACGCGATGGGCCAGCGCTTCGACGAGCTCAGGCACGGGCGTCGCAATCACGATCGTTCGTTCGCCGCGCTCCGCGAACGAACGCAGCACCCGGGTGAGTGCCGCGATACCCGCGGGGTCGAGGCCGCCGGCGAATGGCTCGTCGAGGATCATCACCTTGGCGTCCGTCACGAGCGCACCGGCGAGCGCGATCTTCTTGCGCTCACCGGTCGAATAGGAGCCGATCGCGGCATCCGCCTTGTGGCCCAGGCGGAAGAGCTCCAGCGCGTGCTCGACGTGATCGAGCAGCCGCTCGTCACCGATCTCCCACAGCCGTCCCACGGCAAGCAAGAACTCGCGCCCCGTGCTGGTGCGCGCAAGCCATGGCTCGGCCGGCAGATACACCGTGCGCCTGCGAATCGCCAGCTCGTTTTCTACTGACGAGCGGCGCCGCAGACCGTCGACCAGCACGTATCCGGCCTGCGGCGACAGCACTCCTGCGAGCACCTTGAGCAGCGTGGTCTTGCCGGTCCCATTCGGCCCCATGACCGCGACCAGCTCGCCAGTCTCGACCCTGAGGCTCACGTTTCGCAGGATGGGCCGGACGCCGTAGTGCTGGGTGATACCGATCGCTTCGATCATGGTTTCCCCTCGCGCCGGGGGCGAGCGTGCCTCACGAGGCCGCACGCCGCCAAACGCGACGCCAGCACCGCTGCAAACGGGCACAGCGAGGGGATCCGTGCCCGGCACGCGCGACGCGATCGGGCTACGTCACTGGATAGAACTGCTGCGCCCAGCGACGCAGGAGGCCGATGGGGCCATCGTCGGGGCTCAAGCACGGACGCTCGAGGTGCGCCTTGTTCTCCCAGATGGGCGTGTCCTCGGCGAGCTGCTTCTCGATGTCGGCGATGAGTGCGGCACCCACCCCACGCGTGACGCCACGGCTGGGCAGCTTCTTGACGCTGAACGAGAACCACACATCCACGTGCTCGCCGTCGATGGGCACCACCGAGCTCACCAACAAGGTTTCGACGATGCCCTTGAAGCGCACGGCGCCGAAGCCAAACCCCCACGAGTCCGACTCGATGGCGCCATCCATCTCGCCCATGGGTGTGCCGAGCTTCATCTTGGAGCGCACCCGCAGCACCGGGCCGTCGGCTTCGGCGACCGTCACTGGCACGTCGAGGGTCCCGTGGACGAAGCGAAAATGCGCACGATCGACTGCGTTCTCTGCCATTTCCTGCGGCTGGGTGCGGATCTTCCAGCGGCGCTTCTCGAAGGGAGTCCAGTCCTCGGCGCCGACCTCGGACAGAACCGGCACCTCCCACGCGGGCGTCGCGCCGGTCGCATCGTGGAAGACCATCACCAGTCCGTTCACCTCGCGGATCGGCCACGAGCGCATGCGGGCGTGCGCCGGCGGGCGCTCGCTGTAAGGCACCTCGACGCAAGCGCCGTCGGCGCCCCATCGCCAGGCGTGAAACGGGCAGCGCAGCGACTCGCCCACGACACGTCCGCCCACACCGAGATGGGCGCCCAGGTGCAGACAATGCGCGTCGAAGACCCGCGCGGCACCCGACTCGGTCCGAAACAGCACCAGGTCGCGGCCGAAGTAGTGGAGCGGGCGCGCCTCGGCGGGCGCGAGCTCGTCGCTGTAGGCGATCTGATACCAGCCTGTCGGAAACGGATGGAACGGGAACGACCGAGTCATCCGCGATCGTTGGCTGCGGCGCCACGCAGGATGAGGTCGGCAGCGAATCGCACGTGCTCGACCACGTCGTTCTTGTCGCTCAACCCACCCGCCCAGCCCACCAACGCCGCGAACCAGATCTGTTGTAGCAGGTGCGCAACCGTGAACTCTTTTTCGCTCGGCTCGTGAAGGTCCATCGCGGCAGGCGTGCCGCGCAACGCATCCGTGATCATTCGCGTGATCCGCGAATGGAACGACGCCACCTTGGCCATCGCCTCGACGTCACCCGATGCCACGGCACGAATCACGGCGCGCGCCAGGTTCGGGCGGCTGGTGAGGAGCTTGGTGATGGTCTTGAAGAACGAG
>CAYUSL010000240.1:0-9144 GCA_964447125.1 uncultured bacterium | reverse complement strand
CTCGCGCGCGGCGCCACCAGCCGCTCAGGCGCGCCCTCACGGCTCCCTCTCCATCCTTCGTCCGCGGCTCACGTCGAGCTCGTAGATGCCGCACCGGCACGAGTAGAACGCGCGCTCGCCGGCGAACGCGAACGCGCGCACACCCACGGGCACGTCGGTGACCACGCGGCGCTCGGCGGGCGCGTCGATGGGCAGCACCACCACGCTCGGAAGCACCGGGTTGCCCACCAACACCCGATCGTGAGCCGCGTCCACCACCACGTATCGCGAGCCGAACGGCACCCGATGGCTCTCGCGCTGCTCGAGCGTGGCGACGTCGACCCGGAGCAGCCGTCCGGTCGGGCTCACCATCCACACCTCGTCACGCTTGCGATCGTACGCCACGTCCGAGACCGCGGGCGCCTCGTGGCGACGGGCTACGCGACCATCGGCGTCGAGGATGGCGATCTCCCACCCCGCGGCGACGACGATGCCGCTCGCAGCCGCCGCCAGGTGGGGAATGCCGCCGGTCGGCATCGGCACGCGGGTGAGCACCCGGCCGTCGGGCTCGTGTACGGTCAGCGCCGATTCCTCTTGCCCGCGGAGGCCAGCGCCGAAAAATCGCCCGGTCGTGGCTTCGCGTTCGAACCAGGTGGGCGCGTAGTCGACGTCGAACGAGCCCACGTACTCGAGCGTATCGCTGCGACGCGTTTCCACGCGCCCGGTCAGGAGATCGATCGCTTCGTCGCCCCGCATCGACCCGGCCACCCACAAGAAGCCTTCCGGACCGAGCCCCACGGCGATCGGCACGTTCAGCGTGAGCGGAACGCTCTGGAGCGCGCCGCTCGCGAGGTTCGCGCGCACCAGGAGCCCAGGCGTGTCCGATCCGCCGAGCTGTAGCTCCGTCCAGGTACAGGTGTCGGTCGACGCGTCGCATTGAACGCTGTAGCGCGCTGCCGAGGGGCGGGGCACGATCGCTTTGCCACGACCGCAGAACGCCGGAAACGGCCGGTCGCGGATTCCCGGGTGATAGCTCCACCACATCGAGAGCGTGACGGCGAGGAAGACCTGGTTGAGCGCGAGCACCACGAACGCGATCCGTCGCGGGCGGAGCGCCGCGTGGATCGCGATCAGCAACGCCGGCGCCAGTGCCAACCACGCGAGCACGAGCACGTGGGGAATGGCCATCGAGCTGGCGAGCCCGCCGTGGAAGGCGTGAAGCTCCCAGCGCGAGCCCAGGACCTGGGCCGCGAGCAGCATCCACGCGAGGGTCGCCGCCGCCACGCCACCCGCCACGCGCAGGCTGCGGCGCTCGATCGCATCGAGGCGGCGGTCGAGCGCCGTGAGTGCCTGCGCGACGAGTCGGCCCGGCAGCAGCAACCCGTAGAGCAGCGCGCCCGAGCAGGCACCGTGCGCCAGCAGCACCGCGAGCCAATGGAGCCCCACTCCCGAAGTCAGCGAGATCAGCGCCGCGAGCGCCGTCGCCATCGCGACCGAACAGCCGAATGCCGCGCGCGGACGGGCATCCACGAGCGCGACCAGCGCTCCGCCCACGGCGCGAAGCCGCGCGGCGCGCCGTGGAAGCGGCGGCGAGGTGGGTGGAGCGGGTTCGGAATGTGGCGGCACGAGCTCGCTCTAACGACTTCGGTAGCGGGAAACGATCCGCGCGACGACGTCCGGATCGATCCCCGTCGGATAATCGTAGTTCTCGATCCCTTCGGCGAAGAGCTCCAGTTGGCCGAGACGGTGCGCCATGCCGTAGTGCAAGGACGATCCGACATCGACGCACGATACGGCCAGGAGCACGCCCAGCGCCCTCGCGAGCGCTCGCCCGCTCGCTCGCCGTGACGGCTCCCATCGAAACGCGCCGACGTGGAGAGCGAACGCGAGCTGCGTCAGATACTGAAAGCGATAGCTGAAGAGATGCGCGTGGATCACGGCGTTCAGCAGCACGATCCACCAGGCTCGCCGCTGCACCACGCGATCCGCGCTCCAGGCGGCCACGACGAACGAAACGGCTGTCGCCACCCAGATCGGCACCGAGAGCGGCGAGGCATTGGGCTCGAATCGCTCCGAGTCCCCGAACACCGGCACGGCGAACGAGACCACGCTCTTGGCGATCTTTTCCAGCGGAACCACGAGCTGCCGCGCGAGCGAGGGCGTCGCGGAGCCCTCGGGCGCGACGATCCCCAACAACACCCGCGCCTCGTTGCCCGTGAGATGCGCCGCGGACGTCCGACCGAACGGCCCGATGCGGACGCAGAGGTAGGCCGCGACGACCAAGAGCGGGATCGCCACGGCGCGCACTCGCTCGCGATGAGAATTCCGCGAGCGCGCGAGCGCCAGCATCCCGAGCCCAGCCACGACCAGGCCGGTTTCCTTGCTGAGCAACGCGACGACGATCAGCACGCACACGACACCCACACGCACCTCGGTCCGGCGCTCGTCGGCGCCGCGGAGGTGCCCGAGAAGCAAGATGAGCGTCAGCCCCACGAAGAGACTCGGACGATCCGTGACCCAGGTCGCAGGTGAAGCCGTGAAGCGCGAAACCAGGAACACACCAGCCAGCAAGAAGCACAGCAGGCGACTGGGTTGCCACCGCGAAAGCAGGCGAAACAACAGGCAGGCGTTCACGAGGTGAAGCCCGAGGCTGAGCAGTTGGTTCGGGAGCGCCGCCACCCCGAACAGCCGATACATGACGAGAACGACGAGCATCGGCAGCGGGCGGAAGAGGTGCAGACCGAACGGCCACGCGTACGCGCCGAAGGTCCACGGGTCGCCGACCTGAGCCGCGCGCGACAGCAAGACGACGTCGTCCGGTGTGCTGGGCGGATACGCGAGCGCGAGGTTGAACACGGCCCCGGCCAGAGCCGTCAGTAGAAGGTAGGGACCGATCCGCTTCCACACTCGCGCGGCGCTCACACTCGGCCCCCCTGCCCGCGTCACCGTTCTCGCGAAGACACGCGGGCTCGAGGCATCGAACGCGACGTCGAGGCGTGGCCGGTCGAACGGTGGCCGAGCATGCGCGACACCGCCGTACCTGTCGACCTGATCGGAGCGCAGACCTGTCGCTGGACACTCGCTCCCACCGGAGACGTGCGGTCGACACAGCCCCCGGCACGAGCGGGGTGTGGATCCGCGCGGGCGGTCCTTGCGCGTCGTCCCCCGATTCGGCGAGGCTAGGCCTGAATTCGCCGCATCAAGCAAACCCGCGACATTGCAGATGGCCAGAACGGCACGCGCCAGAGGCGCGTCGGCGAGCAACGCGAGCCGACTCAGGGGTGGGGCCCCGCAAAAAACGCGCCTTTTGCCGGGCGGGGGGCTTGAAAAGCCCCCCGCGACAACGTCGGCCAGGCCTGAAGTGAGCGCTTCACGCTCACTTCAGGGCTGAGCGCCCCTCGTCGCCTACGCTCGCGGAGAACCTCACGTGGATGCGTCTTCTCCCACCACGCTCGACGTGGCGGCGGCGGCGCGCGCCGCGGCGCTGGGTGCCCTCACAGCGGCGATCGCCTACGCCGCGCATCGCATCCAGAGCTCGCAGTTCCCGCTCGACATGCTCACTGTCGAGATGATCGTGCTGCCGGTCTTCGGGCTGGCGCTCGGCTTGGTGCGGGGCGAGCGCTGGTTCGCACCCACGCACGAACGACGGCGGGCGCTCGGCGTGGCGGTGGTGTTCCTGGGCGCGATGGCGATGAACCGCGGCATCTCGCTCCATTACTTTGTGAGCGAGGCGTACTACCCGTATCCCAAACCGGCCTACGCGTGGTGGCGGCTGGTGGCGTTCGTGGTGTCGTGGATTGCCGAGGTCGGGCTCTTCGCGTGGCTCGGCCATCGCTGGCGGCGCGAGGTGGCGCGTCCTCTGGCGCTCGGCGTCGGCTTGCTCGGCGCGGGTGCTGGGATCGCCGTCGCGGCTTACTCGATCTTCGCGATCGGTGCGCAGCCGGTGCTGGTGACCGCCGTGGCGCTGGCGACGCTGCTCGGTCTACGCGTCGTCGTCGCGCTCGTGGTGCCCGTGGCTGGCGCCGCCTTGCTCTTGCTCAGCGCCCGCGCGCCCTACTCGTTCCTCACCTGGCGCGCGCTGCCTCAGGACTACACGCTTCTCGAGCAACGCTGGACGCCCTATTACTTCTTGAACTTCATCGCGCTGCAGAACGACCGCTGCCTGGGCGGCATCTACAGCTACCTGATGCTGTGGCAGGTCTGCGACGATCCATCGCTCTTGCAGCGGGAATTCCGCTATTTCCACGGCACCCTCGGTCAGGGCAAACGCTCGATGCTCGGCATCGGCCGCGTCGACGGCACCACGGCGCTCACGCTCGCGGCACACGACCAGCCGCTCGAACGCGTGACGCTGGTGGAGGTCGATCCGGTGGTTGCCGATCGGCTGAACGGCGCCCTGGCGCGCTACAACGGCGATCTCGCCCATCGACCTCAGCACCGCATCGTTTCCGGCGATTGGCGGAGCTTCCTCGAGCACGACGACCAGCGCTACGACATCGTCGCCCTCGACGGTCTGGGGATCGCGCTCTACACGATCCCGCTCACGAACTTCCCCCACGAGGGCTGGCTCTTCACCCGCGAGTCGTTCCGCACGCTCTTCGACGAGCGCCTCGAGAAGGACGGCGTGCTGGTCGTCAATTGGGGCAGCACCCGCGAGAACGAGGTCTACCCACTGGTCGCGAACCTGCCCGACGACGTCGCCCGGGCCGCGTTCTGGATCACGTTCTCCGAATATCCGTTCTCGGGGCTGCCGCTCTTCTTGATCGCCGCGTCGCGCGACCACGCGCGCATCGATGCCCTGCGCGCCGCCCTCGACGGGGTGCCGCCGTTCAAGGAAGTGCCGCTTCCGGCGGATCTGAGCGCGTATCGGTTCACCGACGACTCGCCACTGGTGCAGCGCGCCGTTTACAGCGACGGCCTCTTTCTCGGCTATCCGCTCGCGATCGCCGTGGTAATCGCAGCGATCACACTGGTTCGACGCTCGCGCCTGAAGGGTTTGCTCGGCCTCGGTTCATCCGGCGCGATCACGCTCGCCGGAGCGCTCGCGAGCGTTGGCCTCTCGTGGCTCGTGTCGCGGCATGCACGGCTCGCATTGCCCTCCGGGGCGGCGCTGGGGGCGCTGCTGCTGGCGGGAGTGTGGCTCGCCGCCGCCGGAATCGCGGCGACGAGCGCGCGCGGGCGCTGGGCAACGATCGTGCCACTCGCCGGTGCGCTCGCCGCGACGGCAGCGGTCCTGATGCTGCGGGCCAGCGCCGAGCCGACCCGTGTCGCGATCGTGGTGACTGCGGCGCTGCTCGGCGCCTCCACTGGCCAGCTCGCCGCAAGCAGCCTCGACAGCGCTGTCGATCGGGCCCGAGGCATCGCGCTCTACCTCATGGCTGCGGCACTCGGGCTCGTCGCGTATCAGCAACTCCTGTTACGAGCCGGCTTCGCGGCCACGGCCAGCGGTTGGTGCGCGCTCACGATGGCGTTGGCGGCGCTCGAGGCACTGCCCCGTCGCGCCGCGAAAGGCTGAGCCACCGATCGGCGTCGATCTCCAGGATGCCGAGCGCCGAGCCCACCCAGATTTTGGCGCCATCCGGCGAGAGCGCGAGTGAGCCGGGCTTCTTTCCCACGGCGAGCCGCGCCACCACCGCGCCGCTGCCGTAGTCGGTCGCCTCCAGCACACCCGTTCCCCAGCCCAGGCCGTAGACGATCCGTCGCACGCGGTCGAAGGCGATGTTGCGGCAGCCGGCGCGCGGGCCTTCGAGGGTGCGGCGCACTTCCCAGGTGCTGGTGTCGATCTCGTGGATCACGTCGCCGTAGCCCTCGGGAACGAGCACGATGCCGAGCTCGGTGTCGAGGGTCATGTCGGTCGATCCCATGGGGAGAATCACGCTGCGCACGGCGGCGAGTTGCTCGCGATCGATGTCGACGAGCGCGTAGTGGTCGCGCGCATCGATGGGACCGAGTAGCGCCACCAGCCGGTCTCGCCGCGAGTCGTGAAGCAGCTTCAGCCCACCGCCGTGCAGGCGCGTCACGCCGGCCTGATTCAGATCGAGTGAGCGGCCCAGGGTCCAGGTGGCGCGCTGCCATTCGGTGATGACTGCTCGCTCGTAGGCGAGGACGTAGAAGCGGTCGTGGGTGGCGTCGATCCAGAACGAGATCGCGTCGCCCACCGGCCCCTTGCCGAAGAGATCGGCACTCGACTGGAGTCGAAACGGAGCCGACGCGAAGAAATTCACCTCGGCGCGCGGCGCGTCCACACCCACCAGCAGGCCGGTCACCGGATCGAGGTCTGTCGATCGCATCCCGCCTTCGATGGTGAGCAGCTCGGCGGAGCCGGCGCCGGCGGCCAGCGGCAAACGCATCACTCCCGACGCCCAACCGGAGGTGGGACCGTACGAGAGAAAGAGCGCCTGGCCAGTCGGATCGTGGACGAGCTGACGCGGGAAGAGACGCTCGTACGCTGCGTGCTCTCCACTCGGCGGATAGAGCCGCTGGACGTAGTCGAGCTTGGCGAGGGCCTCGGGCGCGCCGCGGTGGCCGGGATAGACGCCGAGAAAGAAGAGCGTGATGAGCAAGAGTGGCGCGAACCCCGCGAGTGAACGGGCGAAGCCGCGCGGCGCATCCACCAGCGGCAGTAGCACCAGCCAGGCAGCCATGAGCGGAACCGGTCCGAGATTGGGGACGTGCGCCAGGCTGACGCTGAGCGCGACGAAGTAGCCCACCGAGACGGCGAGGATCGCGAAGGGCGTCTTGCGCCGGGTGCGAGGCCACACCACCAACGCCACGAGCGCGAGCACGATCGCCACCACCACACCGACGAAGACCGGATCGATGCGCACCAGGAACACGAGCAGCTTGGGCAACCGCGTCCAGTCGAGGGGTAGCCAGCGGAACGAGCGTTCCTTGGTGGGCTCCATCTCGAAGGCGAGGCCCGGGATCACCCACCACGCCATCGTCGCAGCACCCAGCGTGAGCACGCTGCTCAGAATGCGGCGCGGCCAACGCTGTGCGCGATGACCGAACATCCACACCAGCTCGAGCAGCAGCAGCAGCGACGCGATCGCGATCATGCGCGCCAGGAGCTCGCGCTCCGCGAATCCACCGTCGAGGCCGACCAAGAGCGTCTGAACTCCCACGTAGCCCAAGATCGTGAAGGCGATGGCATCGAGCACGACGAGGCCGAGAAATCGCCCCGGATAGCCCTTCATGGCGCCGCCCCCAGCGAGGGCTCGATCTCGTAGACGCCGCATCCGGATGCGACCCACAGGTGTCCGGAGTCGGGGTCCACGATGGCGTTCCTCGCCAGACGGCCCACGTGCGCCGCGGGCGGCGATCGCCAATCGCCAGCGCCGAACCAGGCGATCAAGGCGCCGGTGGTGAACGAGAGCGTGTACCAGCGCTGATCCACGGGGTTCACGAGCACGAGCTGCGGCATCGCGTGGAACTTCATCGCCGGCGTGTGCGCGCCGTTCCTCAGGTCCACGCGCTCCAATTGCCAGCGCACGGGCGAGAGCAAGTACGCGAGCTCGCGCTCGGGATCGACGACGGCGGATGCCGCGAGCCAGAACGGCAGCTTCCGCTCGCGGAAGGCGAGCGAGTCGAGGTCGAGGGAGAGGAGCGTGCCCTCGAGCGCGGGCACCCACAGCATGCGCCCGCCCTCGGTGAAGCTGGGGATGCCGACCCGCCGCCCCACGGCGATCTTCCGACCGTCTTGCTCGCTCTCGGCGCTGAATCGAGCGATCGAGTGGAAGTCGCCGGCATCGAGCACCTCGATCACGACGTCGTGATAGAGCGCGTCTCCCTCCGCCGGCCAGAAGAGCACGAAGAGCCTTCCCTCGCGGTGCACGATGCCGTGCGCTTCGCCTCCGAGTCGCACCAGCCTCCGAAAGGCGAGGCCCGAGGAGATGTCGAGCTCCGCGAGGCAATAGACGCCATTGCCCGAGGTGAGGGCGAAGAGACGGCGGCCTGCGGAGTCGAGCGCCAGCCGATCCGGGTAGAGCGTGCAGGTCTCGTCGGCCGGCAAGGCCACGTTCGTCGCGCTTCCGTCGCGAGCGATCACCGTGAGCTGACCGCCCAGCTCCGTGGTCCAGAACGCACTTTGGTGCGAGACGAAAATGCGCCCATCGACGGGGTCGCGCGCCACGTCGTACGGATTGCTCCAGCGCAAGCCCGGCAGCGCGTCGATCTGGCTTCGCGACAGAACCACGTGGGTGCGCGGGTTCGTTCCCTCTCCCGGGCAGTGCGACGCGAGCGGCGGCACGCGGATACCCATCACCACCGCGAACGCGATCCACGCGAATCCCATCAACGACGGCAGCAAAGCGAAGCGCCGCGCGCGCACGAGCCGAAGGACCATCACAGCCACCATGCACACGGCCGCGACCGCCACACCCACGCGGGTGTAGGCGTAGAACCAGATCCAATAGAAGAGCGTGGGCAGGATCAGCGCGAGCTTCGCGAGCGTGCCGAGCACCCGGAGCCACCAACGACCACGAATGCGCGCGACGATTCCATGGATCTTCGTGACTCGATCGAGGCGCACCGACAGCAGCGCGAGTCCGGCGAACACCGCCAGCGCGAGCAACGCGCGACGCGGCCCGTAGATCTCGATCGGGAAGCGGATGATCTCTTGGGGCAGCACCCAGAAGACCAAGAGCGCGAAGCGCCTGAACGCAGTCACGAGCACCCCGGCGCTCCCGGTCGAGCGTCCACACGTCGCAGCGGTTCGCTTCCCGGCGCGATCCACACCTGACCATCGCGCGCCGCAACGGCCATGAGCGGTGCCGCCGTGGCACAGCGGGTGAGCACGCGTTTCGGCTGGCGATCGACGAGCTCGATCACCCAGAGCCCGCGCTCGTGAGCGGCGACGTAGAGCCTGTCGCCATCGACGGCGAGGCCGACGGGATACGTGATGCCGAGACGCATGCGTCGACCGAGACGCTCGGGCTCGTCGGGATTCGACACGTCGAGCGCGGTGACGGCGCCGAGGTCAGCCACGTAGAGCGTGTGGCCTTGGGCCGCGAACGCGAGCGGCTCGTCGACGGTGTCGGGGATCTGACCCAGATCGCGCCAGCTCGGCTCGCCTTGCGCGTCGAAGCGCACGAAGCCGAGGCCATGATGGAGCGCCGCCACCCACACCGCGTCACCGGCGCGAATCGCGCGCCACGCGTAGCCGGG
>CAYUSL010000239.1:0-9160 GCA_964447125.1 uncultured bacterium | reverse complement strand
CGGGGGTGGGACCCGGCGCGGCTTGGCCGCGCTGGGCGGGGGGCTGGAACAGACCCCCGGGACGACAGATCGAAGAGAACGAGCCGAGTGGGCGTCATGGGGGCGCTCTGGGCGGCCGAGGGACCGGCCGCCCTCCACTCGACTCGTGCTGACTTGGGTCTGGAGGCGCGTCGGTCCCTCGACGCGCACCTCGTCGCAGCTCCATCGAGAGTCGACGGCTCTTGCGCCACCTTTCGAGTCGACGGCTGAATCATCGAGCCACTCACGCTCTCGCCGCGACGACCGCGCTGGGCTCGAGCGCGTCGGAGGTCGCGACGGGCCGCGGTTCGGCGCTGGCGACCGCCGAGGCCTCGCTCGGCAGCTCGACCGTGAACCGCGTGCCTTCTCCGGGGGTGCTCTCGACCCGAATCGTGCCGCCGTGGCGCTCGACGATGCTGTGGGTGATGGAGAGCCCGAGCCCAGTGCCCTTTCCCACGTCCTTGGTGGTGAAGAAGGGATCGAAGATGCGCTCCAGGTTCTCGGGCGGGATGCCGATGCCGCTGTCCTCGATCGTGATTCGAACCCGCGCCTCTCCGTTCTCGCCGATCCGACGCGTGGTGATCGCGATCCGTCCGCGCTCGCCCACGGCGTCGCAAGCGTTGGCGAGCAGATTCATGAGCACCTGATTGATCGGGCCCGGGTAGCACGGCACGAACGGCAGCTCGCCCAGATCCTTCACGATCTCGATGCCGCGTCCCACGCGATGTGCCAGGAGCCGGAGCGTGGTCTCGATCGCAGCGTTGAGATCGGTGGGCTTGCGCTCGTGCTCGTCGAGCCGCGAGAAGGTCCGCAAGTCTTGCACGATCGCCTTGGTGCGCCTCGCCCCCTCGCGACACGACTCGATCATCTCGCCGAGCAGCGCATGGACCTGCGCCGGATCGCCCTCGCCGGCGCGCAGGCGCGCCAAGTAGCGATCGATGTGATCGAGGTTCGCGTACAAGAATCCGATGGGGTTGTTGAGCTCGTGCGCCACCCCCGCCACCAGCTCGCCCAGCGACGCCAGCTTCTTCGATTGCACGAGCTGCCCCTGGGTTTCGCGCAGCTCGTGAAGGGTGCGGCGTAGCTCGTCGTTGGCGGCGGTGAGCTCCTGTGTGCGCCGCCCCACCTCGCCTTCGAGCCCCGCCATCACCGTGGCGAGGTCCCGGTACGAGCGCGCGTTGTGGATCGCGATCGCGGCCTGATCCGCCAGCGTCCGCACGAGTGCCAGATCTTCCGAGTTGAAGAGCGCGCCCGAGGTCTTGGCACCCAGCGACAAAATGGCCACCACGTCGCCCTTGAACACCGCCGGCACCAGCAGGTTCGCACCCATGCGTTCGATGTCGGCGAGCGCTTGCGCGCGATCCCAGCGCAAGAGTGGGTTCTCGCGAACCTCCCACTTCGAGAGCTCGGTGGTGCGCTGCTCGAGGATCCGCACCAGCGGGCTCATCGGTGAGAGCGTGAAGTCCGGCTCGGGTGCGTGCGGCGCGTTTCGCGCCCGCGTCGACGGGTAGTGGACGAACGCGCCGCCGCGCTCCGGGCGGATGAGCACCATCGCGTGCTCGAGCCTGAGGGTGTCGCGAAGCGTCGCGTCCACCTCTGCCAGGATCCGATCGAGATCGAGCTCGGAGACCAGCGTGTGGCTCAACTGCTGCACCACCTCGCGGTACTCGTACGGGGTCTTGAAGAGCGTGCGATCGACGAATCCCACCACCAGTCGTCGCGCCGGCGGAAACAAGAACGCGTAGACGATCACCAGGAACGTGTTGAGGTACGGCGTGACCTCGAGGCGCGGGTGGAAGACCGTGTGCACCGCCAGCACCACGCCCACGTACGAGGCGATCATGCCGCTCGTGAGCAGCACGTACGCCACCGAGCGCCTGAGCACGAAGCTCACGCCGAACAAGTTGAAGCGCACGATCGCCCACGCCACCGAGAGCGGGAACGCGTTGGCCGTGAGCAAGAGCCAGTGCGCCGGCAGCCAGGGCTGCAGCAGCTCCGGCCACACGCTCACGGCGAGCAGCCCGAACCCCGAGGGCACGAGGCCGACCAAGGCTCCGATCCCCACCACCATCGCGCGGCGCCTGTCGATGGCGTCGCGCTCGGCGCACGACACCGCGCGGTAGAGCGAGGTCAGAAAGAAGACCCCAGCACCCGCGACAGCGACGTGCTGCAAGCGCTCGGCGACGAGCCAGGCACGGTGGGAGAGGTGCGCCGGCAAGTACGCGACGAGCGCCATCGCGCCGAGGAACGCATAGGCGCTCACCACCGTGCGGTGCGCGCGACCCGGCTCCAATCGCTCGCGTGGAAACGTCACGCCGAGGTGGATCAGCGTCGCAGGCAAGAGCACGTTGATCAGGAAGAAGAGCGGCTCGATCGCGGTCTCGCCGGTCTCGATCTCGAACACCGTGACGTTCGACCAACCCGTGAGCGCACAGAAGAGCAGGAAAGCGAGCGTGCCCGCGTTTCCCGGCCGCAAGAAGAAGACTGCGAAGCCGATCGTGAGGATCACGATGCCTTCGACCAGGTGGATGCCGAAGGTGAGCAGCAGGTCGGTGCCCGAGAACACGCGCACCGGCGCGCGGATCTCGAAGCGCTCGCCGCCGGGGCGCTCGACGGCATAGCGAACGAGGGTGCCAGGCGCGAGCGCGGCGACACGATCGAAGATCTCCGCCGTCGCCTTCACCGCGACACCGTCCACGCTGACGATGCGATCTCCCGCGCGCACCGTGGCCCCGCCTTCGTGCCACGCCGGCCGCGTGAGCATGCCGACCACCGTGTGCTCGTGGAGCAGAAATCCGGGAAACGGCCGATCGAGCCATCCCCACGCATGCCTGCACGCCATCACCACCGTGGCCACGCACAGAAGCTCGGCGACGAACGCCGCGAGCTTCGCCGCCATGCGCCGCTCTTCGTGGAGCGCGTCAGCAGGAGTCATCGTTCGAGCTCGAGCCGCCGCATCATCTTCTGCAGGCTCTGTCGCGTGATACCGAGCGCCACCGCGGCGGCGGCTTTCGACCCGTGCACGGCGAGGGCGCGACGAATGAGCGCACGCTTGAGATCGTCCACCTGCTCCTCGAGCGGCGCCGACGACGTGGTCACGTCCACGCTGGTGGCGGCGGGCGCGTTCCCGTTCGCGTACCCAAGAGCCCGCGGCGCGCGCGCGCCCGCGGCGCCGCGCACGCGATCCGAGAAGAGGTCGAGCGTGAGCGCTTCGCCCTCGCTCGCGAGCGTGACCGCCCGTTCGATCTCGTTCTCCAGCTCGCGCACGTTCCCAGGCCACGAATGCGCCACCAACACCTCGAGCGCCTCGCGGGTGAGCGCAGGCGCGGCCACGCCGAGCTTCTGCGCCGAACGCGCCAGGAAATGGTGCACCAAGAGCGGGATGTCGCCGATCCGATCGCGTAGCGGCGGTACCGTCAGCGTGAAGAGGTTGAGCCGATAGAAGAGGTCCTCGCGGAAGCGGCCCGCGCCCACCTCGGCAGCCAGATCGCGATTGGTCGCCGACACGACGCGCACGTCCACTCGCTTCACCGCCGACGCACCCACCGGTTTGACCTCGCCCTCCTGGAGCACACGCAGGAGCCGCGCCTGCAGCGCGGCGCTGGTCTCGCCGATCTCGTCGAGGAAGACCGTGCCGCCATCGGCCAGCTCGAAGAGGCCCTTCTTGTCCTCGACGGCGCCGGTGAACGAACCGCGCTTGTGGCCGAAGAGCTCGCTCTCGAGAAGCGTCTCGGTGAGCGCGGCGCAGTTCTGCACCACGAACGGCCCGTCTTTGCGGCGGCCATGGAAATGGATCGCGCGAGCGATCCGCTCCTTGCCTGTGCCGGTTTCACCCTGGATGAGCACGGTGGCGTCCGAGCGCGCGATCTTCTCCAGCAGATCGAAGAGCCGCGTCATCGGCTCGCTGGTGCCCAGGATCCCGTCGAAGCGGTGCTTGCCCACCACCGCCCGCCGGAGGTCCACGTTCTCGCGCGTGAGCCGCGCATTCGCGAGGGTGAGCTCGGCGGTGAGCCGGCGGTTGTCGAGGGTGAGCCGATGCAGCTCCATCGCCCGGTGCACCGTCATCTCCAGATCGCGCGGCTCCCAGGGCTTGGGTACGTAGCGGTAGACCTGCGCCTCGTTGATGGCGTCGACCAGCGCTTCCACGTCGGTGAAGCCCGTGAGCAAGATGCGCACGGCTTCGGGGTGTGTTTCGCGGCTGCGGGCGAGGAGCTCGACACCGGTCATGCCCGGCATGCGCTGATCGGTCAGGATCACGCCCACCTCGGGGCGCTTCGCGAGCACGTCGAGCGCTTGCTCGCCGCTGGTCGCGGTGAGCACCTCGAGAGCGTCCATGAACGAGATCTCGAGGCTGCGTACCACCTGCACCTCGTCGTCCACGACGAGCAGCGGAGGCGGGAGGGAGGACGCGGAATCCGGCATGACTGCGGGTGCGCACCGCGCGGGCGAGCCGGTTGACTCTACCGTCTATTCCCGACCCGTTCAGCATCCGGGCAGTCCCGGCGTGGAAGGCAGGGCTTCTGCCCGACCGAGATCCGATGCGCTGTCGCGGCGCGCGCGAGGCCTCGATCGAGGTCTCGCGGAAGCCCCTCACGCAGCAATCGTTCAGGACGCCCTCTCCCCCCCGCCCCGTGGAGGAGCTACACGAAGCGCATGGCCACCGACGCTCGCGACCGACTCATTCTCGCTCTCGATTTCCCGAACGATCCGAACGCTCCCGACCGGCTCATGGAGCCAGCCGACGCGTTCCGGCTCATCGACGCCGTCGGCCCCGATCTGCGCGTGGTCAAAGTCGGCTGGCCGCTTTACCTCTCGGGCGGGACGCCGCTCGTGCGCGAGCTGGTAGCGCGCGGGCTCGCGGTCTTTCTCGACCTCAAGTTCGGGGACATCGCCGAAACCGTGCGCCGCCTGGTGGAGGTCGCGGTGCGCGAGCGCGTCGCCATGCTCACCCTCAACGGCGACTTCGCCGCGGTGCGCGCCGCCGCACAGGCGCGCGGCACCAACCCGCTCACGATCCTCACGGTCACGCTGCTCACCAGCCTCACCGAGCAAGACCTGCGCGACATGGGCATCGGGCTTTCGGTCGAGGACTACGTGCTTCACCGCGCCCGCGGTGCGCTCGCCGCCGGCTCCACCGGTGTCATCGCCTCGGGCCGCGAGGCGGCAATGCTGCGCCAGGCACTCGGCCGCGAGTTCACGATCGTCATGCCCGGCATCCGTCCCAATGGCTCCGCCGCCGACGATCAGCGCCGCACCGTCACACCTGCCGAGGCGATCGCCGCCGGCGCCGATTACCTCGTGGTGGGACGGCCGATCTGCAAGGCGCCATCGCCACGCGATGCCACACGCGCCATCCTCGACGAAATGCAGCGCGCATTCGGCTGACCGGCTGCTCGCAGGCTGCGCACCCGCGCCGCGCAACGCCCCGCGCCCATCGGCCGTCGTGGAGGTCGCACCATGAGCGTCTACGAGAAGGGCCTCATCACCATCCTCGGCCTGCAAGCGCTCTTCCTGGTGCTCGCGATTCCACTGGTGCTACGCAAGGTCCGGCGAAATCGCGTCTACGGCTTTCGCACCTGCGCCACCCTCCGCGACGACCGCACCTGGTACGAGACGAACGCCTATTTCGGCCGCCTGATGATCGTCTCGAGCGTCGTCGTCACCGCGATCGCGCTCGCGGTCCATCGCTGGGGCGGGCTCTCACCCCGCGCTTATCACGATCTCTCGATTCCGCTCATGCTCCTGCCCATCCTCGTCTGCGGTGTGGCCACCAGCCTCCACCTCCGCAAGCTCGAACCGGTCACGCGCGATCGCTGACACGCCTTCGCCGGCGATCTACCTCGCGACTGCCCGTGCAGGACTCCCACCGATGGTTGGCGGCCGTCGGCCGTGGGGCCGGCCCTACGTCTCGGCGATCGGGTCGATCCAAAGCGTGAAGGCTGATCTAGAATTCGCCGCCGAGGTCGCACGCGCGACCAGGAGCCTGTGGGCGATGCGCATCCAGATCGATCGGGACGTCTGCCAGAGCATGTCGTACTGCACCCACGAAGCGCCCCACACGTTGGAGCTCGATTCCGAAGGGCTCTCGAGTGTCGTGGACCCAACAGGCGATCCCGACGAAGCGCTGCGCAGGGCCGCCAAGGCCTGCCCGGTGCGAGCGATCGCGCTCTACGACGACGACGGCCAGAAGATCTTCCCGCCGGCCGAGTCGTGAACGGCGGGGCCGCCGCTACCCTCGGCCGCGCTCCTCACGCCTGAGCTTCACCCGCTCCGCGATGTCGCGATACGCGGCATCGATCAGCGCTTCGAGCGCTCCCGCGTCCACCGAGACGCCAGGCCGCAGCTTCACGTGGCGCATGCACTTGCCCGTGCCCTGAAGCAGCCCAGCAGGGTCCAACAGCGACGCACCGTGGAAGAACCCCACGTTCACATGCGCCCGGAATGCTCCCACGTACGTGAACGGTGCATCCTCCACGCACGCGGTGGCGAAACCGTCGTGCATGAGCTCGCGCACGTCGGCGCCGCACTCGCGCATCCGTGTGAACCACGTCCGAGCGATCGTCCCGAGCGCGTCCGGCTCTGCGTCGAGCCAAGCGTCGATCGCAGGATCACGCTCGACGGCACCGTCGAACGTCAGAAGGGGCGTCATCGTTCGAACCCCCGTCTCCAGGACCTCGGTTGGCGTGGAATCGGGATTGTCGTTCGATGTCCGACATCGATCCGTGTTCCCGTTGCGGCAATGACTGAGACGGCGGCGCTCGCTGACGTCCGAGCGTGTCGTGTGGGGTGCTGCGGCAACACGTGGTCGACGGTTTCAGCCTTGCGGTCGTTGAACTTCACGTAGATACGCCGCCCGCCAAGGTATTTCACGCGTGCGACAGCGCGGGTTGCGGCTCCATCACCGCTGCCGTAGGCTCGAAGGCGCGTTCGTCGAGCACCGCGAAGCAGGTACGATGCCGCCCACTGCCGAGCCCAAGAGGATGCTCTCCGCCGAGGAATACCTCGAGCTCGAGCGGCACGCGGAGGATCGCCACGAGTACTTCCGGGGCGAGATCTTCGCGATGACGGGTGGCACACGCCGTCACACCCAGATTGCAGTCAATCTTGCAAGCGAGCTGCGAGCGGCATTGCGTGACCGGCCCTGCCTGGTGGTCGGATCGGATCTCAGGATCGCCATTCCTGCCCTCGACCTCTACACGTATCCCGACGTGGCGGTGGTGTGCGGGCCGGCGCGCTTCACCGACGAGCGTGAGGAGAGCCTCGAGAACCCAGGAGTCATCGTCGAGGTGCTTTCGCCCAGCACCGAAAGCTACGATCGAGGTCGGAAGTTCCAGCACTACAAGGCAATCCCGTCCCTCGAGCACTACGTCCTCGTCTCTCAGGACGGCCCGCTCGTCGAGCACTTCGCCCGCCAAGCGGGCGGTGGATGGCTCATGACCGAGCACGGGCGAGGCGAGCGGCTCGAGCTGAAAGCACTCGGAGTCTCGATCGCCGTCGACGAGATCTACCTCAAGGTCTTCGACGCGCCCGCTGCGTGACGCGCGGTCACTCGCGGTGCCAGTCGGCGCCTTCGCGGCGCTCGAGCTCTTCGACGTCGATCTGGAATTGGCGTTCGAGCTCGTCGCGGGCTTCCTTCACGCGGGCGCGTCGTGCGGCTTCGTCTTCCTCGCGACGGAAGGCATCGAGCATGGCCACGTTGTGGCGGCGGAACTTGTCGGCGCGCTCGCGCGCTTCGAACGGCCGCACGCCCAGCACTTCGAGGACCCGCCGGCCCGAGAGCAGCGCCGATTCGAAGAGCTCGCGTTCGACGAGGTTCACGCCGCGCCGCTGCAGCTCGTAAAGGTGGTTGACGTTGCGCGCCCGCGCCACGATCTCCGCTTGCGGGAAATGCTCGCGCACGATGTCCACCAAGCGTAGGTTCGACTCCACGTCGTCGATGGCGTTCACGATGACGCGCGCCCGTTCCGCACCGGCGGCACGCAAGAGATCGAGACGGGTGGCGTCGCCGTAGAAGACCCGGAAGCCGAAGCGACGAAGCAGCTCGATCTGGTCGGCATCGAAGTCGAGCACCGTCGCCTTGAGCCCACTCGCGAAGAGCAAGCGCCCCACGATCTGACCGAAGCGGCCGAAGCCGGCGACGATGACCGGCGCGTCCTCCGCGTCGATGGCGTCGGGCTCGCGACCCTGCCGCGCCGCAGCGCGCCGCTCCAGGATGCCGGCGCCGATCACCCAGAGCGGGGTGAGCGCCATCGAGAGCGCCACCACCAGCGTCAGCACGCGGTCCCAATCGCCAGGCAACACGTGCGCGGTGCGCGCCAGGCCGAACACCACGAACGCGAACTCGCCTCCCTGCGCGAGCAGCGCCACCAGCATCGCGCGTTGGCCGGGCGCGGCGCCGAGCCCGCGGGCGATCACCGCCAGCGTGACCATCTTGAGCGCCACGAAGCCGGTCAGGAGCGCCACGATCCAAACCGGCCTGCTGGCGAGCAACCCGAAGTCGATCGACATCCCCACCGCGATGAAGAAGAGCCCCATCAAGAGGCCCTTGAACGGCTCGATGTCGGTTTCCAGGGCGTGCCGGTACTCGGAGCCGGCGAGGAGCACACCCGCGAGGAAGGCGCCCAACGCCATCGACACGCCGGCCAGCTCCATCAGCTCGGCGATCCCCAGCACCAAGAGCAGCGCGAATGCCGTGAATACTTCGCGCAGCCCCGTGCGCGCGATCGCACGCAGGATCGGTCGCGTGAGAAATCGTCCCACCACCACCACGCTCACCACTGCGAGCGCCACCTTCGCGAAGCCGAGCCACGCGGGCGCACCACCGGCCGCAGCGCGCGGGTCGGCGCCGAGGATCGGCACCACGCCCACCAGCGGGATCGCGGCGATGTCCTGGAAGAGCAGCACCCCGAACGCGGAGCGGCCCATCGGCGAGCCGTCGAGTCCGCGTTCGCGCATGGTCTGCACGGCGATCGCGGTGGACGAGAGCGCGAGCGCGAGCCCTGCAACCACGGCGCCCGACCACGGCAGCCCCGCCACCCGAGCCGCCGCCGCGAGCACGGCTCCGCACGCCGCCATCTGCAGCGAGCCGCCGCCGAAGACACTGGCGCGCATGCTCGCGAGGCGCGCGGGCTCGAGCTCTAGC
>CAYUSL010000238.1:0-9189 GCA_964447125.1 uncultured bacterium | reverse complement strand
CCGGCGCCCACGCCCGACATCTCCGCGCCGCGCGGCACGAACTGCATCCGCACCGGGCAGTGGGGATCGTACGGATCCATCAGCGCGCAGAGATAAGGCGTGATGGACATCTGGAATTCACGCTGGGTGGCAATGACCCCTTCGCGTTCCGCTGGCGTGAGGCGAATCACCTGTTCCAGCGCGTCCAGCGACTGCACGCAGTTCTGGAGCTGCCAGCGCCAGTCCGCCCACTTCTCGGCGGGAACGTCTTTCCAGAGATCGATTGCGGTGTAGGGGCGGCCGTGCCGGCACAAGTGAGGGTCGGCGTCGAGCTCCGCCGACCGTTCTCCCCTGGGGCTCACGGATGCCACCGGAGCGACCTTGGCTGCTCGAAGCGACGTGTCGCGGGACGCGATCTTGAGTCGGGGCCGCCGGGTTCTGAGCCCCCTGGCTGGTTCGAGCATTGCTTCGGTGTCCTCCTCGGCGGTCTGGTTGACGACGCTGCTACTGCGAGACCGATGTGCGCGCATGATAGGAGTTGCTGCTTTCGCCCACAAAGCGTGCGGGCTCTGCGCGTGTGATTCCTCGGTGAGCGGCGTGCGTCGTCGTGGCATTCGCGTGGTGAAATCGTCGCGTGGTTCTTATCGTGAATGGATTAACTTCATGATAAGGAACGTCGCCATTCGACACAAGCGTTTTGTTGCTCGGATGGATCGAATTCGTCACGCACGACGAGGAGACAGCGCCGAACGGTGCGGTGCGCGCCGCATGCGCGCGCCGCATGAGCTTCAGCCCGCACGTCGCCCCGCGCGAAAGCGCCGAATCGCCGGCGCGAGAATGCGACCGATGAGATCGCGGTACTCGATCCCCGCGCTCGCGGCGATGAGGCAGAGATCGGACCAGCCGGGCGAAAGCCCGGGCAACGGGTTGAGCTCGACGAAGTTCACGCGCCCCGCCGCGTCCAAGCGCAGATCCACCCGCGCCACGTCGCGGCAGCCGAGAGCGTGAAACGCGGTCAGCGCCGCCTTCGCGAGCTCGCGTCCCAGCGCCGCGTCCACCTTTGCGGGGGTGTCGTAGCGGATCTCCTTGCTCCAATCCTGCTTGTGCTCGAACGCGTAGACCGGGCGCTTCTTGCGCTTGTCGAGGAACACGATCTCCATCGGCGGCAGCACCCGCGGGTTGCGTTCTCCCAGCAAGCCGACGGTGAACTCGCGCCCCGGCAGGTAGCCCTCGACGAGCGCCGGCTGCTGGTAGCGCTCGATCATCTCGCGCGCCACCTCGCGGGCCTCGCGTTCGTTCTCGACCACGCTCTTCGGCACCACACCTTTCGAGCTGCCCTCGGTGACGGGCTTCACGATCGCGGGAAATGCGAGCTCGCGCGGGAACCGCTCGCGTCCCGTGTGCGACAAGAACCACCCCGGCGTGGCGACGCCGGCCGCGGCCACCAAGCGCTTGGCGAGCTCCTTGTCGAGCGCCATGGCGAGTGCCGCCGGATCGGAGCCGGTGTAGGGGACGCCGAGCAGCTCGAGCAGCGCAGGTACTTGCGACTCGCGATTCCTCCCCAGCACACCCTCGGCCATGTTGAAGACCACGTCGGGTGCGGCGGCCACCACCCGGGTGGGGAGCTGCGGTGTGGCCTCGAGGTCGATCACCTCGTGGCCGAACGAGGCGAGCGCCTCGTGGATGGCGGCGATCGTCTTGGGGGAGTCGTATTCGGCTTCGCTCTCGTCCACTCCTTCGACGGGTGTGACGCGCTTGACGTTGAACGTGAAGCCCACCTTGAGCGGTTGCTTGCGCGGCCGAGCCGCGCGGCGCGCAGCGGTAGGGATGCCGTAGCGGCGCGCGGCGCTGCGAACGATGGAATCGAGGACGCGCTCGGGACGGTCGAGACCGCGGAGCGCGGCCGCCACGCTCAGCGTGGCACTCGGCTCCAGGCCGGGCAGCGGATCGACCTCGATCACGAACGGGGTCTCGTCCTCGGCGATGCGAAAATCGACTCGCCCCAGATCGCGGATGTCGAGGCATTCGACCACCGCGCGGGTCGTACCGACGAGCGCCCGCGCGAGCGACGGCGACAGGCGCGCGGGAGCTTCGAGGGTCCAGGCGGGAAGCTGCGCCGCCGTTGCCTTCGCCGTCGCCCGGCGGGATCGCGTTCCCGAGCGGGCACGTGCTGCGGTCGCGGCGTCGGAAACGTTGGGCACGATGGCGATGGGGTCGAGGATCCCTGCCGGCGTTCCGACCGCTTCGAGAACCGGCACCACGATGTGGCGGCCGGGAACCACTTCCTCGATCCACACACCTTGTCCGTGCTTGAGGTGCGCGGCGACGCGCTCGCGCAGCTCCGCGTAGGTCTCGATGCGCTCCACCTCGCCGGGGGCGGTGTCGCTGCGCAGCGTCACCGGCATGCGGAAGGTGCCGGGCGCGGTGTGCGCGAGGTCGTCGCGATCCACGATGCGCCGGCTGCGCAGGGTGCGGACGCCGTGCGCCGCGAGGTGACGGCGGGTGAGCGCGGGGTTCAGCGTGAGCGCGTGGACCGCTGCAGTCGCGCCGGTGTGATTGAGGCCGAGGTCGGCGAAGAGCGCCGGATAGAAGGCCTCGCGGCCGCGACCTCCGCGGGCGCGAGCGGTGTTGAAGACCAGGTCGGGTGCGAGCTGCGTGAGCAGGCTGACGGTCGCGACCAGCGGCTCGGCGACGTCGACCAGCGTCACCTCGTGACCCAGCCGCGTGAGCGCCGCGGCCATGTCGCGCGCGCCGGCGTGGGCCGCTTGGGCGTCGCCGAGGTCCGAGAGATACGTGAACGCGATCTTCATCGACGCACCCTCCGCACGTGTGCTCGCGTCACGCGACCGGCAACGCTCGCTGCAAATGCCATCGGTCGCTCGCGACGTCAAGAATCTTCGCGCGCGAATGGCCCGAAGTTGCATCGACCGGCTCCCAACCGGCTCGCGACGCGACTTGTTGTCGGCGGTGAGGGCGTGGTATCCGACCGCGCCAGCCGAGAGGAACGCATGCCGCGAACGCCGGTCGCCCGCGTTCCACTCTCGATCGTCGAGTATCTCTCCATGCCACGCGCCCTCGCTTCGCCGTCGTTCGGGCTTTGCATGCTCGCGCGCGGTGCGCGACGTGCGTTGGTCGTGGTGTTCGTGCTCGCGGCGCGTCCGGTGGTCGCTGGCGCGGCCAACCTCGTCGAGTGGAGCGACGGCGCGTTCGCGATCGACGGCGGCTATCGCCTGCGCGTCGACTATTCCTCGGCGGTGCCGGCCTACTCCACGCCGCCGAACGCCACGATTCCGGTCACGGAAGGCCTCGACGGCGGCTTCACGGCCGAGCATCGGCTGCGCGTCGAGCCACGTCTCGAGCTCTTCGGTCAGCTCACCGTGCACGCCCAGATCGACGTCCTCGACGGCGTGCTCGCCAGCGATACGGGCGATCGCGAGTTCCTCGCCTTCTCCGACGCGCCGCCGCCCAACGAGCTGGGGGACAGCTTCGACAGCTTTCGCGTGAACCGTGCCTGGGCCGAATGGCGTTCGCCGGCGGGGACGCTGCGCGTCGGCCGCCAGCCCAGCCATTGGGGACTGGGCATGGTCGCCAACGATGGCGACCGCGACGACGCAGCTTTCGGGGACTCCCAGCTCGGCGACGCCTCCGACCGCGTCCTCTTCGGCACCAAGCCGCTCTCGGTGTTCGAGGCGCTCGCCACGGGGGAGAAGCCCGACGCCGAGCACGATCCGCTCACCCTCGGCCTCGGCTACGACTTCGGCGTCGACCGCGGCGCGGTGGTCGAGTCGGGTGACGACGTCACCCAGTACTTGCTGGCGCTGCTCTGGGACGCGCGCGGCTCCACGTCCTTTCGCGAGCCGGTCACGCATCGAGCCGCAGGCGGCCCGCGCGGCGCCGCGAGCCGCATCGGCTTCTACGCCGTGCGCCGCGAGCAGACGCACGACGATCGCCTGGTGAGCGGCCCCGCGCGACCGGTGCGGGAGTTCCTCGACGCGTGGGTGTTGGACACCAGCGGACGGCTCGTCCTCGACGCGGACACCGAAGACGGCTTCGAGCTCAGGCTCGAATGGGAAGCGGCGTACGTCACGGGCGAGACGAACTTCACCGTGTCGCGGCTCGCGGCCAGCCCGACCGATCCCTTTCCCGTGAGCGACGCCGAGCAATGGGGTGGGATCGCGCGGCTCGTCGCCGAGTCGTCTGCGATGGCGGTGCGGCTCGAAGCGGGAGCGGCCTCGGGTGACGGTAATCGCTTCGACGATCGGGTCACCGACTTCCGATTTCATCCCGATTACCAGGTGGGTTTCATTCTCTTCGACGAGCTCGTCGCGTCGATGACCGCAGCGCAGGCGTTCAACGTGGTGACCCAGCTCGGCGAAGGCGGCCCCGTACCGTTCTTGGGCGCCAACTATCTGGCGAGCGATGGCGCGGTCACCAATGCGCTCTACGTGAATCCAGTCGTGGAGATCGATCCGATCCCCGGCACGGCACTGATCGCCGGGCTGGTGTGGGCACGTGCCCTCGAGCCCTGGGTCGATCCCTTCAACGACGCGTTCTTCGGCGGCGGCGCGGGAACGCTCGGCTCGTACGGCGGCCCCGTCGGCGCGAAAGATCTGGGAGTCGAGGTCGACGTCGCGGTCCATCAGGCATTGCCGCTCGGCCTCGATCCGCTACGCGCCGAAGCCGCGCTCGAGTACGGCCACCTCTTCACCGGCGCCGTGTTTCGCGACGGAAACGGCGCCGAGCTGGCGGACGTCGATCGGGTCCGCCTGCGTCTCGACGTCGCCTGGTGAGCGCGCTCAGGCGCTCTTGGCCTGTCGCTGACCCCAGCGATGGGCGGCCGTGCCGGATACCTCGATGCGATTGCGGCCGCGCTCCTTGGCGCGATAGAGCGCGCGGTCCGCGGACGCCACCAGTGGCGCAGGATCGCCGCCCAACGGTGGCCGAGCGGTCGCGACGCCGAGGCTGATCGAGAGGCTGCAATCGTCGTCCGATGGATCGAGCCGAATTTCGAGCTCGCGAACCGCAGCATGAAGGGCCGCCGCGACGTGCAACGCACCCGACGCATCGGTGTCGGGAAGCACCACTGCGAACTCCTCGCCGCCGAATCGCGCCACGACGTCCGCGGGCCGATTGAGCGCGTGGCTGAGCGCACCGGCCACGCGCCGAAGCGCATCGTCACCGGCCAGGTGGCCGAATGCGTCGTTGAATCGCTTGAACCAGTCGAGGTCGGCCATGATGAGCGAGATCGGCGCGTCGATGCGTCCCGCGCGCGCCCACTCGCGGGCGAGTACGGTGTCGAACGTGCGGCGATTGGGAATCCCCGTGAGCTCGTCGATCGCGGACGCCAGCTCCGCGCGTTCCTTGTCGCGGCGGATGGTGCTCACGCGGTCCGCGAGGCCGACGGAGAGTAAGAGCGCGAAGAGCAGCATCCCGGTGTCGAATCCGAAGCGCGTGAGCCAGCTCGGCTCGATCCAGCCCAGGTTCTCGAGGCCGAAGAGCATGCCGCCGGCGAAGGGTGCAGCGAGCCCCGCGAGATAGAAGCGCGCTGGGCGATGATGCCTTCGTACCGCTCCTGCGGCGCAGCCCGTGAGCAGCGGGATCGCGACGAACGTGAGCAGTGTCGCGGCGCGGATGCCGAGCCAGTAGGGAAGAATGATTGCGATCGGCACGGACACGGCCGCAGCCAGGGCCACACGCCCGAGGAATCGATCGAGGCGGGGGAAGAGCTCGCGGGTATCCAGGTAGTGCCGCGAGAACTGGATGAAGCAGCCTGCAGCGAGGGCCAGGAACACGAGCAGCGAGTGGTTTTCCCAGCGCGGCCAATTGGGCCAGAAGAGCTGAAAGGCAACGCCGTCCTCGATGAGGTCGCCCGTGACCAGCGCGGCGATCGCCAGGAAGCTCCAGCCGTAGGCGGGCTCGCGCAGCGACGCGAAGAAGAGCAGGCTCTGGACCGCCAACGCGATCAGCACCCCGTAGAGGATGCCGAGGGCGTAGTCGTCGACTTGCTGATGGCGTCGAAACGCCTCCACCGACCAGAGCTCGAGCGGTACGACGACCGGACCGGCGCTCGCCGCTCGCAGGTAAATCGTGGTCGGGGCGCGGGCGTCGAGCGCGACCCGGAATGCGGGAAACCGGTTGGCCACCGTGCGCACCGTGAACGGCCTACGATCGCCTGCCGAGGACGGCACGAAGCCGCCAGCGCCGTCGGGGACGTAGAGGTCGAGCTCGTCCAATCCGCGGTAGGCGACCTCGAGAATCCAGTCGGCCGGCGTGCCCGGCTGCGGCGCCAGCTCGATGCGGAGCCAGTAGGCCGATGAGGTGAAGCCGTAGTTGAGATCGGGCGAGCGCACGTTCCGGAACTCGGAGATGCGTGGCGCCGAGGTCACGTCGGCGATCGACCAACGTCGCGATTCGTCCTCCAGCACCGCCACGTGCTCGGCGATTCGCACGCGCTCGTGGTGCGGATCGATGGAGAGTGGCGTGGCACGGGCGATCCCCGCCCACGCGAGGGCTGCGGCGAACGCCGCGACGAAGAGCGCTCGCGCGGGCGGATGGCTCACGGAGCCGCGTCCGGCGGAGCGTCGGGAGTCAGCTCGCAGGAGTGATTGGTCGCCGGGCAGGCGCAGTCCACGGGGGGCTCGCGGCCGTCGTTGTCGAAGAACGTGGCGATCTGGTTCTGGGCGTAGATGCCCCAGTTCACCGGGATGCTCCAGTCCGAGAAGGCCATGAACCAATGCTCGCCTTTGTTGACCAGCGAACCGTCGGCCTCGCGAACCGGTTGGCTGGCGAATGGATAGCGCACCGCCGAGTAACCGCTGGCGGTCTGCTGTGCCGGTAGCGGTCCCAATCCCCGGCAGCTCTCGCGATCGTCGATGTCGTAGCGCGGCTGATCGGGTGGCTCGTCGAAGCCCAGCATCACTTGGCGCGCGGCGAGGGCGAGGTTGACGCAGTCGCAGTCGCCGGTGAGGTCGGCGCCGCACGCTTCCAGCGTGCGCGGCGCGCCGTCGCAGCGATCGTCGCGCGACCCGAAGAGCCCGGCGGCGCGTGCCACCGCCACTTGGGTGTTGATCGGCACGAACGTGTCGCCCGGCACGGAGAGCATGAGGATGTTCTTGGTGGGTGCGCCGGCGAGGGGTTCGCGGAACCAATGGGGCGCGTAGTTGATCGGATCGGCGGGTTCGAGCGCGACCTGTCCGAGGGTCACCAGCCGCCGGAAATCGGGCGAGTTCCGGGTCAGCCCCAGCCCGGTCGCGGGTGCCGGCGCGCCGAGCGTGGCGACCACCGTGCCGTCGGCAGCGCGTGCTTCGAACGTGATCGCATCGCCCCGATCGGCGGCGATCGATGTGCTGGCCGGCTCTCCCGGTTGGATCTCGACGCTCGCGGTCTCGCCGTTCGCCGCGTTGGCGAGGTGTAGCGAGCCTCCCGCGGGCACGGTCAGCTCGCCCACCGCGACGCGGAACGTGTTGTCGATCAGCGACGGATCCACGCCGAAGCGGATGCGATCGAGCTTCTTGCGGATCAGGAACGAGATCGCGAAGCGGCTGGGATCGTTGCCATCGGGCTCGGCGACCACCACCGGCCCGAGCAGCTCGTGGAATACCGGATCGGAGACCGGGCGCAGATCGAGACGCAGCAGGATGTCGGAGGCCATGCCGCCACCGGGGACCACCACCGCGCCGGTCTGGGTCTCGGGCTCGAGCGCCATGAGCGTCGAGGTGAGAATGCCGCCCAGCGAGAAACCGGTGCGGAAGAAGCGCTGCGGACCGGCGGGGGCGCCCAGCGAGCCGTCGTCGTTTCGCGCGTAGCTGGTGGCGCCACCCAGGTCGAGGACCCCGTCGCCGTCGAAATCGCCGGCGAGCAGATGGGGCGCGAGCTCGTCCGTCGACGCTCGCCCCGGGTCTGCGAGCGGCCGCGGCACCTTCGCTTGATCGAGGCCGCGCAAGAGCCGCATGAGCTGGAGGTGATCGACGAGCGTCTGGCGTACCCGATCGCGCGACTCGAAGAGGTCGAGGGTGAAGAAGTAGCCGTGGTCGGTGTTCCCGTCGCCGTCGACGTCCACGGCGCGGCCTTCCACGAGCAGCTCGCGAAGCAGCCCCGTGCTGAGCAGTTCGTGCAACGCGGTCTGGAAGTCGATGCCACCCGCTTCGTCACCGCATCGTCCGAAGAGCACGCAGCCGACGAGCTTCACGATCGGCTCGCCGAGGCCGTCGAGAACGCTCGGCACGAGCTCCGCGCAGAACGGCTCCGGCAACACGCTGCACAGGCCGTCTTCCACCCCGCCCACGATGGAACCCAGCAGGATCTCCACGTCGCGGATGGAGACGATCGGTGAATGGTTCACCGCATCCATGCACACGCTCGCGTAGCCGTGCTTGGCCCATTCGTTGGCGAGCGTGATGACCTCCCAGCGGAAACTCGGCAGCCCGTGGGCGTGCACGATCACCGGAAAGGGCTGGTGGTGGCCCGGGCTCGGCTTGGGAATCGCGATCAGGAACGGCACCGAGCCTTCGCGCACTTCGGCGGTGCCCGCGGCAGCGTCCACGTGGAAGAGCTGGTCCGAGGTGCCACGGAAGTCGGGAGAGCGGAAGCGGCCGAAGACGAAGTAATCGATGGCGTCGGTGCGCAACATCATCCGCACGTCCTCGCCCAGATCCACCCCCAGGATGAGCTTGGCGAAGCTCGACACCAGCTCGCCGCCCTGGGGAGTGCCGAGGAGCGGCTCCAGGAAGGTGTCGATCATCTCCGCCTGGAGGATGTGGACGTTGTCGACGCACGGGTTGGTCTCGTAGCCCGGCCGCCCACAGAAGAGCTTGTCGAGCTGTGTTTCCATGCTGTCGACGGTGAGAATCGCTGGCGGGTATTGGGAGGCGAGCCAGCCGAGTGAGCCTTCGCCGCGGATGCCGGCGGCGACGGCCTCGGTCTCGCGGGTGACCGTTTGAGTCGTGAACGTCCACGCGAAGGCGACGTGGGCGCGGTCGATCCCGGCTTGCTCGAGCAGTGCGTCGGCGCGCGTGAGGCTCGCCGTCTGGAAGGTGTGATTCACGTAGGGAAACGGCGAGCGCACCGATTCGCCGTTCTCGCCTCTCAGACCGTCGGTGAGCACCACCGCGTACTCGGTGCCAGGATCGAGCGGCACCAGCGGCCGCACCACCAGCGTGTTGGTCTGGCGCTCGTAGTGATCGGCGAAGCCGGGATCGTGGATGTCACCGA
>CAYUSL010000237.1:0-9221 GCA_964447125.1 uncultured bacterium | reverse complement strand
CGCGCCACGTCGAGGTCTACCACCGCTACCTCACCGAGAAGCTCGAGGTGAGCTATCCGGTGCATCCCCAGCTCCAGACGCTCCTCGACCAAATCGTCGAGGATTCGCGCTGGGACATCACCTACCTCGGCATGCAGATCCTGGTGGAAGGGCTGGCGCTGGCGGCGTTCGGCACCATGCGCATCACCATGCCGAACGAGCCACTCTTGATGGACATCACCGATCGCATCATGGCGGACGAGGCCCGCCACGTGGCCTTCGGAGTGCTCTCGCTGCAGAAGCTCTACGAAGGCCAGTTCACGGAAGCCGAGCGCCGCGAGCGCGAGGAGTTCGTGATGGAGGCGATCCATCTGCTGCATGGCCGGCTGCTCATCGATCCGGTCTTCGAACGTCTCGGCTACGACGTGCCGGTGTGGAGCGAATGGAACCAGCGGAACGCCTTCCAGAAGGGCTTCCGTCAGATGATGTTCCAGAAGATCGTGCCCAACCTGCGTCGCCTCGGCCTCTTGAGCGGGCAAGTGCGCGAGGCCTTGGCGAAGCTCGATCTGCTCCATTTCGAAAGCGGCAAGGACTCGGTCGAGGAGCCGGGAGTGGCGCCTCCCGAGGAGCTGATCGCGATCATGAACGACTACCTCGGTACGGGCGGCGACGGCCAGAATCCCGACGGCAGCCTCCACATCGTGCCGTGAAAGGGCGGCGGGCTCAGTTCCGCGTCGGGAGAGATAGGCGCACCCGGAGGGGCTCGCGGACCGAGCCGTCCGGCAGGTTCTGCAAGCGCTCGACGAGCGCCGCCGTGAGCTCGAAACCGCGCGCGACCAGCAGCGTGCCGCTCGTGGTGCGCACGTCGTCGACGAAGATCATGCCCTCGGTGAGCGCGTAGACCGCGACCTCGTGCACCGGCGGCGCGCTCGCTTCCGCGCCGAGCAGCTCGCCCAGAGACGTGAGCGATGGGGTTCCGTAGCGCCACGGTTTGGATCGAAGCTCGCCGAGGGCCTCCGAGCGGGTGGTGCCGCGCGATTCGAGCATGTCGAGATCGCTCGCCAGCACCAGGATCCGTGCCGCGGACTCCACCGTCGGGTCGTCGCTCGGATCTTGGCCGCAGTCGGCGTCGGCGCGCAGCTGCTCGTGACGAGCGAGGATCGCGCGCACGCTCTCGAGGCGCGGGATGTGCGCGAGCAGCCGATCGGTGACCTCGGGGACGCGTTCCAGCATCCGCTGGTCTTGCTCGCTCGGCGACTCGCCGAGGTAGAGGCGCTCGGCGGTCTCCGTGGGCAGCACGATGCAGCCGAGCTGCGACACCATCGCCGCCACCTCGACCGGCCAGCTCGGCTCCAACCCGAGTCGATGCGCGAGCGCCGTGACCATCGCGCGCAGCCGCGATGCGCGTCCGAACGACGTGGGATTGGTGAGCGCCAGCACGTCCGTCAGCGCCGCGATGCTGCCGCGTAGCGTCTTCTCGAGCAGCACGCGCTCGGCGGAGATCAGCCGATGTTGCTCTGCGGCGGCGTCGACTGCGTTCAAGAGCACCGTGGGAACACACGGCTTGGTGAGAAAACGGAAAATCCGGCCCTCGTTGATCGCGCCGATCGCAGAGTCCAGATCGGCATGGCCCGTCAGCAGGAGCCGCGCGGCGAGCGGCACCGCACGGCGGGCCTCGGCGAGGAAGGCCACTCCGTCCATCGCCGGCATCCGCATGTCGGACACGATCACGGCGACGTCCGGCTCGGCGAGCAGCAGTGCGAGCCCAGCCGCACCCGAGCTCGCAGTGCGCACTTCGTACTTGCGGCGCAGGTGCAGCGAGAGCGCGGCGAGAACGTTCGGCTCGTCATCGACGCACAGCACTTTCGGCCGCGTCGGCGGCGCGTGGCCGGTCGACGTCACGCAGCCCTCGCCGGCGCGCCCGCAGCGCTCGGCTCACGTAGCGCTGCGAGCTCGCGCGTGAAGGCATCGCGGAGCTCGTCGATGCGCCCGCCGAGTCCCGTCCGCTCGAGGCCAGGTCGCGCGCGCTCCACGGTTTCGCTGAGGCCGTCGCCGGCTTCCATCGCCTCGGCGAAGGCCTCGGCGGCGCGCACGGCGTCGAGGAGCGCGCAGTCACCGCTTCCGCGCTCACTCCCGTGGTGGCAGGCGACGGCTTCCACGATCGCGTGTGGCAGTCCCCAGACACCCAGCAAATACGCGCCCACCTCGGCGTGCGTCACTCCCAGCGTCACGCGCTCGGCCTCTTCACGCGAAGCGCCGTCGCGGAGCATCGCCAGCACGCGCGCATGCTGCGGGCGCAGATTCATCGCGATCACGATGCGGCCGACGTCGTGGAGCAGCCCGGCCGTGAACGCGGCGTCGGCGAGAGCTGGATTCGAAACCATCCGGGCCGCGAGGCGCGCGCTCGTCAGCGAGTGGGTCTGCACGCGCTCCAGGGAGAACTCACGCTCGCAGTCGGGCGTGGGCGGCAGGGGGACGAACGCGAGCTGCGTGAGGGCGCGAGTCGAGAGCAGCTCGACGCCGAGCTCGCGTACCGCTTGTCGTATCGAGACCACGGGGCGCGCCGGCCCGAAGCACGAGGAGCTCGCGAGCTGGATCACCTTGGCTGCCATCGCCGGGTCGCACTCGATGATGCGCGACAGCTCGCTCGGGCCGACTCCCGGCTCGGCGACCCGGGCGATCAGCTCTGCGTACAGCCGCGGAACCGAGGGTATCCGGTCCAGGCGACCGACGACCTCCCGCAGGATCGGCTTGCCGAGCATCGCCTGGATCTCGCAGGTGCGCTCGATGGTGGATGCGAGCTCCTCCGCATCGCACGGCTTGATCAGGTATCGATGTGCAAACGGAAGCACGCCGATCACCGTGCGCTGATCGGCGTGGCCGGAGAGCACGATCCGCACCACGCACGGGTGGGCGGCGCGCGCTCGTTCGAGCAGCTCTGCGCCATCCATCCCGGGCATGCGCAGGTCGGACACGATCACGTCGAAGCGCGCTCGCGAAAGCTCGACGAGCGCCTCGGCGCCGCTGGTCGTGAACACCATCTCCCAGCGGTGGCGATGACGGCGCAGACGATTCGCGATCGCACGCAGCACGTGCGGCTCGTCGTCGACGAAGAGCACGCGACGCTGGTTCACGGCGCTCCCGTCGCCGATGCATCGGGCTTGCCGTGGATCGGCAGGCGGATGCGAAACGTGGTTCCCACGCCCGCCGCCGTCTCGAACGAGATGTCGCCGCCGTGGCGGTCACACACCACCGCGCGGGTGATCGCCAGGCCCTGGCCGGTGCCGCGACCCACCTCCTTGGTGGTGAAGAAGGGGTCGAAGATGCGGTCCTGGATGTCCGTGGGAATCCCGCCGCCCGTGTCGCTGATGGTGACCCACACCGCATCGCCGTCGGCGCGCGTGCGGACACCGATCCGTCCTCGCCGCTCGCTGCCGCCGACCTCTTCCGCGATGGCGTGCGCAGCGTTGACGATCACGTTGAGCAACGCCTGGTTCACGTCGCCCCCGTGGCACATCACGGCGGGGATGTCCCCGAGGTCGGTATCGACGTCGGCGACGTACTTGTACTCGTTGCGCGCGATCACGAGCGTGCTCTCGATCGCCTGGTTCAGATCGACGGGCACCATCTCGCTGTGGTCTGGGTGGGCGAACTCCTTCATCGACCGGACGATGGTCGCGACGCGCCCCAGCCCTTCGATCGACCGGTCGAGCGCGATGGGGACGTTCTCCAATGCGTAGTCGAGGTCGGCTTCGTCCTCGGCCGCGCCGATCCGACTTGCGAGCTCGCCACACGGCCGGCCTGCCAACACCTCCGCGCGCAGCTCACGGTACCGTGCGATCAGCGCCGCCAACGCCTGCATCGCGTCGCGCACGTACTGCACGCTGTCGCCGACGAACTGCACCGGTGTGTTGATCTCGTGCGCCACACCCGCGGCGAGCTGACCGACGGCCTCGAGCTTCTGGGCGAGCCGCAGCTCCACCTCGATGCGGTCGCGATCCGCCATCAGTTGCACGAGTCGCTCGTTGGTGGCTTCGAGCGACTCGGTCCGTTCGCGGACGATTGCCTCGAGCTGGCGATTCATCGCAGCCAGCGATCCCTCGAGCACCTCGCGCTCGTGCCACAGCCGCTCGAGTCGCTCGATCATCCGATTGAGATGCGTGCCCAGCTCGCCGATCTCGTCGCGCCGGGGCGCAGGTACGCGCCCGACCACGCTCCATTCGCCCTCGTCGGCGATTCGGGAGATGACGCTCGTCATCCGGCTCAGCGGATCGGCGAGCGCCGCTGCCAGCAGCCAGGCCACCAGCGGGCCGAACGCCGCCGCCACCAGCAGAAAGGCCGCGATCAGCGAGACGAACTCTGCTGGCAGCGGACCCGGGGTGTGGTGCTGCTCCGTGGCTACCGCCAACGCGGTGAACCAGAAGCTCGGCGCCATGACGATGCAGAACGCGACGCCGGCGAGTCGAGCTCTGAGCGGCACGAATCGCAGTCCGGGGGCGGGTGGGGTGTCGGCCGCGGCCTGCGAGAGCTCGTCGGTGGTGTCGACCAGAAACCAGCTGCCCAGGTTGAAGCCGAAGGCGAGCGATCCCGTGACGAAGGCCGCCACGAGGAATGCAGCGGCCGACGCAGCACGCGGGTCCACCGGGCCGACGCCCAGCGCCCAGCCGCGCGTCGCCAAGGCGGCGAAGACTGCATTCGGCCACAGCCAGTACCACGCCCAAGCGAGCGCGATGCGAATCGGAGCGCCGGCGGCTGCCTCAGCCGCACGTGCTGAGGCCACCTGCCGAACCACTCCTGGGAGTGGCACCGAGTACCACCGCTCCACCTCCACCAGGATGCGCACGGCCTGCCGCCGAAAGCAGAGGAATCCCGGCATCGCCAACAGCGCAAGCCAGAATGCTGCCGCCAGGCGGTTGCGTGTGCCGAGGATGCCGAGCACCACGGCGAACGGGACGAACGTCAACAGCTTGAACAACACGTCGCTCGCCGCGTACGCGAAGAGCAAACGGCGCGTGAGCCCGGGTCCGGGCGCTCGGATAGCCTTCACGTCGTGGACTTCGGCACTTTCGACGGGAGCCTTGAGGGAATGCGATGAATCACGGCGTGCTTCGCGAACGGCTATCCGCGGCGCTGCGAGCGCCGCTTTCTCCGCTGCTCCTGTGCATGGCAGTCGCCGGTTCGCCGGCTCTCGCCGACGACGGCTTCGACGCGCGCTGGCGCGATGGGCGCGCGGAGATCGACGGCTATCGGTTGCGTGTCGATCGCTACGGTACGCCGCGCACCGGGCGAGCCGTCGCCATCTACGTGACCGAGCCGCTGAGCGCAGCGACGCACGTGAAGCTCGACGACGTCGCGAGTGCCAAGCCCGACGACGTTCTCGACGTGCTGAAGCTCAATCTCGTGCGCTCGTTCCAGACGGGGATCTACGACTACCACACGATGCTCTCGCTCTTCGTCACCGCGCGGGACTTTGCGCCCGTGAAGGTCGCTTTTTCGAGCAGCGAGTGGTGCGGCCAGGTCTACGAGCAGATGGATTTCCGCGATGGCCGCGTCTCCGCCGAGTACCGCAGCTATTTCGAGGGGGAATCGGGACAACAGAAGCTCGCGGTACCGGCGGGCGCGCTCACCGAAGACGACCTCTTCGTCGCCCTGCGCGGCTTGCGTGGTCCGTACCTCGAACCCGGCGCATCGCGCCAGGTGCCGTTTCTCGCGAGCCCGTTCATTCGTCGGCTCGCCCATCGACCGCTCGCGCTCGGCACGGCCACGATCGAGCGCTCGACCGACGCCGCGCCGGTCACCGTACCCGCGGGCACGCTGCGCGCAGACGTGTACCTCGTGACCACCAGCGACGGCCGCGTCGGCCGCTTTCACGTCGAGCGCGACGAACCGCACCGAATCGTGCGCTGGGAGTGGAGTGCTGCCCTGGGCGCTGCCGCGGAGCGCCGCACGCTGGGTGGACTCGACGCAGGTGAGCTCACCGGCAGCTCACGCGAGCCCTACTGGCGTCAGCACGATCCCGGCGACGAGAAGATCCTGGAACGGATTGGCCTCGCACCCGCTGTTCCACCGTGATGGGCGCGACGATCTGCCGCGGGCGTGTGCCTATCCCTCGTCGCGCGAATCGCACGTAGTCTTCCCGAGCGAGTGTCACCGCAACTCTCGAACAGGAGGTCGCCATGGACGTCGGCAAGCTCGTCGCGCGCGCCAAGAACATCACCCTGTCGCCGGAGACCGAATGGCCCACCATCGCCCAGGAGCCCGCCACCATCGGCGGGATCTACTCGGGTTACGTCGCGTTGCTGGCGGCGCTCGGTCCCATCGCGGGGCTCGTCGGCACCGCGCTGTGGGGCGTTCGGGTGCCGCTCATGGGCACCGTGCGGCCGCCTCTCACCACACTCGTCGCCCAGACGATCGGCACGTACGTGCTGGCTCTCGTCATGACGTACGTCGTGTCGTGGCTCGTGAATCAGTTCGCGCCCAGGTACGCAGGCCAGCAGGATCCGGTGCAGGCGTTCAAGGCGGCGGCGTACTCCTGCACGCCGGTGTGGCTGGTGGGCGCGTTGCAGCTTCTGCCGGGGCTGGGGTTGTTGGCGACCTTCGCGGGCTTGGTTGCGGCGATTTACACGATCCGCATCCTCAAGCTCGGCTTGCCGCACACGATGAAGGCCGACCCCGCACGGGCAGGGGGCTACGCAGCGCTGGTGGTGGTGACGGCGATCGCGATCAACCTCGGGATCGGCGTGACGATCGGGGGTGCGCTCTTCGCGAAGCGTGCGATCACCGCGACCGCACCTGCAGTCTCCGAGACGGACGAGGAGGACGCGCCACGCGCCGAGCGCAAGCAGCCGGCGGGTCACGCCGATCCGTCGAGTCCGCTCGGCAAGTTCGAGGCCTGGGGCCAGAAGATGGAACAGGCTGGAAAGAAGATGGAGGAAGCCGAGAAGCGCGGAGACACCGAAGCGCAGACGAAGGCCTTCGGCGACATGATGGGCACCCTGCTCGGTGGCGGCGATCAGGTCGAAGCGCTCTCCGTCGAGAAGATCAAGAGCTTCCTGCCTGAGTCGCTGGCGGGGAGAGCGCGGGCCGATGCGTCCGCGGAGCGCAACGTGGCGATGGGTATCCAGATCGCGGAAGCCACCGCCCGCTACGCGAACGGCGAAGGCGAGGCGTGGAACCTCAAGATCACCGACAGCGGCAGCACCAAGGGCATCATGATGTTCGCGGGCTGGGCGCTGATGCAGCAGGAGCGCCAGACGGATCACGGCTACGAAAAGAGCTACAAGGCCGACGGTCGCCTCATTCACGAAACCTGGGACACCGATGGCCAGCACGGCGAGTACGCCGTGGTGCTGGCGAATCGGTTCGTCGTGACGCTCTCGGGCAAGGCGCCGAGCATCGACGCGCTCAAAGAAGCGGCAGCGAGCGTCGACCTGAGCGGGCTCGAAGCGCTGAAAGACGAGGGCGTGAAGAAGGGCTGACGGCGGCGCGGGCGCGCTCGGCCACCGGTGTGCAGCGGCTCGGATCGATCAGGGTGCGAACGGTGCGAGGCGGGGGTCGGCGTTCACCCGATCGCGTAGCGCAGGCGCCGCCTCCAGCGCGCGGCGCACCGCCTGCGCTGCGTCGTCACGGGCGCCGGCATCGAGGGCGAGCAGCGCCAGATTGAGCTGCGCTTCTGCGTAACCCGGTTGGGCCGGCGCGACTTTCTCGAGCCACGCGCGCCCCTCGTCGCGGCGCCCCAGATGGAGAAGCAGCGTGCCGAGCGTAGCGGCATGGGCGAATGGCTCTGGCGGGCCGAGGCTCGCCGCGCGCAGCCAATGCTCTGCCGCGGCGGTGTTTCTTCCGAGCCTTTGCTCGACCTGCGCCAGGCGAATCCAGTGCTCGGCGCGGGTGGGCTCGATCTCGCTGGCGTGGCCGAGTGCCGTGGCCGCGGATTCCAGGTGACCCTGGCGCACCTCCGCGACGGCGAGCTCGGCCCAGGCCTCGACCCGCCGCGGCGAGTGATCGAGCACGATACGCCACTGCGCCGCTGCGTCTTCGTAGCGATTCGCCCGCATCCACACCCGCGCGAGCTGGACGCGGGGTTCGTCGTCGCCCGAGTCGAGTGCTCGCGTGAGGCGCTTCGCCGCTTCTTCGACTCGTCCGAGTTGAGCAAGTGCCAACGCCGAGCGGGTGAGCGCGAACGGGTTCTCCGGCTCCTCCCGCAACACCGCGTCGAAGCCTTCCAACGCTCGCTCGGGCCGGCTGCTCAAGAGATGCCCTTCGGCTTCTTGCAGGCGCGCGCGCATCGCCAGCCGATCTTTGGGATCGGCGAGCATGGCCGTGGTCGGTGGCGACGTTCGCGAGCTGCCTGCGTCCGCGTAGCCCAGCGCCCGGAGCTTCTCGATCGCTTGCTCGTCCAGGGCTGCGCTTCGGGGGCTGGCGGGCCGGGGCAGCGTCGCGATCCGGGCCAGCTCGGTGCGTAGCTTCGCGGCGCGTTCCGGCTCCGTGGCGAGCACGTCGTGCCGCTCGCCGGGATCGGCAGCGAGATCGTAGAGCTCGGCGCGTGGAGCCTCGATGAGCTTCCAGCCATCGCCGCGAATCGCTCTGAGCGGCGCCCACCCAAAAAGACGAAACGGCAGCTCCGTCTCGACGTACGCCATGCGCGCACCGAGAGCGCGTCCTTCGAGCCCTGGACCTAGGCTCGTGCCGTCGAGGTCCTTCCTCGCTGGCAGCGCCAGCAGGTCGATCACCGTGGGTGCGAGGTCGATGAGCCGGCTGCCACCGCCCAGCTCGTGCGGCTCGATGTGGCCCGGCCAGTGGATCACCAGCGGGACCAGGGCGGTGGTGTCGTAGACGAAGTAGCCGTGGGTGAGCTCGCCGTGCTCGCCGAGGCTTTCGCCGTGGTCTCCGCCCACGATCGTGAGCCGTGATCCGGCTGCGCGTGAGTCGATGCCGGCCAGGAGCTCACCGAGACAGGCGTCGGCACGTTCGACCTCGCTCAGGTAGTCGTCCGCTGCGCGCTCGGGGCGCGGTCCGGGCATGGGTTCGTAGGGTGCGTGCGGCTCGTAGTAATGGACCCAGGCGAACCAGGGCGGACTCGCCGCGCCGATCCAGGCCAGCGCCACGCCGTTGGTCGCGCCGCAGCGGCGCTCGGTCTCGCGCCCGGGATCCCCCGGCAACGCGTCGTCGTAAACGTCGAAGCCGCGATCCAGGCCGAAATCGCGAACCAGCGGAAACGCACCGACGAAGGCGCCGGTGCGGTA
>CAYUSL010000236.1:0-9240 GCA_964447125.1 uncultured bacterium | reverse complement strand
TTCAACGTGCTGGTCACCGCTCCCGATCGCGACGGGCTCTACGACCCCGCGCTCTTGCGCTCGATCGACGAGCTGCAGCGGTACATCCAGACCTTGCCGGGCGTCGGCCGCACGCAGTCGATCGTCGATTACGTGAAGCAGATGAACGTGGCGCTCAACGGCGGCGACGAGGCGTTCCGGGTGATCCCCGACTCGCGTGAGGCGGTGGCACAGCTCTTCTTGCTCTACTCCGGCGACCCTGACGACTTCGACGCGGTGGTGGACCACCCCTACCAGCGCGCCGTGGTGCGAGCGTTCGCCAAGGACGACCACGCCAAGTACTGCGACACCATCTTCAACGCCACCAAGACCTACGCCTCCGAGCATTTCCCACCGAACGTGAAGGTGGACGTGGCGGGCGGGGTGCTGGCGATCGGCAAGGCGGTCAACGACCTGGTGATTCGCGAGAAGATCCGCAACGCCGCGGTGATCTGCGGAATCATCTGGCTGCTCGCGACGCTGGTGCTGCGCTCACCGGTGGCGGGCGTGCTGGTGCTGATCCCGTCCGTGGTGGCGGCGCTCGGCAACGTGGGGGTGATGGGCATCGTCGGGACCTGGCTCAATCTCGCGACCGCCACGATCACGGCGCTCACGGTGAGCATCGGCGCCGACTATTCGATCTACTTCATCTTCCGCTACCGCGAAGAGCACCGTCGCCAGCCCGACGTGCGGCAAGCGACGCTCACCACCATGCTCACCGCCGGCAAGGCGATCTTCTTCGTGGCGTCGGCCATCGCTTCGGGATCGGCGGTGATCTGCCTCTCCCGGCTCTCGTACCACCGGCAGCTCGGTGGCTACGTGGGGCTCAGCATGGTGACGTCGGCGCTCGCCGCAGTGACGATCGTTCCCGCGCTCATCATCCTCATTCGGCCTCGCTTCCTCGAGCGTGACGCGACGCATCCGCGCGCCGGCGCTACGGGCGCCAGCGCCGAGGTCGACGACGCGCAGCGCGAGGTCGCCTGAGGTCGGCGGAAGCAATCGGGGAGGCAGCGATGGAGAGAACGTTCGTCGCGTTGGGCGCGCTCTTGGGAGGCTTGGGTGTGTGCCTCGGCGCGTTCGCTGCCCACGGGCTCAAGCAGCGGCTGCCGGTCGAGATGTTGATCGTGTTCGAGACCGGCGTCCGCTACCACATGTATCACGCGCTGGCACTCATCGCCGTCGGAATCGCCTTCGGCCGCTGGCCGGTTCCACCGCTCGCCGCTGCGGGCTGGCTCTTCGTCGCAGGCGTGATGGTCTTCTCGGGAAGCCTGTACGCGCTCTCCGTCTCGGGGCTACGCGTTCTCGGTGCCATCACACCGCTCGGCGGGCTCGCGTTCATCGCCGGCTGGATCGCGTTCGCTTACGGAGTGCTCAGCCAGCCACGCTGAGCGAGCACGCGCCATGCGTATCCAGCGCGGTCGGCTCTTCGGGCTCTTCGCGTTCGACATCGGCTGGGAGATCGACCTCGCACGGTTGCGGGCAAGCGTGGGGACGCCGCCCGATTCGGCGCAGCGCCGGGCCGGTCCCGCGCTGGTGCAGTTCCACGCCCCCCCGGCGGTGATCGAGCTTCCGAGACAGCGCTTGGCGCTCGCGGGACGCGAGGTCGAGGCCACGGTCAGCCTCCGCGCCCACGCCTTCGGCGCAGCCAGCGTGGTGTTCGAGATGCCGCTCGCGGAGCTCGGGCTCGACGACCTGACGGCGCTCACCGCCGAGCTTACCGGCACGAACCCTTGGGAATCGCAGGCGCGCACCTGCCTGCGCCAGGCGCTGGATCGCCTGGCACCTTTCGTCGAACGGCTGAATCCCGAGAGTCACGGGTTGATCGAGGACTACTACGTGGTGCAGATCGCCGCGTTCGACGGCCAGGAGCCGGCGGCCGAGTTGCTCGCCAGCCAGCGCGAGCGGCTGGCACGCATCGTCCACGGCGAGCCCAGCCCGCTCTCCGCATCGGAGATCGACGAGGTGCTGCGCACCGCAGTGACCTACACGCCCTCGGATCTCGTCATCACCGACTGGAACGTGGCGCTCTTGATCGACGAGGACTACGTGGACGCGGTGGCGGTGCTCGAGCTGTTGAACGTCCAGCTCCTCGAGCTGCGCTACGTCGACGCAATGCTCGATCGGCGGCTCAACGCGCTCTACGAGGAAGCGGCGCGGCCACAGCGGCTCCTCTCCTATCGTCGCGAGGCGGCCTGGGTACGCGAGCTGACCGAGCTACGCCTCGACGCGGTGAGCTTGCGCGAGCGCACCGCCAACGCCCTCAAGCTCACCGGCGACCTCTACCTCACCAAGATCCACGCCCGCACCGCCGAGCGTCTGCACCTGCCGATCTGGCAACGCACCGTCGACGGCAAGCTCGAGCTCCTCGAGCGTCTCACCGACGTCTTCCGCAATCGCGCCACCAGCTCACGAGCCGAGGCCCTCGAGATCGCGATCTTGCTCTTGATCGCGCTCGAGATCGTGCTGGCCCTCCTCCGCTGACATCACCCGCCGCCGCTCGCCGGGATCAGCCCGTCGCGGTGAAGCGCCGCGAGGGCGGCTCGGGCCGCGACCTCGTTGCCGAGGCGATTGGGATGAATCACGTCGCGCGGGTCGACCCGATACTCCTCCGCGGGCCGACCGAGGAAATCGGGGAGCAGGTCGTGCACCACGAAAGGAAGCCCCGCCGCCGCCTGGCTCAAGCGCGCGTGCGAGGCTCCGTCACGATAGGGCTCGAACGACTCGAGCACGGGAAAGATCACGATCAGACTGCGCGCGCCGCCACGCATCTGCGCCAGGTCGGCGAGGTGAGCGTGCACGTCGACCGCTTGCCGAAAGTGCGACGCGACTCCCGGGAAGCGTCGCCGCACGAGCTCGATCAGCGACAGCTCGGCGTGATCGAGAAGGAACGACTTGCGGAACAAGCCCCCCGACCCGCCGTCGAGGAAATCGCCCTCGACGGAGCTGTAGTACTCGTCGTTCACGCAGAATCCGACGATCACCAGATCGGGGGCGTACCCGGCCGCACGCGCCCGGTAGATACCGACCTCCTGCCGGGCCGAGTACCCGGACACACCGAAATTGAGCACCTCGTAGGTGGGCTGGCCGCCGGCCTCGGTGTTGAGCATCCGCTCGAGCTGCTTGGCGAAGGTGTCTTCGAGCGGAAGACGGTGACCCCACACGATCGAGTCGCCGAGCACCACGATGCGGAACGTGCCCGGTGGCTTCGTGACCGGGAACTCCCGATCGCGAAAGCCGTGCGAGTTGATGGAGACCGCGCCGTGCGCGAATCCAGGCTTCGGCACGTAGAGCAGGTCGGGGTCAGATACGCGCTGGAAGATCTCGTAGTAGTGGACGTCGTCGAAATCCATCACGCCGGCGCCGCTCGCGGGAGCGTCGCCGCGCGAGCGGGGGCCGTCGGGAAAGAGCGGAATCTCGTGTCGGATGCGGTAACTGATCTCAGCCACGAGCGCGATCGGAAACACGAGGCAACCGAGCGCGACCAGGAACAACAGCCGGCGGCCAGGCGTCGGCGTGGCGTACCTGCGATCGCCGTCCGGACGAGGCGGAGCTTTCACGTGGCTTGGACGGAACGCGTTCGAGACGCGGCGCGGCGACGGATCGGAGAGACGGGCCAACGGTAGCGCGTGCGACGCAGAGGCGTCGTCAACGCGCCGCGTCATGCCCTCCGAAGATCGAAAAACGCCTCGTTGTGCAGGGCTATGCGATCGCTTATCATGAAGTAAATCCATTCACGACAACCGAGGCCGAAAGGCCGGATGTGAAGGAGGCGAGCCATGCCGAAGCGTCGCGCGGGGCTCACGGTGGGCGTTCGCAAGCAGCGAAAACTCATCGACAAGAACGGATTCAGCGCTGGCGAGGCGGCACGTCTGGCCGGCCTCAAATACGCCACCCTCGCTTACTGGGATCGCAGCGGTTTCCTGCGCCCGAGCGTCGCCGGGGCGCGCGGCGCGGGCAAAGGCCGCGGGCGTGTGTACTCGTTTCGTGACCTGGTGGCGCTTCGCACCGCCACCGAGCTGCGAAAGCAAGGCATCTCGCTGCAGAGCATCCGCGCGGTGGTCCGCTACCTACAGGGCCACGGCATGGAGTCGCCGCTCGCCGAGGCCAAGCTGATCGTGCCGCCCAAGTCTCGCGAGGTCTTGGTGGTTCGCGATCCCGAGCGCTTGTGGAGCGCGCTGCGCGAGCCGGGGCAGGGCGTGATGCGGATGGTGGTCGAGATCGGCATGGTCGAACGCGATCTTCGACGCGATCTTTCGAAGGATCTGAGGGTCGTGGAAGGTCGCGAGACCCGGCGATCGGTCGCCTGAACCGTGCGGGCGATCCGGGGCCAATGGTACGATTTTTGGGTTGTGTCGCACGACGCCCGGGGGGGTGCCGACGTGCGCCACCAGGAGTCGAATCCGCGCCATGCCCCAGAGCGTCCGCGAATTACTCGAGCTTGAGCGTCAGCGTCGGGCCCGCATCGATCGTGCGCTCGGCGGGATCGCGCACGCCGTGCATGGGATCGCCACGGCGAGCGCAGATCTCGACCGGACGTTGCGCGATTGGTTCTCGGGCTCGATCGCCGCTGACGAGGCTCCGCCGGCGACACAGGACGTCGCGTCCCCCGGTGGCGAACCCCACGCCCCCCCACCACACGATGAGTCTGCCGCGTGGGAGGAAGCGCTGCGGAAGCTCGATGAGCTCTTCGAGGAATCGAACAACATGGCCACGCGCTTGCTCGGCGTGGTGGACATCGCCGACCAGCTCGATCGACGGCTCGCCGCCGCCCGCGAGATCGCGGAGCGCATCGACCTACTGGCCCTGAATGCAGCCCTCGAAGCGACGCGCTCCGATCCAGCCGCCCGCGGTGCCGCGCGGTCGGCCTCCGAGATCCGCGATCAGGTGGTGCGCTGGATCCGCGCCAGCCAGGAGCTCGGCCCCCTCGCCAACGAGATCCGCGAGGAGCTCGGGCGCGCGGTGCTCGCTGCCGACGCGGCCCAACGGCGCGCCGCTGCGGCACGGCAATACGCCGCCGCTGCCGAGCCACCGCGCGCCGCCATCGCCTCGCTGCCGAGCGACACGCGGATCGACACCGCAGCAGCGCCGGTCTTGGCTACGCCCGGTGCACCGCAAGGCGGCGACTCGACCGATCGCACACTGGATCAAGCCGAGCGCATCACCGCGGCGCTCGCGAGCCTCGGCAACCAGCTCGACGAGCTGCTCGGGGCTCGTCGCTGATCACGGGCCCGACACCGTCGTGCCTCGAGAGCCTCTTCGATGAGCTCGCCGCGAGTGAACGCACGGCTCATGGACACGTACCTGGCCGAGATGGCCGAGCACGTGCTGACCTGCAATCGCGAGCTGGCCGCGATCGAACGCGGGAGCGCTGCGGCTGACGACGGAGCCCGATTCGACACGCTCTGCCGAACCACCCACAGCCTCAAGGGCGCGTCCCAGGCCGTCCAGCTTCAAACCATCGAGCTCGCCTGTCACCTGTTCGAGGAGGCGCTGCTCGCGACGCGCAACGCGACCGGCTCGGAGCGCGGCACCCTCTTCCACCTGCTCTACGACACCGTCGACGCGCTCGCCGACGCCCACTCGCGGTTGACCCAGGGCAGTGGGCTTGCCGGTGCGCCAATCGAGCGAATCGCCAATCGGCTCGCCGAGACCACGCGCGCCCAGCGCGCCGTCGCAGCGGGCGGGCCGTCTTCGGCACCGGCTGCCGCTCGCCTGCACGACCCATCCCCGCAGGCGGAACAGGCCGTCGCGCAACCGATCACACGACCGAACGACGAGCGCCCCCAAACCCGCACGGGAGTCGCGTTTCGCGAGCTCTGCGACGGGTTCGAAAAAATGGTGCGCGATCTCGCCGCGGCGACTGGCAAAGAGATCAGCCTCGAAATCGAGGGCGGCGAGCAGCGCATCGACGCGTCGCTGGCGAGCGGGCTCAAGGATCCACTGCGCCATCTCATCCGCAACGCCGTCGATCACGGCACCGAGACACCGGCCGAACGGCGCCGAGCGGGGAAGCCATCGCCGGCACGCATCGTCGCGGCCTGCCAGGTCGACGACGCGCAGGTCACCCTCTCCGTGATGGACGACGGACGCGGAATCGACACGGCGATGGTGCAGCGGGCCGCCGAGCGTCTCGGGCTGCCCGCGCCGAACGGCACCGACGAGCTGCTGCGGCTGCTCTGCCGTCCCGGCTTCACCACCGCCGCGCGGGTGAGCACCCTCTCCGGGCGCGGCACCGGGTTGGACGCGGTGCGTTCGCGAGCCGACGAGCTCGACGGCAGTCTCGCGCTCTCGCATCGCCCCGGTCTGGGGACGCGCTTCGAGCTGCGCGTGCCGCACCCCGGATTGCGACAGGGGGTGCTGCGCGTGGTGGCGGGTGGCATCGCGTACGCGCTGCCAATCCGAGCCGTCGAGTCGGTGATCCCGCTCAGCGCTGCCGAGCTGCGCAGCCTCGGCGGTCGGGCGTACCGCTTGGTGGGTGAGCGCTCACTGCCGGTTGCCACTCTCGACGTGCTGGTCACGCCCGGCGCGCGATCCGGCGCGATCCCGGTCGAAGCGCGGCCGCGCGGCGTCGTGCTGGCGAGCGAAGCGAGCCAGGCGGTGGTCGCGGTCGACTCCATCGGTGCGTTGGAGCGAGTCGTGGTCGCCAAGGCCGGTCATCCGCAGGAGTTGCGCAGCCCGCGTCTCGGCACCTTCGTCGCCGCCGACGGCATCACGGTGACGGTGGTCGATCCTGACGAGGTCGTGGCACGGGCCCGGCACGCGACCTGGCCCGAGGTCGCCGAGGCCGCAAGCCCGCCTCCCGCGGCGCCCTCCGACGCACCGCGGATCTTGGTGGCCGCATCGGGCACTTGGACGCGCGAGCTCCTGCGGCGAGTGCTGGAGCGTGCGGCGTACCGAGTCGCGCTCGCGACCACCACGTCGGAAGCCGAGCGCATCGTCGCCGAGCAAGGCGCATCGCTGCTCGTGGCGGAAGGCCGAAACGCCGACGGTCCGGCGATCGATTGGGACGCCGTGCGCCGCGCGGCCGGCGCGACCGAGTCGCCGATGCCGGTCGTCGTCCTCGCACAACCATCGACGAATGAGCCGGAGGACGTGAGCGCGTGGCTCTCCACGGAGACGTTCCGACCGTGCGAGCTGACCGACACCGTGGGTCGCCTGCTCGCCCACTCCGCGGTGGAAGCCCCATGAGCGAACGATCGAGACACCCACACGGCAAGCTGCGCGCGCAGGCGGCCGTCACGAGGGATTGCTCGGTGCGCCCCCTTTCGTTCGATAATGCGCGCCCCCCCTCACCCCTGGGGACCCGGAACCGGAGGAGTGGATGACGCGTGTCCTGATCGCCGAAGACAGCCCCACTCAGGCCGAGCAGCTCCGGATGATCCTGGAGCACGAGGGCTTCGAGGTGGATCACGCGCCCGACGGCGAGCGCGCGTGGGCGCTCGTGAGCGCCGCTCGCGAGCCGTACGACATGGTGCTCAGCGATGTGCTCATGCCGGGCATGACCGGCTACGAGCTGTGCCGCGCCATCAAGGAGCGCGGTCCCAGCACCGTCACTCCCGTCATCCTGCTCACGGTGCTGCACGATGCCAGCGACATCATCCGCGGCCTCGAATGCGGCGCGGACAACTTCATCACCAAGCCCTACGAAGGTACCTATCTGGTGCGGCGGATACGCCACATCCTCACGAGCCGCGAGGTACGCGACACGGGGCGCCAGAAAGTCGGGATCGACCTGGTGTTCATGGGGCGGCGGTTCACGATCTCCGCCCACAAGGAACAGATCCTCGACTTCCTGGTGTCCACGTTCGAGGAGTTCGTTCGCGCCAAGCAGCGCGAGCTGGAAGCGCGAGTGGGCGAGGAGAAGCGTCGCCTGGTCGAGCTGGAAGCACTCACCGTCCAGCTCGAGACCGCCAACGCTCGACTCGAGCGGCTCGCGAACCTCGACCCGCTCACCGAGCTGCTCAACCGGCGCGGGCTCGAGCGCGTGCTGGCGAGCGAGGTGAATCGCGCGCAACGCACCGGCGCGCCGCTGGTTGCGGCACTGCTCGATTGCGACGACTTCAAGCGCGTCAACGACCGGCTCGGACACGCGGTCGGCGACGTGGTGCTCACCGAGGTTTCGAAGCGCCTCGAAGCCAGCCTGCGGCCGTCGGATCACGTGGCACGGGTGGGCGGCGACGAGTTCCTGATCCTCCTACCCGAGACCCGCTGGGCCGAAGCCCTCAAGGTGGCGGAGCGCGTGCGCCTCGCGGTTTCCGAGGACCCACTCGTGGTCTTCTCCGAACCGATCCGGGTCACGGCGAGCCTCGGAGTCGCCCGCCTACCCTACGAGATCTGCTCCATCGAGGAAGTGCTCACGCTCACGCGCCTCGCGATCCGCGACAGCAAGCTGGCCGGCAAAAACCGCGTCTCCACGGCAGAAGTCGCGCGCGGTGGGACCAACGGCGGCCATTGCGCCGACGTCCGCGAGCTGTTGCGGCAGGAAGACTGCTTCCGCGCCGTGTCGCAGCCGATCTTCCACCTCGGCGATGGCAGCCTGGCCGGCTACGAATTCCTGACGCGCGGTCCCACCGGTCCGTTCGAGATGCCCGGCGATTTCTTCCGCGTCTGCCTCGAGAGCAACATCTTGACCCTGGTGGACCTGCGCTGTCTCAAGACCTGCATCGCGGCCACCCGCGAGCTGGACCGCAAGCTTCGGTTCCACGTGAACCTCTTTCCTTCGACCTTGCTCGACACTCCGCCCGAGCGCCTGCTCACGCTCTTTCCCACCACCGCCGACCGCTACTCGTTTTGCGTCGAGATCAGCGAACAGCAGTTCATCGCCGACCCGGCGGTGCTCCGCGCCCAGGTTCAGCAATTCCGTAGCGCCGGCATCAAAGTGGCGATGGACGACGTGGGCTTCGGCCGCAGCTCGCTCGAGGCGCTGCTCTTGCTCGAGCCGGACGTCGTGAAGATCGACCCCAAGTACGTCACCGGCATCGCACACGATCCAGGCAAGGAGCGCTCGTTGCGCCGCCTGGTGAAAGCGGTCGACGCGCTGGGCGCCGAGCTCGTCGCCGAGGGCATCGAGCACGAGAACGACCTGATGCTGCTGCGCGACGTGGGCATCCCGTACGGCCAGGGATTCCTGTGGGGGCGGCCGGCCTGAGTCGAGTTTCGGGGGGGGGGGGTTGTATAACCCCCCCCCCCCCGGGCCGCGGGGCCCCCGGCGGCCCCCCCCCC
>CAYUSL010000235.1:0-9249 GCA_964447125.1 uncultured bacterium | reverse complement strand
GGCGATGCAGAGCGAGCCAGACGTGACCGTGGGAAGCTTCATCCGCCGTCTCGCGGCGGAGCGCGCGTCGCACCCGCTGATGATCCACGAGGGGCGCCGACTCTCGTACGCCGACGCCGAGTGCCAGTCGCGCGAGCTCGCCAAGGGTCTGGTGGCGGCGGGTGTGGGGAAGGGCACGCGCGTTGGGTTGTGGATGCCGAACGGGCCCGAGTGGGTGATCGCGTGGCTCGCCGCGGCGCGCATCGGTGCGCTGGTGGTGCCGATCAACACGTTCTACCAGGCGCGGGAGCTGGCCTGGGTGCTGACGCATGCCGATTGCGCGGTGCTGCTCATGAGCGCGACGCATCTCGGCCACGATTTCGAGGATCGGCTCACCAGCGCGATACCTGCTCTGAACGCCGCTCTCGACGAGCTGTGGCTGGCAGCCGCGCCGTTTCTGCGCCGGGTCTTCGTGTGGGGAAGCAGGGGCCAAGCGTGGGCCGCACCCGCACCAGCCGCGTTACACGAGCTGGCGACAGCTCGTCCGGCGCTCGACGACCCCTTCCTTGCGGCCATGGAAAACCAGGTCTCCGCAGCCGATCCGATGGTGCTCATCTACAGTTCGGGGAGCTCGGGTGATCCCAAGGGGGCGATTCACACCCACGGCAGCGTGCTGCGCCATGCGCGCGCCCTCAACGCCCACCGCCGCATCGGGCCTGCGGATCGCATGTACTCGCCGATGCCGTTTTTCTGGGTCGGCGGGCTCGTGTACTCGCTGCTCGCGTGCATGCACGCCGGCGCCACGATGCTCTCCGAGGAGAGCTTCGAGGCGGGACGTACGCTGGCGATGTTGGAGCGAGAGCACGCCACCATCGCCGTGGGATGGCCACACTACGCGAAGAGCATGGCCGAGCACCCGAGCTTCGCGGAGCGGGATCTGTCGCGGCTTCACAGCGGCAACCTGTGGGCGATCTTGCCGCCGGAGCTGAGGCCCGCCGATCCCGAGCTGCGTTCGAACGCGCTCGGTATGACCGAGACCAGCGGGCCGCACACCTACGACAACATGGACCGGGATCTGCCCGAGGCGCTGCGGGGCTCGTTCGGCCACGCGGTCGAAGGGTTCGAGCACAAGATCGCCGACCCGGCTTCGGGCGCGACGCTCGGTGCCGGCGAGCTCGGCGAGATCTGCGTTCGTGGTCCCGGCCTGATGCTGGGGCTCGCCAAGGTCGAGCGGCAGCACGTGTTCGATGCCGACGGCTACTACCACACCGGCGATTCGGGCTACTTCGACGCCGACGGTGTGCTCTTCTACCGGGGGCGCTTGGGCGAGCTCATCAAGACCGGTGGTGCCAACGTGACGCCGCGCGAGGTGGAGGTCGCGATCCAGGCCTACCCGGAGGTCAAGGAAGCGTACGTAGTGGGAATCCCCGATGCGGCACGCGGTGAGGTCGTCGCCGCCGCGGTGGTGCTCAACGCCGGTCGCACGGTGACGGCCGAGGAGCTGCGCAGCCGGCTCAAGAAGGAGCTCGCTGCCTACAAGGTTCCGCGTCATCTCTGCTTTTTCGAGAGCGCTGCGCTGCCGTTCACCGATTCGGGGAAGATCGACAAACGGCGCCTCGTGGCCGTGCTCGCTTCGCGGAACTGAGCCCGACGTTCGGCGGTGGTTCGCGCTGTCTCGCGACTCCCGCGCGGACGGTGGCTCGGCGCCGGCCTGCCGAACGTGCAGTCGCATCGAGGCTCGGCGGGGGTGCTCGGCCGGCGGGCGGGTCCGGGCGAGAAAACACTCCTTGATTCCATGCCGCTTCTCTGTGTATGGCTATTCCCCTGCTGCGCGATGCCGAGCGCCCGGACGCGCCGGCAACACAAGGAGATACGCCCATGCGCAACGACAAGGGTTTCACGCTCATCGAGCTGCTGGTGGTGATCGCAATCATCGGCATCCTGGCTGCCATCGCGATCCCGCAGCTTCTGGGCGCGCGCGACAAAGCGCGAACGGCGACGTGCGACGACATGTTCACCGCGCTGACCGGCGAGGTCGCGAACGAGCTGGACACCGCGATTCACGGTGGCAGCGGAGGCTGCCTGGTGGGCTCGAATGCCGGCGTGCTGGCCTGTGTGCTCGCCAAGCACGCGGGCGAGGACAATCCTCGCAACCGCCTTCAGCGCGCGTTCACCACTTCCACCAACAGCAACACGCCTCCCCAGGATCCGTGCCAGGTGGGGCTGGTGACGGTGAGCACCAACGGGATCGTCTTCACACAGACGCCGCTGGTGGTCGGTGCGTTCCGAACCTTGCGCATACGCGTGGACTGAGCTTCACGCGCGGCCCGCGAGGCCGAGGATGTCGACGGTCGAACGGCCGGGGGTAACCCCGGCCGTTCGCGCTCCGTAGGACTCGCTCGGTCGGTGTGGCAGTCACTCGCGGCAGCGCCTGCACACGCCCAGCAGCGTCACGTGGATCGCTTCGACGTGGAAGCCCTCGGGCACCGGCGTCAGCCCTCGAATCGGCCCGTCCGCCACCGCCGGCAGATCCTCGATGTGGCCGCAACGACGGCAGCGCCCGTGGTAGTGGGGCGCGGGGTTGGCCTCGTAACGGAAGGGCTCGCCGCCTTCGGTGACGCACGACGCGAGGCCAACGCTCACCAGCGAGCCGAGGGCCTCGTAAACCGTCTTGCGGCTCGTGGACGGGAACCTGACGAGGATCTGCCGGTGCAGCTCGATGGCCGTGGGATGCGACCGCGAGCGGCGTAGCACGTCGAGCAACATGACGCGCTGGCGCGTCACGCGCAGGCCTCGAGCGGCGAGCGCTTCAGCGGGGTCGTCGCGCTTCATGGCGGGAGCGGCTCGGTTGGGGCGCCGGCGGCGCGCAGTATAGCGGCGCTACGGCGAGCGACGTTCGCGTCGTCGACGAGGTCACGAAAAGCGTACGCAAGGGACGCACGGCGGTGGGCTCCGCTGCCTTCGCTTCCGGAGCTCTGGTGGAAATGACCGTGGTCGCGAGGGTTTGGGCCGCCCGCCCCAGCCGCATCGTGATCCCGCGTGCTCGGTGCGGGGTTTGCTGGTGGATGACTGCGGCGGCGGCGGGGGAAGCGATCGTACGGCGCGACTGACATATGTCATGAGCAGGCATGGCGATCCGCGCCATGGTCGAGTCCCGACGTTGCGCAGGGCACACGACGCAGTGGCGCGGAGGCACGTCATGGCGAAGCAGGTAGCTCGGCGGGACTTCCTGAAGCTCGCGAGTGCGGCGGGTCTCGGTGTGGCGCTGACGCCATCCGAGCTCTTCGCGCAATACGCGCACCTGGCGCCCGTGGCGGTGCCCAATCCGCTCGCCGCGTATCCGGACCGCGATTGGGAGCGGATGTACCGCGACATCTTCCGCACCGATCGCTCGTTCGTCTTCATGTGCTGCCCGAACGACACGCACAACTGCCTGCTCAACGGTTTCGTGAAGAACAACGTGGTGGTTCGCATCGAGCCCACGTACGGCTACGGCAAGGCCACCGATCTCTACGGCAATCACGCCAGTGCGCGCTGGGATCCACGCTGCTGCCAGAAGGGCTTGGTGCTGGCGCGGCGCTTCTACGGCGATCGGCGCGTCAACGGGGCGTTCGTGCGCGCCGGCTTCAAGAAGTGGGTCGACGACGGCTTCCCGCGCGATCCGGTGAGCGGGGCGGCGCCCCAGGCGCTGATGCGGCGAGGATGGGACTCGTGGGTCCGCGTCAGCCACGAAGAAGCCTTCGCCTACCACGCCAAGGCGCTCACCAACATCGCGACCACGTACTCCGGCGAAGAGGGCAAGAAGCGCTTGCTCGCGCAGGGCTACGACCCGGACATGGTCGACGCCGTGGGCGGCGCCGGTACGCGAGTCCAGAAGTTCCGCGGCGGCATGGCCAAGCAAGGCGCCGTGCGGATCTTCGGCGCATTCCGCATGGGCAACTCGATGGCGCTTCTCGACCGCTGGGTCCGCAAGGTGGACGAGGCGGACGCCAAGGGAGCGAGCACCTGGGATTCGTACTCGTTCCACACCGACCTGCCACCTGGACATCCCATGGTGACGGGCGACCAGACCAACGACTTCGAGCTCTTCGACACCGAGAACGCCAACGTCATCATCGCGTGGGGCATGAACTGGATCACCACCAAGATGCCCGACAGTCACTGGCTCACCGAGGCGCGACTCAAGGGCAAGCGCACCGTGGCCGTGACGGTCGAGTACTCCGCGACCGCGTCGAAATGCGACGACGTGGTGGTGATCCGCCCAGGCACCGACCCCGCGCTGGCGCTGGGCGTGGCCCAGGTGATGATCGACGAGAAGCTCTACGACGCAGACTTCGTGCGGCGCTTCACCGACCTGCCGACGCTGGTGCGCATGGACACGCTGGAGCGGCTGCGCGCTCGCGACGTCTTCCCGGGGCGCGCCGAGAGCAAGCTCGAGAACTGGACCAAGGTCCTCGCGAAGGACGAGAAGCCCGCTGCGACGACCAAGCAAGAAGGCGTGCAGGTGCCCGAGAGCTTGGCCGGCGAGCTCGGCGACTTCGTGATGTGGGACGACGAGAAGGACCTCCCCGTCGCCGTGACGCGCGACCAGCTCGGCACGCATTTCGACGCGGCTGGGGTGAAGCCGGCGCTCGAGGGCAGCTTCGAGGTGACGCTCGGCGACGGCAGCAAGATCAACGCGCGCCCGGTGTTCGATCTGATGGCCGAGTACCTGAACGCGAACCTGACGCCCGCGCAATGCAGCCAGATCACGTGGGCGCCCAAGGCGGCGATCGTCGAGCTGGCGCGCATCATCGCGAAGAGCGAGGGACGCACGCTCATCGCCGTGGGAATGGGGCCCAATCAGTTCTGGAACAACGACAACAAGGACCGAGCGCTCTTCCTGGTGCTGGCGCTGGCGGGCAGCCTCGGCAAGCACGGAGGGAACATCGGCAGCTACGCCGGCAACTACAAGGCCACGCTCTTCTCGGGCGTGCCGCTGTGGACCGTCGAGGACCCGTTCCATCCGCAGCTCGACCCGGCGGGCGAGGTGCACAAGCGCTACACGACCCGCTACGAGTCGATGCACTACTGGGCCAACGGCGAGCGGCTGATGAAAGCCGGCAATAAGAAGATCACTACCGGCGCGCACGTGCCCACGCCCACCAAGGCGATCTGGCAGGTGAACTCCAACTCGAGCCTCGGCAACCAGAAGGGCTTTTACGACGTGGTGTTCAACACGCTGCCGCGTGCGGAGTGCGTCGTCTACAACGAATGGTGGTGGACCGCGTCGTGCGAGTTCAGCGACATCGTCTACGGCGTCGATTCGTGGATGGAGTTCAAGTTCCCCGACATGACGGCGTCGAACACCAATCCGTTCGTGCAGCCCTATCCGCCGACGCCAGCGCGGCGCGCGTTCCAGACCGTCTCGGACAACGAGACCTATCTAGGTGTCGCGCGCGAGCTGACCAAGATCACGGGCGACGAGCGCTTCCAGCAGATGTGGCAGTTCATCGCGGATGGCAAGGCCGAGATCTACCTGCAGCGAATCGTCGACGGTTCCACGTCACTCAAGGGCTACCAATTCGCCGACATCCTGGAGCGCGGCAAGCGCGGCATCCCGTCGCTCATGAACACGCGCACCTACCCGCGCGTCAACAGCTACGAGCAGGTCACCGAGTCGAAGCCCTGGTACACGAAGACCGGGAGACTCGAGCTCTACCGGCCCGAGCCCGAGTTCATCGAGGCCGGCGAGAACCTGATCGTCCATCGCGAGCCGTCGGACGCCACGTTCTACGACCCTTGCGCGATCGTGGCGGCGCCGCACGCGGCCATCCGTCCCAAGCGTCCCGCCGACTGGGACATCCCCGCCGACGAACGCACCCACATCACGCGACAGATGCGCAACACCACGTATTCGGTGAGCGAGCTGCTGGCGAGCAAGCACCCCCTTCACGACGCCGGATGGGACCACGTGTTCCACACGCCGAAGTACCGCCACGGCGCGCACACCATGCCGATCGACACCGACTTCATGGCGGCGCTCTTCGGTCCGTTCGGCGACATGTACCGCCGCGACAAGCGGATGCCTGGTTCGGGTGAGATGTACGTCGACATCAATCCCGCCGACGCCCGTGGTCTCGGCATCGAGGACGGCGACTACGTGTGGATCGACGGCGATCCCCAGGATCTGCCGTTTCGCGGCTGGGACGATCCAGCGCGCAAGGACGAGTACCACGTGGCGCGCTGCATGGCGCGCGCGCGCTACTACCCCGGCACGCCCAAAGGCATCACGCGCATGTGGTTCAACGGCTACATGGCGACTCCGGGATCGGTGAAAGGCGCGGCGACGCGCGAGGACGGCGTCGCCAAGAATCCGGAGACCCACTACCAAGCGCTGTTCCGATTCGGTGGCCACCAGAGCATGACGCGCTCGTGGCTCAAGCCGACTCATCAGACCCAGACGCTCGTCACCCGCAAGCTCTTCTCGAACGAGCTCACCAAGGGTTTCAGCGCCGACGTGCACTGCGTCACCGGTGCTCCGCGCGAGGCGCTCGCGAAGTTCACCAAGGCCGAGGACGGCGGCATCGGCGGGACGGGTGTGTGGCGGCCCGTGACGCTGGGTCTCAGACCGCGGGCCGAGAGCGACGCGATGAAGCAGTACCTGAAGGGCGGTTTCGTGAAGGTCCGCAGGGTCTGAGCTCCTGAGTCGTAGGGGCGGGCGTGAGCCTGCCCGCAACGCCGCAGGCGAAAGCGGAAAGGAAACGACGATGGCCAAGGTCACGAACTGGCAGATCGGACGGGAGATGGACTACCCGTACGAGCCGAATCGGCCAAAGAAGCAGTTCGCGATGATCTTCGACACCAACAAATGCATCGCCTGCCAGACGTGCACGGTGGCGTGCAAGACCACGTGGACGCCCGGCCGCGGCCAGGAATACATGTTCTGGAACAACGTAGAGTCGAAGCCCTACGGCTACTACCCGCTGGGCTGGGACGTGAAGATCCTGGACAAGCTCGGTGTTCAGGACATGACCAGCCCCAAGTACAAGGGCAAGACGCTGTTCGACGCGGCGCCCACGGGTGAGCGCATCCTCGGTTACCTGCCCGAGGATCTCGACTACGCGCACCCCAACTGCGGCGAGGACGACTCGCTGGGCGACATGGCGCAGGGTGCGTGGATGCAATCCCCGCACATGCAGTGGATGTATTACCTGCCGCGGATCTGCAACCACTGCACGTATCCCGCCTGTCTGGCGTCGTGTCCGCGCATGTCGATCTACAAGCGCCCGGAGGACGGGATCGTCCTGCTCGATCAGACGCGCTGCCGCGGCTATCGCGAATGCGTGAAAGGTTGTCCGTACAAGAAGACCTACTTCAACGCGCTCACGCGTGTCTCCGAGAAATGCGTGGGCTGCTATCCGGCCGTCGAGAACGGACGCCAGACCCAATGCACGATCACTTGCATCGGCAAGATCCGGATGCAGGGTTTCATCACCACGCCGGAGACGGCGCGCGAGGACAACCCGCTCGACTACATCATCCACGTCGCCAAGATCGCCAAGCCGCTCTATCCGCAATTCGGGCTCGAGCCGAACACCTACTACATCCCGCCGGTGCACGTGCCGCCGGCGTATCTGCACCAGATGTTCGGCTGGGGCGTGGCGGATGCGATCGCCGGCTATCGCAAGGCCACGGACGATCCCAAGTTGCTCGGCGCGTTGCTGCTCTTCGGCGCGACACCCGAGATCATCCACCACTACCAGGTCTCCGGAAATTTCACGTTCGGCTACGACGAAAAGGGCGTCGAGCTGGTGCGGGTGCCGATCCGCGAGCCGATCTACGTTCGCGACGCTTACGACCCGAAATCCGCCACCTTCCGCACCAACATCACCTGAATGACCGACCAACCATTCGAACCAAGGGGCCGAGGGAGCGGCTGCGTCGCCCGCAGGCTCGAGGTGCAACACGAGCGCCGGTCTTCGAAGAGTTGCTCACGTCTCGGATCGAGATTTCGAGGTGCTGTCCATGTGCTGCGCACGCCGACAGCCGCCGACACGGCTCGGAGGTGAACCGATGAAAGCGATACGCGCGAACCTCTTGCTCGCGGCATCCGTCGCGAGCGTCATCGTCTGCACCGTGTTGCCCGCGCATGCTCAGCTCCGCGTGGTGCGGGTCGCCGTCGGGGAGTCGGTGCTCGACGTCGACGCTCCACTGTGGGCGAACGCCCCGCCCACCGACGTGACGATGCTGCCGCAGACGGTGACCACGCCGATGAACCCGGCGCCGGCGATCGCGTTGCTACACGTGCGTGCTGCCCACGACGGACAGCAGCTAGCGGTGCGTATCGACTGGGACGACGCCACGCTCAGCAACCGAATCGTGGTGGATCGGTTCGGCGATCAGGTCGCCATCCAATTCCCCGAGGACATGTCGAAGGGCGTGCCCGCGCCGATGATGGGCAACCCCGGAGGACGCGTGCGGATCCTGCAATGGCGTGCGGCGTTCCAGGCCGACATCGAGCACGGTCGCCCCAACACCACGCGCGATCTCTATCCGAATGCGCTCGTCGACGTTTACCCGGACGAGGTGCTGCGCGCGACGGACGCCCGGCCGTACATGGGCGCCGTGGGTGTCGCCAACCCGATCACGTACGCCGATCGTTCGCCGGTGCTCGAGCAGATCGCCGAAGGCTGGGGCACGCTCACCGTCGACAAGGTGCAGCAGGCCGACGGGCGCGGCGCGTGGAAGGACGGCCACTGGCAGGTCGTCATCACCCATCCTCTCGCCGCCGGGCACAACGAGCTGACGCTTTCTCCCGGCGGGATGACGATGGCCGGATTCGCGGTGTGGGACGGCGGCAGCCGCGAGGTGGGGCCGCGCAAGGCCTGGGCGTCGTGGATTCCCGTGCAGCTCGACCCATGAACGCCATCGCCATGCGGGCTGCCGACGGCGAGCCCGTCGACGACACCCTTCACGCTCTCGCGCGGGCCTCCCTCTTCTCGTCTTTGGCGCGGGCGCTCGCGTACCCCACGGCGACGAGCGCGGCGGAGGCGCACGCGAGCTTGCAGGCGCGTCTCGGTGCTCGAGTCCCGCTGGAGCAGCGCGTGCGCGACGCGCTTCTCGACGCAGCACAGGCACTCGCTGCACCGGATCTGGAGGGGCTAGGAGCCGAGCACGTGCGGCTCTTCGGTCCGGCCGGCCCCGCGCCGCTCCACGAGACGGCGTACGGCGACGCGGGTCGCATGCTCGGGCGTGCGTCCCAGCTCGCCGACATTTCGGGCTTCTATC
>CAYUSL010000234.1:0-9358 GCA_964447125.1 uncultured bacterium | reverse complement strand
GCCCCCCGCCCAGCGCGGCAAAGCCGCGCTGGGACCCACCCCCGAGTCACTCGCAACGCTCGTGGAGACCCGACAGTTGCATTAGAACCTGCGCTCGAGCGCGATAGGACCGCTGCGGAATGAGGGGTTCGACCACTTCGGGCGCATCATGCTGCATCTCACGGCGGTGAGGTCTGGGGCGTAGGGCCGGGGCTCGTCCCCGGCCGCCGGCGCTCGGCGGGGGACAAGCCCGCGCCCTACGAATCGAAACGGCGGAATGCAACGATCGGGGAGAGATTGAAATTGAGCGTAGAGACCGAATGGCCAGTCGTTCGGGTGCCATTCCGATCATCTGCGCGAGGCACCGGCCTCGATCGCACCCACCCGAAGCGTTCACGAGTTTCGTAGCGACGACCTTCGCGCTCCACCGACGCTGCGATGCATCGTGGTACTGGGCGCGTTTCGACGCGAGCCGTCACCGCGAGGGGGCCTTCTCCGCGCGCGCCGCAGCGCGCCGTGCGACTTCAGCAGCCGGAGCGCAGGTCGGCGCAGTCGTGACCGTCGAGATAGGCGCCGGAGCGGAAATCCGCGTCCAGCATCGTCGACACGTCCTGGCCGCAGACGTTGCGTGTCAGCAAGCGGCTCGTGGCGGTGGTGTCGCCACGCAACCAGCGGTCGAACCACGCGTGCGTGTACCAGTGCACGAGGTCGTGCTTGTCGGGCGTCCAGCCGGTGCCGAACCAACTGTGGGTGGACCCTTCGTAGACCACCTCCATGCTGGGCATGGAGCTCGCGCGCCACCAGTCGTACGCGGTCTTCTTCGCGTCCGGATCGGTGGCGGTACAGTCGTCTGAGGCCTGCCCCAACGCCGGCACGCGCGGCGTGCGATACGCGGTGCCGGTATACGCACACGTCGGCGAGCCCTCGTCGCCAGTTTCGCGCACGGCGAGGTTGTCCCACGCCACCATCGCCTTCACGCGTGAATCGAGATCCTGGGTCTTGGTCAGCGAGCGGGCACCGAGCGACCAGCCTGCGATGCCGATGCGTGTGAGGTCGGTATCGCCGCGGAATGGATTGTCGGCGGAGCCGAGGAAATCGATGGCGCTCGAGAGCGCGAGATCATACGAATCCGGGCTGCCGCCGTTCGCCGGCTTCACCGTGATGGCCACGTAACCCGCGCCGGCGAGACGCTCCGCCGCCCACTCGACCGAGTCGGTGTCGGAGAGACCGGCGGGCAGGATCGCGATCGCGGGATACGGACGCACCGGGTAGGCACCGAGATCCGGTGCGTAGAGCTGCGCTGGCAACGGGGCGCCCGAGCCACGCTCGAGCACCACGACCGACTGCACGCGCGGGGTACCGAGCGCGGGATCGCAAGGCTCGGTGGTCGGCGGGCACTCGGCCCCCATCGAGATCAGGCCCGCAACGCTAGCCCACAGCATGCGCGAGAGCGCGCGCCCCATCGCTCGTCCCATCGTCCCCGACCTCCGTGCGCAACCGGACGAGGAGCGACGATGCAAGACAGTCGCCGACGAAGCTCAGCAGGAAACGCCGCCGATCGTCGGGAATCGTTCGGGAAATCGGGGCGCCGTCGTGAGCGCCGACGACACTCCGTTGACGAACGTCAACGCTCCGTCGTCCGCGCACGCGCGTCACGCCAGCACTGGGCGAGCCGATTCGAACCGGGCCACCACAGCCCCACACTTCGTGCAGTCAGACACACACCCGGGCCGGGGTGGTGTCTCAGTTTCGTTCGCTGGGCCGCCGAGAGACCGGCGGCCCTCCAGCCGGAAGTGCGCGAGAATGCTGTTGTCCACCATGCGCCCGAGAGGCTTGAGCGCGCGCGATCCTTCGCGCGCGAGACCGAACTGAGACACCACTCGGGCTGGACCGCGCTGCGTGCGCATGCAACTCAGCTCGCGAGCAACGCGCGAAAGGCAGTCGGATCAGCTCCGCGCGTGGGGATCGTCCTGCTCTGCCAGGCGTCCTCGAACCCCTGCTCGGCCATGAAGTCCTGGAGCCGGCGAGCGAGCGCGCGGTCGTTCGTTTCCACGGCACACTTCATCAGCTCGTAACGAAGGTCGCTGTCCGGATCGAGCTGGCATCCCGCAAAGCGAATCTCGAGAGCCGCCGCAGGTTGCTGGAGCCAGTCGAGGTACTCGGCAATCGTCGCCGCGGCGTGGCTCAGCAGCACGCGCGCCGCTGGACGATGCGACGAGCGATTCGCGGCGTCCTCGAAATCCTGCAACATCCGTCTCACGGCCTCGGCGCGCTCGCCACCGCGGATGAGCGCTTCCAGCTCCGCGCGCCGCTCGCTGGGAAGAATCGGCGGGCTCACGAACGAGCGCGTGTAGAGATAGTGGAGAGCGTCCTCGAGGCGCTTCCCCACCGACTCCTGCTGATCGGGAAAGAGCCGCTCCAGCACCCGCTGCACGTCGATGCTGGGAGGTCGCGAATGCCCGACCATCTTGCTGGCCACCCGATGGCTCCACGATTCCTGCTCGCCTTCCCCGTAAACGATCATCCGGATCGGCATGTCCTTGAGGTCTTGGTCGCCGAGGAGAAACGGCCGATTCTGCGCCGGCACGGCTTCGTACGCCTCACGCAGCGCGAGTCGACGCTCCTCGCTCGGATCCTCCTTGTAGAGCCGCAGCGCGTCCAAGCAGCGCTCGCTCGTGGTCGGGCGCCCGTTCAGCCTCTCGACCACGTCCACCACCTCCTTCATCAGCTCCGCTTCCGTCGTGAACGTGATGACCTCGGCCGCTTTGATTTGGCACACCTGATCGAGATGAACCGTGGCGCCCTCGGGCACGGTGGTCACGATCCAGCCGGACTTGAGCCTGTCGCCGAGCTGGCGAACGGTCTCGAGCTCGCCCCAGCAGCGCGCCATCCCGTCGCGAAACACCTCGAGGCTCGCGAGGAAGTAGGGGCCGTTGTGAACGAAGACGGTGAACCGGACTCCCGGAATCGCCACTCCGTCTTCCACACGATCAGGGGTTCTCTCGTACATGCGCACCCTCCAGGATCTCGGCTCTCGGATGGTACGCGATCGGCGTGAGCTCGACCCAGCGGCCAGATCGTCGCAAGCGATTCTCGACCGCCACCTCGTGGGCGCGGCGAGGCTCGCGAGCCGGCGGCACGCGGTGTCAGGCGAGGACGAGGCGGTCGAGGCGCAGTGCTTCGCCGACCGACCAGGCTTGGAACGGGCAGCCACGCGGGGTGTGCGGCGCGTCGGCGTCGGCGATCTCGGAGATGTGGCCGATGCCTGCGTCGTCGAGGTGGTCGAGGAGCGGCTCCAGGAAACGGCTGCGCGCTTCGCGCTTGGCCTCGTCCGTGCTACCGCGAACACGAACCCACGCCTCCACGAACGGGCCGATGAGCCACGGCCACACCGTGCCCTGGTGGTAGCAGCCATCGCGCTCGCGGACCCCGCCTTGGTAGCGCGACGTGTAGCCAGGCTCGCTCGGCGCCAGTGAGCGCAAGCCGAGCGGCGTCCAGAGGCGAGCTTCCACGGCGTCGACGATTCGCCTCGCGCGTTCACCGTTCACGATGGCGCGCGGTAGCCCGCCGACGGCGAAGACCTGATTGGGACGGAACGCCGGATCGTTCTCGTGCGGGCGATGGCCGGCGTCGACGACGTCGAAGAGGGCACCGCGCGACTCGTTCCAGAAGCGCTCGCGGAAGCTCGCCTCGCCGCGAGCGAGCGTCTCGCCGAGCGCCGCGTCGAAGCGCGCGCCCACCGCCAACGCGTTGAGCCAGAGCGCCTGCACGTCGACGGCTTTGCCGGTGCGAGGAGTCACGACCCAGTCGCCGACTTTCGCGTCCATCCAGGTGAGCTGAACGCCGGGCTCGCCGCTCATGAGCAATCCGTCCGAATCGAGACGGATTCCGTAGCGGGTGCCGCGGGCGTAGCCGTCGAGGATCGCCCGCACCGCCGCTTCGAGACGCTCGCTGTCGGGCTCGCGAAGCCCCACGCGACCTGCGCGCGCCGCATCGAGAAGCTCGCCGACGGCGATCACGTACCAGAGCGAGGCATCCACGGCGTTGTACTCGGGGACGTCGCCGCGATCGGGGAAGCGATTGGGCAACATCCCCTGCGACACCGTGCCCGACCACTCGACGAGGATCTGACGCGCCTCGTCGAAGCGGCCGGTGGCGAAGCACAGGCCACGCAACGCAATGAAGGTGTCGCGACCCCAATCGCCGAACCACGGATAGCCCGCGATGATCGTCCGCCCGTTGCCACGCTTCACGAGGTACGCCGCGGCGGCGCGCTCGAGGCGCGACGTCATGGCACTCCGACGGGCGAGCTCGGCGGTGCGCGTCGCGTGCACGAACGCGTCCACCGTGCCGCGCGGTGCGCTTGCCGTCGGGTCGCGGCCGTCGAGGCCATCGGCGCTCAGCACCCACAGCGCCTCGCTGCCTTCGAGCTCGAACACGAGCGCGCCGGGGGACGCCAGATCCTCGATGTAGTCGAGCCCGCGCGCCTGCTCCTCGGTGTACAGGAAGTTCCGGTACCAGAGCGGCTCGGCACGGAACTCGCCGTTCGATCCGCTCACCACCGCGGACACGCCGCGATACGGCTGCCAGCGAAGCCAGCCGCGCTCCTCGTGCGACGTGAAATCGAACGAGCCGTTTTCGTGGTGCAGCGCGTGCGGGTCGCGTCCCGAAAGCAGCGGGCGTACCTGGAGTCGGATCGCGCCGCGCGCGTTCTCGTGCCGCCACGAAACACAAACCGCCGGCGCGCCGTGGCGGGCCACGATCTCCTGAACGATCCAGGATCCGTCGGGTAGCTGGAACGTCCAGCGCGGCCACGGTTCGGGCTCGAAGCTCGCGAGCCGGTCGATGCCGCGGGGATGAAGGACGTCGGGCGCGTAGCGCTGGGTGGAGAGCGGCACGGGATCGAAGCCGCCCGCGTCGCGAGCTGCCTGCGATTCCACCCAGGCCTCGAACCCGTTCACGAGCACGAGCCGGCCCGCCGGCGGCTGCGTCGCCACGAGCAGCAGTGCGTGATAGCGGCGGGTACGCGCACCGCCGACCGTGCCCGAGGCGAATCCGCCCAGGCCGTCGGCCTCGAGCCACTCGGCATGCGAGTCGAACGACGTCATGGCCGCGCGCCTTCGGCACGCGCGCGTGTCGTGTGGTCGTGACGGTGATCGTGATCGGGCTCGTGTTCCCCATTCGCGGCGCGCGCGTGTTTCTCCAGCAACCGCACCACCAAGCCGGTCCAGCCGGTCTGGTGGCTGGCACCCACTCCGCGACCCGTGTCGCCGTGGAAGTACTCGTAGAAGAGTGCCAGGTCGCGGAACGCGGGATCGCTGGCGTAGCGATCGTCGTCACCGTGACAAGGCCGCCGGCCGTGCTCGTCGGCGAGGAAGATGCGGCTCAGACGGCGCGCGATCTCGCGCGCAACCTCGTGCAAGTTCATCAGGTGGCCCGAGCCCGTCGGACACTCGACCTTCAGCGAGTCGCCGTAGAAGTGGTGGTAGCGCTCGAGCGCCTCGACCAGCAGGTAGTTGACGGGGAACCAGATCGGCCCGCGCCAGTTCGAGTTGCCGCCGAAGAGCCCGCTCGTGGATTCGCCGGGGTCGTAAGCCACGCGATGCTCGTCGCCGTTCACGCGGAACACGTACGGATGATCGTGGTGGACCCGCGAAATCGAACGGATGCCGAAAGGGGACAGGAACTCGTTCTCGTCGAGCATGTAGCGCAGCACGCGCACCAAGCGCTCGCGGCTCGGAACGGCGAGCAGCCGGTGCCGATGCTCACCGTCGTCGCGGGTCTCCAGGTAAGAAATCGTCTGACGCAGGTCGTCGCGATTCGCGAGAAACCAGTCGAGGCGCTTCGAAAAGCCCTGCAGGCGCTCGATGGTGTCTCCCTCCAACACCTCCACGGCAATCAGCGGGATGAGGCCCACCAGCGAACGCACCTTGAGCGGCGTATGGCGGCCGTCGAGGTGGAGCTGGTCGTAGTAGAAGCCGTCCTCCTCGTCCCACAGGCCGGTGCCGCCGAGGCGGTTCATCGCGTCGACGATGGCGACGAAGTGCTCGAAGAACTTGCTCGCCACGTCCTCGGTGGCGGGGTTGTCCTTCGCGAGCTCGAGGGCGATCGACAGCATGGTCGCCGAGTAGAACGCCATCCACGCAGTGCCGTCGGCCTGCTCGAGGAAGCCGCCCGTTGGCAGCGGCTTCGAGCGATCGAAGACTCCGATGTTGTCGAGCCCCAGGAAACCGCCCGCGAAGAGGTGGTTCCCTTCCAGGTCCTTGCGGTTCACCCACCACGTGAAGTTGATGAGCAGCTTCTGGAAGACGCGCGACAAGAAGAGCCGGTCGCGCCCGCCGCGGCTCGCGCTCATCTTGTAGACGCGCCAGCACGCCCACGCGTGCACGGGCGGATTCACGTCCGAGAACGCGAACTCGTAGGCCGGGATCTGGCCGTTGGGGTGCATGTACCACTCGCGCAAGAGCAGCACGAGCTGCTCTTTGGCGAAGTGAGGATCGATGCGCGCGAACGGCAGCATGTGGAACGCGAGGTCCCAGGCCGCGAACCACGGGTATTCCCATTTGTCGGGCATGGAGATCACGTCGCGGTTGTAGACGTGGAGCCAGTCGCGATTGCGGCCCGACTTGCGCTCCGATGGTGGCGCAGGCTGGGCCGGATCGCCGTCGAGCCAGTCGCGCACCACGTAATGGTAGAACTGCTTCGACCACAGCATGCCGGCGTAGCCCTGACGCACCACGCGACGCTCGTCGTCGGAGAGGTGCGCGGGCAGATGCGCTCCGTAGTAGGCGTCGGCCTCGTGGCGCGCGCGACCGACCACCGCCTCCGGCGACTCCGTTGCGGGGTGCGGATGCACGGGATCGTCCGCGAAGAGACGCGCAGTGATCGTCGCTGTGGCACCCGGCTCGATCTCGAGCCGGTAGATGGCGGCCATCTTGGTGCCGGTGCGCGCGGGGTTCACGGCGTCGACGCGACCGTGGATCACGTACTCGTGGAAGGCGTCCTTCACGAAGGGTGAGGCGTTCGCGACGCCGTAGAGGCCGGCGACGTTGGTTTCGTTGTCGGTGAACACCAGCTCCGGCGCGTCGCCGTCCGGACCTGCCGAGGGGACGAAGCGGTATCGGCCGAGGCTCGCGTGTTCGCCGACGACGCTGCCATCGCCATCCACGACGAGCCGCGGCTTGCCCCAATAACCCTCGTGCGTCGAACCCCACGACCACGTGTTCCGGTACCAGAGCGTCGGCAGCAGCACCAAACTCGCGCGTTCGGGTCCGCGATTGGTGACTGCGATCCGGATCGCGACATCGTTGGGCGTGGCCTTGCCGTACTCGACTTCGACGTCGAAGTAGCGTCCCTCGTCGAACGCACCGGTATCGACGAGCTCGTACTCCGGCTCGAACTTGCCGCGCTTGCGGTTCTCCTCGACCAAGTGCGCGTAAGGGAACTCGGCCTGTGGATATTTGTAGAGCGCTCGCATGTACGAGTGCGTGGGAGTCGAGTCCAGGTAGTAGTAGAGCTCCTTCACGTCCTCGCCGTGGTTACCTTCGGGCCCCGTGAGCCCGAATAGCCGCTCCTTGAGGATCGGGTCCTTGCCGTTCCAGAGCGCCACAGCGAAGCACATGCGGCACTGGCGATCGGTGATCCCGAGCAGCCCGTCCTCGCCCCACCGATAGACGCGGCTGCGGGCGTGATCGTGGGGGAAGTAGTCCCAACACGAGCCGTAGGCGGAATAGTCCTCGCGGACCGTGCCCCATTGGCGCTCCGAGAGATACGGTCCCCAGCGCTTCCAGTTGCGATCGCGTTCGGCGTCCTCGACGAGACGCTCGCGTTCGCGAGCCGCGACCGCGGCGGCGCTCACCGGCTGCGTCGAATCCAGAGGCTTTGGCTTGGCTGTGGCCATGACTCGTTCTTTCGCGTCACCGCGAGTCGGTGACGGTGTGGGAAGTGGGCTCGGCCACCAGCTCGAGGGCATGGCCGTCCGGATCGCGAAGCAACATTCCCTGCGCGAAGCCCAGCGGTGCGCCGTCGAGCTGAACCAGACCCGGTGACACGAAGGACACGTCACCATCGAGCAAGCTGCGCTCGGCCGCATCCGCGTCGCGAACCACCAGGCGGGTCTGCCAGTGGACCAGATCGTTCGCCTTGGCATCGAGCGGATAGGGGCGCCCGTCGCTCGGCGCCAGGTATTCGAGGAACTCGATGGACGGCCCGCGCTCGGCGTGAATCGACGTGATCCGGAGCCGCGCGCCGAACACGTTGTTCAAGTGCTCTTGCTCCACGCCGTAGTTCTCGCTGGCGCCAGCCACGACAAGACCGAGCCGGTCGCGATAGAAGCGCAGGCTCGCGGCGGTGCTGTCGATCACGATGGCGGTGTGATCGATCCCCAAGAACAGGCGATCAGTGGGCCGATGCCATCTCGGGTTCCCCTTCCCTTCGGGGAACGCGAGGATCTCGAGCGCGTGGCCATCCGGGTCCTTGAAGTAGAACGCCTGGATTCCGCCCGCGTTCGGGTTCCAGTCCGGCAGGCGTTGCGGCCCCGTGGAAGCGTGTGCGACGCCATGCTCGCGAAGGCGCGCATACGCCTGATCCATGTCGCGAACGATGATCGCGATGTGCTGGAACCAGCGGTCGTTGCTGCGCGCGTCCGCGGGGATCGGCCGTCCGCGCGGCGCCAGGTACTGGGTCAGCTCGATGCGCTCGTCGCCGAGCCGCATCCGCACCACCCGGGCGCGGGCGCCGAACACGCCTTCGAGGTGCTCGAACGCGTCGCCCGCCACCTCGACGTCGGATTCCTTTTCGAAGGTCAGGACCTTCGAGAAAAACGCGACCGAGCGATCCATGTCCGAAACCGTGAGGCCGACGGGACCGACTTCCACCACGTGAAGCGGTGCGGCGGATTGCGCGCTCGCCTGCGCGATTTCGGCGCCGTGCCCGAGCTGGATCGACGGCGCGTGATCGAGCGAAACCTGGGCCGAGCAATCCGCGACGAGCGCCGCCAGGAACACCAGCGCGAGCCGCGCGCGGCTTCGCAACGGAGCGATGACTGAAATCATGACCGTCCCGCCTCAGCTCAGCCGCGCCGCGAGATGCTCACCGACGCGCAGCGCGTTGGCGATGATGGTGAGCGCGGGGTTCACCGCCGAGCTCGACGGGAAGAAACTGCCGTCCACGACGTAGAGATTCTCGACCTCGTGCGCCTTGCAGTTCACGTCGAGCACCGAGGTCTTGGGATCGTTGCCGAAGCGCACCGTACCGTTCTGGTGGGCGACGCCCGCGAGCGGGATGCGCTTGCCGACGTAGAAGTTGTGCGGCAGCAGATGGTCTTCGCAGCCGATGTGCTCGAGCATCGACTTGAGCTTCTTCTGCAGCATGCCGTGCG
>CAYUSL010000233.1:0-9360 GCA_964447125.1 uncultured bacterium | reverse complement strand
CAGGTGGCGTGCGGCGAGCCCGAAGAGTGGCACCGAAAAGGCACTCAGCGAGATCACCACCAGCAGCGAGTAGCGGATCGCGCTCTGGCCGTGACGGACGGCCAGCGCGTCGTTGAGCGCTCCGACCAATAGCGGCCCGAGGCCGAGCCCCACGAGGTTGAGTACGAACAGCACCACCGCCGAAGCCGTGGCGCGCATCCGCGGCGTCACCACTCCCTGCGTGACCGCCAGCATCGAGCCCACGTACATCTGCGCAGCCACGTAGAACGGCGTGAAACACAGCAGCGCTTGCGTGGGCGTGGGCGCCAGCAGAAAGCCGATTCCGAAGGGCACGTGGATTGCCGACACCAGCGCCGAGAGCCAGCCGTACCACCGTGGATCCCGCGCCGCGAGGCGATCGGCGAGCGCACCGCCCAGCCACGCGCCGAGGGTTCCGCCGATCCCCACGATGAGCCCCAGCGCGAGCCCCACCTGCCCGATCGGCATCGTGTGGACGCGGCGAAGGAACGAGGCTCCCCAGGTCAGAAACGCGTAGCCGCCGAGGGTGTTGCAGGCGGCGGCCGCCACCACCAGGACGAACGAACGCTTGGCCGCGAGAAACCGCAGTGTTTCGGCCAGCGACGCTCGATCCTCGCTCGCGGACACGCCCTGCCCCGTGCTGCGCTCGGGCTCGCGTATCGTGAAGCGAACCAGCGCCGCGAGCGGCAGCCCCGGCAACCCCACCAAGAGGAACGCGGTGCGCCAGGAGAAATGGGTGGCGACGTAGCCGCCACCCACGAACGCCAGCATCACCCCGACGTAGACACCCGCGGCGTAGATCGCGAGCGCCGTCGCTCGTCGCCGCGGCGGGAAATAGTCGGCGATGAGCGAGTGCGCAGGTGGGCTGCCCGCCGCCTCACCGATGCCCACGCCCACACGCGCCAGTGCCAGCTCGGCGAAGCCACGCGCGAGCCCGGAAAGCGCCGTCATCCCGCTCCACACCAGCAGCCCGAGGGCGATGATGCTGCGGCGCGTGCCGCGATCGGCCCAGCGCGCGATCGGGATGCCTGCGACGGTGTAGAAGAGCGCGAACGCGAAACCGCTCAGGAAACCCATCGCGGTATCCGAAGCACCCAGATCCTTCTTGATGGGCTCGAGCAAGATCGCGAGCACCTGGCGGTCGACGAAGTTGAAGACGTAGACCAGCCACAGGAGCGCCAGCACGTAGTAGGCATAGGGGTTCGGCACCGCACCGATCGGCAATCGGGGATCGGTGTCGGGACCGAGAGGTTGGGCTTCGTCGCTCTGCATGGGCCTCCCGGGAACGGCGGGCGTGCGATCCTACGCCATGCGGGCCGGTCGCGGTGTCGCGGCGTCGTGGTATCTTCGCGCGCCGTTTCCCGAACCGAGCGTTCCGTCGCCCACGCGCGAACGCGCGTCCCCCAGGCTCCGCGGTGCAGCACGACGAACCGGTGGTCCCCGAAAGTGTGTTGGCGGATCACTTGGGTCCGCTCCACGCCGGCATACAGGCCGTGCGCGACGCGTATGCGGACGCGGCCTCGCACGTCGCCGTGCTGCGCGGGTTTCGCGCCATCGCGGAGAATCCGGGGCGGCTCTATCCGGGATCGGAGAGCGAGTGGGCGGCCGTGGGCCGAGCGCTGGCGAAGCTCGACGCCACGCAAGCGAGTCGTGCGCTCTCCGACCTCGACCGCCATCTCTTCACCCTCGACGTGCGCTACTGGGCGCAGCGCCGCCGCTTCCGAGCGCTGGCAGGCGCACTCGCTGCCGCCGACGCGGCCAGCGCTGCGGCGCTCCTCGGCGACGCGCGCGCGGTGCAAGCGCTCGCCGATCGGCTTTCCGCGAGCATGCTCGCGGACGTTGCCCGCACCGTGACGGGGCCACGAGTGGAGGGGGCGCTGGCGCTGGTCGCGAGCTACCAGCCGCGGAGCCGGCTTTCGCTTGGCGCGGCTCGTGAGATCCGCGCGATCGCGGAAGTGGTCGCGATTGCGGATCGGGGCGGCGAGCGCGACGCTGCGGCGCGGCTGGTCGAGGCCTTCAACCAGGACACGGATCCGCCGCCGCTACGACGTGCCACGGTGCTGCCGCTCGTCGCAGGCCTCGTGGGGGAAGGAGCGAGTCGTGCTCCGGAGGCCTTGGGTGCGCTCCTCGAAGCCGTCGCTGCGCTGGCCGCCGTGCCGCTGGCCCTGGATCCACCCGGCGTCGCCAAGCTCCACGCCACGGTCCGCGCCCTCGCCCTTCCCTGCCTCGAGATCTACCTCCGCCAGGCTCGCCGTCTCGTGACCGAGTTTCAGATCGAGGCGGTGCCGTTTGCCGTCGCGGCGCTACCCGAGAAGATCGAGGCCTTGGCGGCTGCCGCGAATACCTTGCCCGCCGGCGACGCGCCGAGCCCGTGGCTGGATGCGCTGGTGACGGCAGCGGCGTGGTCGGAAGAGTCGGGCACGCTGGTCTTGGGTGGCCTGGCGAGCTGGGTGTCGCGTGTTCCCGCGGCCCACCACGCCGCGCTCGCACGAGCGCTTGCACAGCTCGGTGCGATCCTGCCGGCCGTCGGACGGGAGACGCTGGACCGCGCGGTGGAAGTTGCGCACGCGCTCGCCCCGCACGGCCGCTGCGAGCCTTTCCTTCGCCACCTCGGCGAGCTGGGCGAGACGCACGCCGACGTGGTCGCGACCTTCGTCGCGCTCGTCGCTGCGGTCGCGGAGCTGGGTAAAACCGAGTTGCTCGAGGCGTTGGTCACCGCGTTTCATCGGGAGCGAATCCTGCGGACGCCGTGGGCGCGAAAGCTGCCGCGGGCGCTGGCGCGGCTCAGCGCGCTCGCCGAGCCGTGGGGCGCGGAGCTCTGGTCCGCAGCGTTGGCGCCATGCCTCAGCGCTGCTTCGTCCAGTCCCGAAAGCGCGCTGGCCCTCGCGAACGGCTTGGTAACGCTCCTACCGACGATGGCGATCGAAGCGCGACTCGCTTACCTGCGCTCGGTTCACGCGCTCGTCGATCGCTACGGCGTGCGCTTCGTGGGCTACGCGCTCACGGATCTGGCGCGGGGTGACGGCGGCTCGAGCACGGGTCCGGCAGCTGCCTGAGCCGCTCTGGCGCGCCCCGATCTCGCGGATCGAGTCGCGCCAGGTGCGGCCAGGCGGACGAATCACTGATTCACGCCGAAGAGAATCCGCTCGACCGACATCGTGGTGGTCTGCGAGCTCCGTGAGTGCTCGACCGCGACCTGCACGTTGCCGGATGCATCGCGGTAGTTCGTGAGACCCGTCGTGACCTGGAACTGAACTTCAGACTCGGCCGTGCCAACCGCCGAGGATGATTGTAGAACCCACTGTGCAGTGTTCACGTTGTAGAAATAGACCTTTCGCGTCGTGCCCGTGCTCTTGGCATCCTTGGTGCGTACCAGCGCGTTCAACGAAGTCAGCGAGCGCGGCCCGATCTTGAACGTGAAGCTTGCGGCAGGGCTGACCGCACTGCCCACGGTCACGAACGAGCTGTCGTCGTTGTAGGTCGCCGCCAGGCTGCCAGCGAGCGTCCCGACGAGCGCGGACTGAGCCGTGGCCACGTGCACCGTCGTACCGAGCGTCTTGCCGCTGAAGAAGCTCCAGATCTCGTCCGCTGCGGTGATGTCGGCATTCTTGCAGCCGAATGGGAGGCTGTTGGTGTTGAAGCAGAGCTCCCCGGTCGTGTTCCGCACCTCCGGCATTCGGTGCCCGCCGCCCAGAACCGAGTAAACGGTCACACGGGAGCTCTCGTCGCACCCGGACGTGACGTTGTACTTGTCGACAGTCGAGCTCGCATGGTTCTCGCCGTCGTTGCCGTGGAGGTCTGACAGCGAGGTCGGGGATGGCCAAGGGCTCGGGACGTTGCAGCCGTCGTTGGTCATCCACTGCTCTGCCGTCGTGCGAGTGGATGCCACCTCGCCGCGCGTGTCCACGTTCTCCACGCAGTGGTTCTCCAGCTCTTGGTCGGCCTCAGGGCCTTGGATCTCCCCGCCGATGTCCGGCATGAGCGGATCCTCCGTCCCATTCATGATCAACGTTGGTGTCGGGGTGATTGGCAGCGGGTTCGTATTGCACGCGCTAACTGCCGGTTCGTTCGCGATCACCACAGCGATTGCCGCCACACGGTCGGAAAGCTGGCGGCCTACGCGATAGGTCATCATGCCGCCGTTCGACTGGCCCCACACGTAAACCTTGTTGGGGTCGATTTTGAAGTCGCTCCCGACGTGAGAGACGTAGGCATCGATGGTGTCGCGAATGAAGCCGAGGTCGTCATCGGCAGGATGGGAGTACGTGTCGTCGGCGCGGCAATCGTTCCAGAAAAAGTGAGCGTCGTCGTCGATCGTCACGCAGCCGGCGGAGACCGAGCCTTTCGGAAAGAGCGCCACGAAATTGTTGTCCTTGGCGAGCTGAATCATGCGGCAGCCGCCTGCTTCGTCGATCAATAGATCCGGATTGAGCCCGCCTCCGTGAAGGCCGATCACCAGCGGCCGCGGCGTCGAGCCGCCGAGCCCGGACGGCACGCACTGCACGGCCTCGCGATTCCCGCCGTATACGGGACCACACGTCACGCCGGAGACCGAGCACACCAGCGCTGCTGCTCGGTTCGCACTGCCGAATACGAGCGCAACCATCGACGCCATCAGGAATCGTTTCCTCGTCATGAACTTTCCCCCCTCGCCTTGCTGGTCGTTCCTCGTGATACCTGCGCTGAGGGGCGTGAGCAACATCGGGGCCAGCGCCAGCGGATGCCTGCTGAGCGGAACTCCGCCGCGCATTCCGCGCGTGGATGAAAGCGAGTCATGCGCGGCGTACCGGGGTCGCTGCCGCCAATGGTGGGCAGTGCGTCCGATGGTGGCAGCCATCGGTGGCGAGGGTTCGCCGCGGGTGCTCGTCAGCGACCGGTACTGGCGGGCAGGTGCGTGTCAGGCCGGATCGAGAAAGCGCAGGACGAGCTTGCGCGAGGCGAAGCGCCAGCCCGCGTCCGTGCGCCGGTACTGGTCTTCGTAGTGGCCGCCGCCGATCCGGCGCTGGCCATCCATGGTGGCGCGCAGATCGAGGTAGCAGCGACCGCGCGCGCGGTCAGCGTCCAGATCGACGACGTGATTGGCGACGAAGGGCAGGAACTCGTTCGCGCCGCCCACCATCGCGCGGTACGCGTCGACGAGCGCCGCGCGCCCGTGGATCGGCGGGCGATCTCCGGTATCCATCGTGCCGTCGTCGGTGAAGAGCGCGACGGCGCCCTCGACGTCGCGGCGCCACACCGCATCGGCGTAGCGGCGCGCGAGGTCGCGAATCGCTTCCAGGTCCTCGAGCCGTCGCAGCCGTTCTTCGAGCGTCACGCCGTTTGCCTCAAGCCCGCCCTTCGGGTGGCGCTACCAGCGCTTCGGCGACCAGCTCGGCGATGTCGGCTGCGCGAATCGTCTTTCCGGGATCGAGACTCTTGAGGGCATCGTCGAACATCTGCATGCAGAATGGGCACGATACCGCCGCGGTCTTGGCACCGCATTCCTTCACGTCGGCGAGACGCATGTGGTTGATGCGGGTCTTGGGATCGTCGTCCATCCACGCATAGCCGCCGCCGGCACCGCAGCAAAGCGACTTCGACTGGCTGCGCGCCATCTCCTTGAGCTCGCCCGGCGCCGCGAGCGCGCTGAGCACCTGGCGCGGCTCGTCGAAGACACCGTTGTGGCGCCCCAGGTAACAGGGGTCGTGGTAGGTCAGCGAATCCAGCCCAGTCTTCAGCCGGAGCTTCCCGTCACGCACCAGCTCGGCGATGAGCTGGGTGTGATGCACCACCTCGTAGTGCCCGCCGAAATCGGGGTATTCGTTCTTGTAGCTGTTGAAGCAATGCGGACACGTGGTGATGATCTTCTTCACACCGTAGCTTCCGAGCGTCTCGATGTTCTGCTTGGCGCAGAGCTGGAACGTGAACTCTCCGCCCACCCGCCGTGCAGGATCGCCGGTGCAGACCTCCTCCGAGCCCAGGATCGCGAAGTCCACTCCCGCCGCCTGAAGCACCTTCACCATCGCGCGCGTGACCTCGATGTTCCGGTCGATCATGGCGCCGGTGCAGCCCACCCAGTAGAGGTATTCGGCGGTGGCACCGTCGCCCAGCACCTTCACGTCGAGGTCCTGGTACCACTCGTCACGGTTGTGGGGAGCCTTCGCCCACGGGTGCATGCGGTCGTCCATGTTCTTCAAGAAGAGCTGGGCCGCGTCGCTCATCTTGGATTCGGTCATGACCAGATGACGGCGCATGTCCACCATCTTGGGAATGTGCTCGATGAATACCGGGCATTCGTGCGTGCACGCGCCGCAGGTGCGGCATCCCCAGAGCTCCTCCTCGAGCACCGCCGGACGAGCTGCGCCGGCTTCGGTGGGCGCATCACCAAAGAGCGGCGCACGCGGCGCCGCGGGGGCGCTCTCGCTCGCAGTGCCCTCGACGCCCGCGACGTTCTCGCCGCGAGCGAGACGCGCCAAGAGCGACGCCGGCCCCACCTCGCTCAGGTGGCCCTTCATGTCCTGGATGAGCTTGCGCGGCGAGAGCGCAACGCCACTCAAGCTGGCGGGGCACACGGCCTCGCAGCGCCCGCAGTTCATGCAGGCGTCGAGGTCCATCAGGCTCTTCCACGGGTACTGCTCGATCTGGCTGGTGCCGAGCACCACCTCCGCGTCGGGGTCGGCTTCGAGCGCCTTGTCGATGTCGAAATGGCTGAGCTTGCCGCTCGGCTCGAGGTTCCGCAGCAGGATGTTCGCGGTGCCGAACCAGATGTGGTTGAACTTCCCGTACGCCATGTAGCCGAGCAGCCCGAACGCGGTGAACGCGTGGAACCACCACACGCCGCGGTGCGCGGCGTGGAGCGCGCCCTCGCTCAGGCCGGAAACGGCGGTCGCGATCAAGAAGCCGCCCGGGGACCACACCGCGAGGCCTGGGTTCTGGCGCAGCTCGGTGCTGGCGATGCGCAAGCCCTCGACGACGAAGCCTTGCGCGAAGACGAGCGTGAGCAAGCCGATGGCGATCCAGTCGTCGGTGACGGTGTGAAGGCGCGGCACCTTCTGCACGCCGCGCCGCCACAGGAAGATCGCGCAACCCACGAGCCCGAGGAGCCCGAACACGTCGCTGACCAGCGAGTAGCCGAGGTAAAGCGGCCCCTTCAGGTAGTGGATGCCCGTCCACTCCTGGACCGCGATCATGCCGGTCGCGATCAGCTCGACCAGGAACCCGTAGAAGATGAAGAGGTGCGCGACACCCGGCACGGGATCGCGCAACAGCCGGCGATGGCCGAAGATCTCGGCGACGAGCCCGCGCACGCGTTCGCGCATGCGGTCGGTGCGCAGCGCCGCGCCACCGAGCCGCCAGAGCTGCGCGCGTTTCCAGATGCCGCGGGCGGCGAAGCCCACCGCGAGCGCGGCGAGGCCGTAAATCGCCATGCCGAAGGCGATGTTCCAGTAGATCTGTCGAGTGGCTTCCATTGCTCTCGTCCCGTTCCGCGTCTCGGGCAGCGCTTGGCCCTCACGGGCTGGCCGCTTCGTTCCGCTTCTTCTCTGCGAGAACTGCCATCAGCGTGTCGAAGCCGAGCTGCCCGATTGGCCAGCCCGCATAGTGCGCCACGTGAATCACGAGCTCGGAGAGCTCTTTCTTGGTGAGATCGCCTTTGAGGGCCTGCCGCAGATGGAGCGCGAGCGACTCTTCTTTCATCTGAGTCAGCAGGATCGTGAGCGTGATCAGACGCCGGTCGCGTATCGAGAGGCCCTCGCGCGCCCACACGTCGGCGAACAGATTCTCGACCGTGAGCTTGAGGAATGCCGGGCCCTCTTCCGGCGGGCGGAATCCGATCACTTCCTCGAACACCTTCGCGCCCTTCTCGAATTTCTCGGATGGCATGTCGGCGTCTCCTTTGCCTGGCGTCGGCGACGATCGATCCTGGCGCTCGCCCGCGCTGGCGACGAGCTGCTGCGCTACGCCGCCAAGAGCCGCATCGGCAGATGCTCGGGGCCACGCACGATGACGTTCTGAACCAGGCGCGGTTCGCCGGTCGGAACGAGCTCACGGGCGTGAGCGAGCAGCACGTCGAAGAAGGTCGACGTCTCGAGGCGCGCCAGCATCGAACCGAGGCAGTGGTGGATGCCGCTGCCGAACGACAGATGGTCGTTGTCGCTCACGCGGTCCACGCGGAACGCGTCCGGCTCCGGGAACGCGCGTGGATCCCGGTTGGCGGCGGCGATGGTGAGCATCACGCGCGCGCCGGCCGGGATCGTGCCTCCGTGAATCTCGACGGGCCGAGTGGTGGAGCGGAAGAAGCACTTCGACGGCGGCCCGAAGCGCAGCATCTCCTCGACGGCGCCGGGCAGAAGCTCCGCGCGCCGCTCGCGCAGCCTCGCGAGCTCGCGCGGGTTCGCCATGAACGCGAGGAGCGCATTGCCCAGCAGGTTGGTCGTGGTCTCGTTGCCGGCGATCAAGAGCAGGATGCAGAAGTGCGAGGCCTCTTTGTCCGTGAGGGCCTCTCCCTCGCCCGCCTGTGCGATGCGCGTGATCAGGTCCGAGCCGGAACCGGTGCGGCGCTCGCGCACCTTCGCGTGGAAGTAATCGTTGAGCGCCTTGAACGACTCGGCGGTCCGGCGCCCCACCTCGGGGTCGAGGTGCTGGCTCACGCCCTCCACCATGAGATCGGACCATTGCTTGAACTGCGCCAGGTCTCCGTCCGGGATGCCGAGCATCTCGACCACCACTTGCACCGGCAGTGGCAGCGTGAGCTTTCGGAATGCGTCGAAGGGCTGGCCGTCGAGAAGGGGCTGGATCAGCTCCTCGCAGATCGCGCGGATCCGCGCCCCCCAACCTTCCTCGACGGCGCGGCGGGTGAAGACCGCCTGCACGATGCGCCGCAGCCGCGTGTGCTTGGGCGGATCGGTGGCGATGAGCCCGGGCTGGAAGCCGGGCTCGGGGCTGTTGCCGTGGGCGGACGAGAAGGTCTCGTGATCGCGGAACGCCTCGCGTACGTCGGCGTAGCGCGAGAGCACCCAGTAGCCGCGACGGGCCACGTGGTGGAGCGGTGCGTCCTCGCGCAGCCGCGCGTACCACGGATACGGATCGGCGATGACGACCGGATCGAAGGGATCGAAATCGAGCACCGCGGGAAGCCCTCGAACGCCGTGATTTCGGGTCGTTCACGCCTTGACGGCCCAAGTAGAACATGTTTCATTTTGGAAGGAAACCGCTACGACCTCGCCTCGCATTCGATCCCAAAAAACAGGCGCTTTTCGCTCGTCCACCCGCAGTCCGCTGGAACGCGTTCCCGGCCGGAGAGAGCCCGAGATGGCGAAGAATCCGCTCCACACCCCGTTCTGCGAGATGTTCGGGATCGAGTAC
>CAYUSL010000232.1:7697-9363 GCA_964447125.1 uncultured bacterium | reverse complement strand
CCCATCGTCTGGTGGAGGTCGAAACGCTGCACCGCGTTGAAGAGGTGCGCGAAGAGCTTGAGGAAGCCCGGATACTGGATGATCGCGTGGAGTAAGAACGCCCACGCCAGGTAGGCGTAGGTCGTCTTCGGCAGGATGCCGGCGGCCACGAGCGCCACCGCGCCCACCTGGGCAATTCCCGAGAGCGCCTGCCACCACACGAAGAGCTGCGCGTACATGACACCGCGTCCGGGGTCGGACACGCGGTATTCGGCGAAGTACTTGACGAACGCGTAGCCGGTGCCGAGATCGAGGAAGATCCAGAAGACCCCCATCAATCCCTGGATGATGTGCCAGGCGCCGACGGCCTCGGGGAACGGCGAGACCTGGTTGTAGTTGAACGACAGCACCGCCAGGAATCCGGGAACCAAGAACAGCAACGACACCGCGAAGAGGTAGAGAAAGCCAGCGAGCGGGCGGCGGAAGCCGACACTCTCCCATGCAGCGGCGGCTTCCGCGCCGGGCTTCGTCCCCTCGCCACCCGGCTCCGATTGCGTGCGTTGTGCGTAGAAATGCGTGAGCTGCTCGGGATGGCGCACGCTGTAGCGACGTACCCACGCGAACGCCATCAAATTGACGGCGAGCATCGCGCCGAAGAGCGACAGGATCTTCGGAAATGCGTGCGGATGCGGCACGGGCGAGCCGGGCCACTCGTGGAATTCGAGCGGTTCGACGCGCGCCGCTTCCGCCTCGATGCGATACAGCCAGTAGTTGAAGTACGGCCAGCTTCGAAGCGAATAGTTGCTGCCCTTCTCTTCGAGCCGCGCGGCGCGCGAGTTTTGGATGTCGAGCCAAGGCGCGAGGAAGAGCACCTGCCCGGCGCCAACGCGCAGTCGCGAGAGCAATGGCTCGCCACTTTCCGTCGCGACGATCGTTTCGAGCGCATCGCCTGCTGGCCGAGGCACCGTGCGCTCGCGCACCTGCGGTGCCGAACGCCACGCAACGTGCTCGGCGGCCTCCGCGCTTGCGGCGATCGAAACCGGATCGTTCCGGTCGACGAACTCGATCGATGCACTCGCGGCGCTCGCGACCTCCGTCGCGAGCGCGACGCCGCGCGCGCGCCCCGAGATCACCAACAACGTGGCGCCGGTGCGAGCGTGATCGACGGCGCGATCGACCTCCTCGGGTAACAGCACGACGTCGTGAAGGATCACCAGTGGTGTCTCGATCGGCGTGCGCAGCGACGCCACCGCGGGTCCGCACTCCGGGAAGAGCGCCGGATCGAGTGCGAGCCGGGCACACAGATCCCGATCTCCACCGAAATAGAGCAGCCGCGTGCCGTCGCCTGCGTGGCTGAACGGCGCGACGGCAAGCACCAGCGCCAGCGCCGCGAGCGCGATCCGGCCGGAAGAGATCAATCCCATTCACCGAGCAGGCTGCGATCGAGCGGGAATGCGAGCGCTTCGCCACCCATCCGGTGGCTCACCTCGATCGCGGTGCAAAGCTCTTGATCGATGCGCCCGCCCTCGACGCCGTAGCGCACGTCGCTTCTGCCGCCGCGGATCGCGCGCACCAGCTCCATGAGCGAACACGCCACGCCGATGTGATCGTCGTCGAACGGCAGATCCACGAACGGGTTCGACCAGCGAATCTCCGCTCGCCCCCTCGGCTTGGCCACCAGCGCTGC
>CAYUSL010000232.1:0-7597 GCA_964447125.1 uncultured bacterium | reverse complement strand
CCGACCAGCAGCGTCTTCATCTGCTCCACCGGGAAGAGGAAGTTCTGCTCGGCGACCTGCACGGGAATGCCCTTCTCGGCGACGAGCTGCACGATCGCGTCGCATTCGCGAAGCCGCGACGAGAGCGGCGTTTCGAGCATGAGCGGGATGCCGAAGTCGAGCGCGCGCAGCGCAGCCACCCCGTTGACGCCGTAGCTCACGCACACGATCAAGAGGTCAGGGCGCGTCGTCTCGATCAGATCTTCGATCGAGTCGAAGGCCGCGCACTCGTACGGCTCGGCAACGGTGAGTGCCCGCGCCTTGTGCCGCCCGGCGACGCCCACCAGCTCGAGCTCGTCACCGAGGGCACGCACGATCGGCGCGTAATAGCCGAGCGCGCGCCTCCCCGGCCCCCAGATCCCCACCTTGAGCGGGGCCGGCGCATTCGCGCGCCGCTCCCGGCGGTGACGCGCCACAGCCTCCCGAAGCTCGATCGCCATCCAGCAGCCCCACGCACGCGAAAGGTGCGGCGGACTCTATCAAACGTGACGGCGACTCGACGTTCGCGGAGCAAGAGATGGCCCCGGCGAATCGCTCGCCGGGGCCATCGAGACTGCAGAGAAAGGGGAGAGAGGCCCTTCGTGACTAGCGGTTTGGCTGCTGCAATCGGTCTCCAAGCTCGGCTTCCACGTCTCCGCGAGCCAGAGGCGAGCCGCGAGCGTGGCGAAGCGACTCGGGGGTGGGACCCAGCGCGGCGTTGCCGCGCTGGGCGGGGGGCTCGAAAAGCCCCCCGCGCAAGACTCAGTAGTTGTAGCCGACCTCGCCGTGCTCCGTGAGATCGAGCCCCTGACGCTCCACGTCGGTATCGGCGCGCAGACCGATGGTCTTCTTGAGCAGCGTTCCGATCACGACCGTTGCCACCACCGACATCACGATCGTCAGGATCATCGCCTTGAGCTGCTCCAGCCACAGGCCGTGGCCGACGACGTCCTTGAGGTTGGTGGCGAGATTCGGATTGGCTTCGATGGTCGCGAAGATCCCGGTGATGAAGGCGCCCAGCGTGCCGCCGACCGCGTGTACGCCGAAGGTATCCAGCGCGTCGTCGTAACCGAACTTGGCCTTGAGCTTGGTGCAGGCGAGGAACGGCACCACGCCGGCGAGGATGCCGATGATGACCGCCGAGCCCGGCTTCACGAAGCCGCAGGCCGGCGTGATCACGACCAGCCCCGCCACGGCACCCGAGCAGAAACCGAGGATGCTCGGCTTGCCCTTCTCGACGTACTCGATCATCGCCCAGGTGAACGCCGCCACTGCGGCTGCCAGCGTGGTGGTGGTGAACGCATTCGCCGCGACGCCGTCTGCCGCCACCGCACTACCGGCATTGAACCCGTACCAGCCCACCCAGAGCATGCCCGTGCCGACCATGCACAGCACCATGCTGTGCGGCAGCATGGCGTCCTTGCCGAATCCGATGCGCTTGCCGAGCATCAAGCACAGCACCAGCGCCGACCACCCCGACGACATGTGCACCACGGTTCCGCCGGCGAAATCGATGGCCTTCACCGCCGCCTTGGCGTTCCACACGCCGTTCATGAGGCCGTCGATGCCCCAGACCATGTGCGCGAGCGGGAAGTAGACCACCAGCATCCACAGCGCCACGAACACCATCACCGCCAGGTACTTCATGCGCTCGGCGATGGCGCCGATGATGAGCGCCGGGGTGATGATGGCGAACATCATCTGGTACATCGCGAAGACGTTGTGCGACACCCAATACGAGTAGTTCGTGTTGGGCGTCGAATCGACGCCCCGCAAGAATAGGTGCGTGAATCCGCCCAGGATCGGCGAGCCGCTCGCGAACACGAAGCTGTACCCGAACGCCCACCACAGGATCGTCACCAGCCCGGCGATGCCAAAGCATTGCGCCAGCACCGACAGCACGTTCTTGGTTCGCACCAAGCCGCCGTAGAAGAGCGCCAGCCCCGGCAGCGTCATGAACAGCACCAGCGCCGCCGACGTCATCATCCAGCCGTTGTGACCGGGACCCGAGCCGCCCACCTTGGACGCGACGCTAGCGTCGGTGTCTCCCACCCGCGCGCCGTTGTTCACGTACGCTTCGAGATCGGAGATCCGCTGCTCCAGACTGGGATCGGCCTTGGTCGCTTCACCCTCGGCGCGCGCCACGCCACCCAGCAGTCCGAGCGCGACCACGGCCGTGAGCACGAGTGCCCACACCGCGCGCGCCCCACCTTGCAACTCCCCGCCAGGCTTCCGCCCAAAAACCGTTGCCGCCATGAAGAGCCCCTTTCCGATGTGAGAGTCGACGACTGCCGTTGCTCGTGCGCCACCGCGGATCTCGCCCCCTTCGATCCACGGCCGGCGAGCCGAAGAGCAAGATCCGCACCGCCCCGATGCTCTTGGAATCACAGCGAAATCCTTCACGCCTGGGACGATCGAGTGCGCCTAAGATTTCGGCACTGACCAAAAAGCAGGCAGGCGTGCCGTAGGCACCCACCATCGACTTGCCAGCGCGGCGCCTACCGGGGGAGAGTGCGGCCTCGTTCGGCCACGGATCGATGAATTCCCCGATCATCCCGTTCCATCGCACTTCGCACGGCGAGGCCGACGTGGCCGCCGTGCGTGCGGTACTGGAGTCCGGACACACCGGTGGCGGTGGATCCGTCGGCACGCGTGTCGAGGATGAGCTCAGGCACACCCTCGGCAGCCGCCACGTGCTGCTCACCACGAGCTGCACGCACGCCATGGAGGCGTGCCTCATGGCGCTGGGGATCGGCGCCGGGAACGAAGTGATCGTGCCGGGCTTCCTCTACGTGTCACTGGCGGCGGCGGTCGCGCGCCAGGGTGCGAAGCCGGTGTTCGTCGACATCGAGAGCAAGCGTCTCGGTCTCGATCCAGAGCGCGTCGAATCCGCCATCACGCCCCGCACCCGCGCGATCTTCGCCGTCCACTACGGCGGGATGCCGTGCCGCATCGAGGACCTGGTGGGGCTGGGAGCGCGCCGTGGCATCCCGGTCCTCGAAGACGCCGCACAGGGATTCGGCTCGATCAGCTCCTCGGGCCGCGCCGTGGGCACCCTCGGCCTTGCGGGCTGCATGAGCTTTCACGAAAGCAAGAACGTGAGCTGCGGCGAAGGCGGGGCGCTCTTCACGGGCGACGATGCGCTGGCGCGCGCCGCCGAGACCATCCGCGACAAGGGCACCAATCGTGCCGCCGCCGTGCGCGGCGAGACGCCCCACTACACCTGGGTCAGCCCAGGTTCGAGCTTCACGCTGGCCGAAGTGCTGGCCGCTGTCCTCGAAGTCCAGCTCGCTGCGCGCGAGCGGATCGCACGCGAGCGCGAGCGAGTCGCAGCGCGCTACCGCGTGAAGCTCGCGCCGCTGGTGACCCGTCACGGGCTCACGCTGGCCGACGCTCCCACCGCGAACGAGCGCTTCAACCACCACATCGTGCACGTCCTCGTGCCGCGGGGCGTCGACCGGGATGCCGTGAGTCGCGGCATGCGCGGGCGCGGCGTCCAAGTCGCCGCGCACTTCCAGACCCTCCACGACTCGCCGTTCATGCGCAGCCATTGGCCCGCTACGTCCGACGCGCTGCCGGTCACCGCCGACGTCTGTGCGCGAATCCTTCGCCTGCCGATCTTTCCGTCGCTCGGCGACGAGGACGTGGACCACGTCGTGGCCGCACTGGACGCCGAGCTCGAACGCGCGGGCGACGCTCGCTGAGGCCGCGGAGGAACGTTGACCGCCGCGCGTGGCCCCATGACCCGCACGAGCGTCACGCTCGCCGTGATCGGCGCGGGATTGATCGCGCTCGGTGGCGTGAACCTGTGGATCGGCCGCGACAAGACGGCCGACTACGACGTGACCATCGACCGCCTCGAGAAAGCCGCGGACGATGCAGACCCGGATACCTCGCCACACGATCTCGAGAACGCGCACGGCAAGCACGCGTTCTACCTGGGAGTGCAGCAAGCCGGGTGGTGGCTCGTGGCGGGCGGATTCGCGTTTCTCGCCGTGGGACTAGCGGTGGTGTGGGTCGATCAGCGCAGGGCCGAGCGCCTCGACGTCACCCCGACACCCAAAGGCAGCCGTCACTTGCCCGGGTCGAGCGACGCCACGACCCGAGTGGTACGATGACGGTTCGCGAAGCACGTTCCGCACACGGCACGATGACCTCGTCTTCGAGCTCCCCGCCACATCCCGCGGAATCCGCGAACACCACCCAACGTCCGCGGATATTCGACGGGCCGGTTCTCGTGGGGCTCGTGATCTACGCCCTCTGCCTCACACTGGTGCTGGTGCTCTATCACTTCCAGTGAGTTGCCCATGAAGCTCGATCTCTTCGCCGAACGACGTCGCAAGCAGCCCGAAGCCGAGACCGAGGTCAAACCCGCCGCGGCCAACGCCAAGCCGCGCAGCGACCCGCCCGCCAGCGCACACGACGACGAGCCCAAGTCGCTGGGAGACCGCTTCAAGCGCTTGGTCGAGGTGCTGAACCAGCCAATCGGATCGAGCGGCGACGAGAAGGGCGCGAAGGGTAAGCCCGGCACCAAGGAGGGTGGTCCCGCCAAGCGCGCCGCACCGGAAAAGCCGAAGTCGTGGGCCGAGCAGATGGGCGTGCAGGCGCCCGCACGCCCCGCGGACGCCAAAGCGCGACAGGAGGCCGACGACGCGATCGCCCAGGGTACGTATCACCTGAAGCGCGGCAATCGCGAGGCGGACGTGCAGAAGAAGATCCAGTGTTTCGAGGAAGCGCTGGTGCATTTCCGCAAGCTCAAGGAGCTGGTGCCCAACGACCCGAGCGTGGCGAAGCAGGTGGAGATGGTCGAGCGCGGTCTCGACGAGTTGCGCACGGCATTCGAGCGCTATCGCGAGAGCAATCCAGCCGGGCCGACGAGGCTGTAGTTGCTGCGGTTTCTGCGGGGGGCTGTTCCAGCCCCCCGCCCCGTTCGGAGTGAATCCGAACGGGGCCCCACCCCCGAGGCGACTCGCGACGCTCGTCGGCTCGCCGCCGGCTCGCGGAGAGACTGACGGCGCGCGTGGAGACCGGGGCGCAGATCGGGCGGCGCGGCGCACGATCGGGGATCTTCCATACGTGCGCGCGAAGGAAGAGCTACGGCACCGGCTGAGTCGGTGCTTTGGGGACGTCCAGTCCCCGACGAACGCGCCGCGGTGAATCGTGGAGTGTGCGCGGCGCGCGGCTCCCGCCGCCGCCACGACCGTGTGCTTTTTGATCACCCTCGGCGTGCAATTCGGATTGCGGATTCCAGTCTCTGCGTGACAATCGAGCAGGACGTCAGGTCCGCAACCGAGGGATGATGAATGGCTCGAGCTTGGGCGCGAAGATTGCCGAGGACTCCATGACCACCCACCGTCGCCCGCGCGTCGCCGCGCTCCCCGACTACGAGCGTCACGCCGGCATTCACGTGCTGCGCCTCTCCGGCTCCGATCGCCAGATGGGTTATCGCCACGGCCTGCTTCTCAGCAGCGCGATCCGGCGCGGCCCGGTGCCTTATTTCGCGCGCTACGTCGATCGCCTGCTGCGCGAGAATCTGGGCGGCGTGGGCGGGCCGATCGCGCGGCTGCTCGCCTCGACCGTGAGCACCCGCGTCGCACGGCGCTTTCCACCGCACGTGCGTGACGCCCTCGACGGCCTAGCCGAGGGCGCAGGAATGGATCGCAAGCTGCTGGTGGGCGCGATGACGATGCCCGAGACGTTCCTGTGGGCGATCTCGCACTACACGCGGCTTCGCGGCTTCGAGGCTGCACCGCGCTTCGGCGTGCCCCATTTCGGCTGCACCAGCGCCTTCGCCTGGGGCGACGCCAGCGCGGACGGCCGCTTCCGCCACGCTCGCAACTTCGACTACCAGGGCGTCGGCGCATGGGATCGCGAGACCGCCGTCATCTTCTACGCGCCGACTGGCGCCCAGCGCTACGTTTCCATCGCGGCTGCAGGCATCCATCTGGGTGGCGTGACGGCGATGAACGAGTCCGGTCTGACGCTCGCCGTGCACCAACATCTCTCCACCGTCGACGTCGCATTGGGCGGGCTGCCTGTCGGAATCGCCGGCGACACTGTCATGCGCGAAGCGAAGAACCTCGACGACGCGCGCCGCATCCTGGACGATCATCGCCCCAATGGGAGCTGGACCTATCTGATCGGCTCGGCGCGCGAGAAGACCGTTCTCTGCTACGAGGTGACCGCCGCACGGCGCGCGTGGTTTCACGCCGAAGGTGACACCTTCGGCTACTCGAACATCTACCTGGATCGCGAGCTCGCCGCCGCGGAGCGCCTCACGTATCCCTCGCAATGGCGCTGGAACGCAGCGCGCTATCACCGCGCCAACCAGATCCTCGGCGAAGAGCGCGGCGCCCTGGACGCCAACGCCCTCGCCGCCATCCTCGGCGACGCCGGCGACGGCGCGTGCAGGATCACGCAGGCCATCGCGGCCCTGGTGACCGTGGGATCCACGGTGATGAGCCCCGACGAGGGCCTGATTTGGGTGGGAACGGGTCGCGCGCCGACGTCGAGCCGGCCCTTCGTCGCCTTCGATCTCACCACGGCGCGCGCCCGGCCCGATCTCGACGCGCTCAACGGCGGTGAGTCGGCGAGCGCCGACGCCGCGCCCGCCTTCGAGTGCTACCGAAATGCCTACGAGTCCTACTTCAACCACGAAGACTTGAGCGCTGCGCGCCGCCACATGCAGCGGGCGTGCGAGGCGCGCCCTCGCGAGGCGCTCTTCCATTTCGTCGCGGGCTTGCTCGCGCTCGTCGGCGACGACGCTTCCGATGCGCTCGAATGCTTCGACCACGCACTCGCCATCGGCCATCGCGAGCCCGAGCGCGTCGCCAGCTTCGGGTTGTGGAGGGCACGCGCCCTGGATCGCATTCGGGAACGTGAGCGCGCCGTGCACCAGTACGCGGCGATCAGCGGCGGCGATCCGCTGGTGCAGAAGGCGGCGGAGCGCGGCCTACGCGCGCCCTGGGACGGTCGCCGCGTGGGGATCGACTTCGCGTTCGCCGACGCGCCCACCCCGTGACACGTCCCGCATCCGCCGGGGGCTCGCCGCTCGACGAACGAGTTGACTTCGTGAACATCGTGCGCACCTTCGCCAGCAGGCAGGAGGGAGTGAACGATGACACGCTGGACGATCGAGGAACGTCGAGTGCGCGCGCCCGTCTCGTGGCGTGCTTACCTACCGGGTCTGATTCTGATCGGCTTGGCGACGATGGTATTGGTCGCGCCCGAGATTCTGGCAGCACTGGTGGCAGCGCTGCTCTTCACCGCGGGGCTCGCAGCGCTGAGCTTCGCGTGGAAGCTGCGCCACACCGAGGCCTACACGATCGAGGCGAAGCCCATCGAGCCGCTGGTCGACCCGGTCTTCGAGCTCTTCCGCCGCATGTGACGCTGATCCGATGTCGTAGGGCAGCATCTGCAGACGGCTCAGAGAGCGCGTCCCGGCGGCGAGCGGCGAGCGAAGCGATGCGACTCGAGGCGCGCGATTGAAGCGCCCCTGATCCGGCGCTGTGACGACCGCTCGGCCGATCAGACGCCACGCACGCCACCGATCTCTCCGCGAGCCAGAGGCGAGCCGCGA
>CAYUSL010000231.1:0-9386 GCA_964447125.1 uncultured bacterium | reverse complement strand
GAGATCGTGATCAGCCAGGCGAGGTAGCTCATCGCACGAGAGCGAGCCGCGATCGGCTCGCCGCAGCAGCGTAGCAGCGGCAGCGCGGCGCGCTCGGGCGTGGTGTTGCTTGGGGTAGGGAGGTTGGGCAGTTTGCCCGCCCCATGCGAGCGAGCGCCGAGCCCTCCGCGCACCGGACGAACGAGCGCCCGGCCTCACGTCTCGCGTGCGAGCGACGCCTCACGCTCGCCGTCGCGATCTTGGTGATGGCATCGGGCTTCGCGGGCCTCGTCTATCAGACGGCGTGGTTCCGGCTCTTTCGCAGCGTCTTCGGCGCGTCGACCGCGGCGCACGCGTCAGTGGTGGCGTGCTTTCTGGGTGGCCTGGGTCTCGGCGCGTGGGTGCTGGGAAAGCGCGCCGATCGCGTTCCGGCCCCGCTTCGGCTCTACGCTGCGCTGGAGCTGGGCGCGGCGCTCGCGGCGGCGTGCACGCCGTGGCTGATCGCCTGGCTCGAGGTGCCGTACCACGCGCTCGCCCAGCGATGGGCCCTCGGTGTCGCGGGCCGCACCGTGTTGCGCCTCGGGGTCACGCTGGTGGTGTTGGCGTTGCCTACCTTCCTCATGGGAGGTGCCCTTCCTGCCGTGATTCGCGTCGTCGAGGTGGAGTCGGATCGAGCGCGCCGTCGCGCGGGGCTGCTCTACGGTGCGAACACGCTCGGCGCGCTTCTCGGCACGCTCGCGGCGACACTCGTGCTCCTCGAACGCTTGGGGACTCGGGCCACGCTTTTCGGGGCCGCAGCCGTGGGTGTGATCGTGGCGGCGCTTGCGGCAGCGCTGGATCGCCGGCCAACGATGAGTGCCCTCCGTGTGGAGGGTGGGGCGCCGTCGGCGCCGAAAGAGAGCGGACCGGCGGGGGCCGGTCCCTCCAGCCGATCCTTCCAGATGCTGGCAGGTGACTTGGAGCGCGCCGCGGCGCCGCGAGTCGCGCCTGGCGAAAGACGGATGGCCTCGTTGGGTGCGGCGCTCGCGGGGTTGGCATTCGGGCTTCTCGAGCTCGTGTGGTACCGGATGCTGGCGCCGCTCCTCGGCGGCTCGACCTACACCTTCGGCTTGATCTTGGCGCTGGTGCTCGGCGGCGTCGGCATCGGCGCAGTCGTCTTCGGCAGCGCGCGGCGAGGTCACCGTCCTACGCTTGCAACGCTTGCGCTGGTGAGCGCGCTCGAAGCGCTGGTGGCGCTGGCGCCGCTCGCGGCTGGCGATCGCCTCGCCGAGCTGGCGATCGCGACGCGCGCGCTCGGCGACGGCGGTTTCCCGCGCTTGGTGGGTGTGTGGCTCGGAATTGCCGCGCTGGCCGTGCTGCCCACGGCGATCGTGAGCGGCTATCAGTTTCCGCTCTTCGTCGCGCTCGCGGGCGAGGGCGACCGCGACGCCGGGCGCGAGAGCGGACACGTGTTCGCGTGGAACTCCGCCGGGAATCTGCTGGGCGCTCTCGGCGGCGGATTGGTGCTGATCCCCTTCGCCGGCGCACTGGCGGCCTGGCGGATCGCGGTGGCCGTGCTCGCGGTGTTGGCCGTCGCGTGCGCGGCAACGACGCGCGGTGGCGGCAGCGCGCGCTGGCCGACGTGGGCTGCGCTCGCGGTGGTGGCGCTGGTGGCGGTCCTCGCCGTGGCGCCCGGGCCTACGGCCGTGTGGCGCCACCAACCCATCGGCGTCGGAGGCGTCCCGCGCTCGTTTCCGAACGCCGGCGCCGCTCGCGACCACGCGAACGCGGTGCGCCGCACGCTCGCGTGGGAGCGCGATGGGCGTGAGTCGGCGATCGGGATCTCGAACGCCGATGGCGAGGCGCTGCTCGTCAACGGTAAGTCCGACGGCAACATCCGCAACGACGCCGCGACCCACGCCATGGGCGGGTTGATCCCCGCGGCCCTCCACCCGAACCCGCGGCTCGCGCTGGTCATCGGATTCGGCACGGGTTCGACGGCGGCCTGGCTCGCGCAGGGTCCCGGCTTGGAGCGCGTCGACGTGCTCGAGCTCGAGCCCGCGGTCTTGGAGCTTGCGCGCAGGGGCTCGGCGATCACTCGGAACGTGCTCGCCGATCCGCGAGTGCGAGTCGTGATCGGCGATGCCCGCGAGTCGCTGGGTGAGCTCACCGACCGCTACGACGTGATCTTCTCCGAGCCGTCGAATCCGTATCGCGCCGGCGTGGCGAGCCTTTTCACCGTGGACTTCTTCCGCGAGGCGGCGGCGCGGCTGGCGCCAGGCGGGCTCTTCGCCGAGTGGTTGCAGGTCTACGACCTCGATCCCGCGTCGCTGCGCTTGGTTTACGCGACGCTGGGCGCGGCCTTCGCCGAGGTGGAGACCTGGGAGACCCAGCTCGATACCGATCTGTTGTTGGTCGCGAGCGCCGCTCCCATCGATCACGACCGCGCACGTCTCGGCGCACGCTTGACGAAGGAGCCGTTCGGGCGCGCGCTGGACTGGGTTTGGGGAGTCGACGGTCTCGCGGGTTTCTACACGGGTTTCCTCGGCTCGCCGCGTTTCGCACGCGCGTTCGTGGCGAGCGCCGCGGAGCCGCTTCACCCCAACACCGATGATCGCAACGCCCTGGAATTCGCCGCAGCGCGGAGTCTGGGTCATCGCGACCGCGTGTCGGTCGCCGAGTTGCGGCGCGGGGCGGCGAGCGTCGACGCCGCCCGGCCGGTGGTGGCGAGCGAGAGCCTGGATTGGGCGCACGTTCGCGAGCTCCGCGCCGTCCGTGCCCTCGCCGAGGAAGCACCGCTCGCATCCTTCGCGACCGCCGCGGATCCGGATCCCCGTCGCGAGTCGCGCCGGCGCGCTCGCGAGGCCTACGCCCAGGGCGACGTCGCCCGCGCCGCGTGGCTGTGGCCCGATCTCGAGCGCGTTGCTACCGGCTCGCCGAGCGGCGATTCGGCGCCCATGGATCGCGTCGTGCTCGCGGAGCTTCTCGCGAGCCGCGCCGACGAGCGCGCGCGCGATTGGATCGACGCCGTGGCGGCGCGTCGACCGGCGACTGCCGAATGCCTGTGGACGCTCCTCGCCGACGCCCGCCACGACCCCGCCAGTGTCGCGGCCCACGGTCTCGAAGCGTTGCGGCTTCTCGCCCACGATCCGTGGGTGCACCGGCCGCTGGTGTTGCGAACGCTCTCCGCGCTCTACGGCCGCGCCGAAGGCGATGCTGCGTTCGGGCGGACGCTCTTCACGGCGCTCGCCGAGCCTCTCGCGGTTTCGATTCTCGACGACACCCGACGGACGTTGCGCGCCGAAGTGGGTATGGCGGCTGATTTCGATGGCCTGTGTGTCGAGGCACTCGCACCTCTCGAACCCTGGGTGCCGTGGCGCGAAGCGCTGCTCGAATCGAGGAGTCGCTGCTACGAGGCGCACGGCGACGCCCGTGCCGCCCACGCGCGTGCCGACCTCACCCGATTCCGATCCGAGCGAGGCGCGACGCCCGCAGCGTCTCCGTGACCCGCCAGACCGTCGATCCGCGAGAGGAGCCCTCCCATGCACCCCATCGTCGCCGACTTCGAGGAGCGGAGCTTCGACGCTCTCGGCACCACCCGGCCCGTGTTCTGGAAAGGGACGGGGCCGGGGGTGGTCATCGTCCACGAGGTGCCGGGGATCACGCGGCAGGTGGCCGAGTTCGGACGGCTCGTCGCGGCACGCGGTTTCACCGCCGTCCTTCCCAGCCTCTTCAACGAGCCCGGGGTGCGCTACACGCCGAGTGACATGGCGCGGGCGCTCGGGTACGCGTGCATCCAGCGCGAGTTCTCGATGCTCGCGCGCCGCGCCGCTTCACCGATCACCGAATGGCTGCGTGCGCTTTGTCGCCACGTCCACGAGCGCTGCGGCGGCCCGGGTGTGGGCGCCGTGGGCATGTGCCTCACGGGTAACTTCGCGCTCACGCTGTTCGCCGACCCGTGGGTCATGGCGCCGGTCCTGAGCCAGCCGTCACTGCCCGTGGGGCTCACGCGCTCTCACTGCGCGTCACTGCACGTGAGCGACGAAAACCTCGCCAAAGTGAAGAAGCGTGTTCGCGACGAAGGTCTCTCGGTCCTGGGCTTGCGCTTCACCCACGACTTCATGTGCCCCGGTGAGCGATTCGCCACGCTGCGCCGCGAGTTGGGCGCGGGCTTCGAGGGAATCGAGATCGACTCGCGGCCGGGGAACCCACACCGGATCCCGATCATCGCCCACTCGGTCCTCACCAAGGACCTCGTCGATCGCGAGGGTCACCCGACGCGCGCGGCGCTGGACCGGACACTCGCGTTTTTCGCCGAACGGCTGACGCCCTGCGGGCCGGCGTAGGCGCGGCGCGCGCACGCTGCGTCAGCCCGCAGCGGCGCGAGCAGCCGTTGCCGGCGCCACCAGGCCGGCGAAACCGAAGTTGCGCTGGACGGTCGTTCCCGCAACCACGTCGATGCCACCCAGCGCCCGGAAGATCTCGTCGGCGAACGCCTCGTGACCGTCGCTGCTCAGGTGCACCTCGTCGATGAGGTACGGGTCGAGCCAGGTGTTGCCGAGGGCACCCCACATGTCCGCCACCACCACGCCCGGGTAGTCGGAGACGAGCCCGCGGCTCAACGTGAGCGCGGCACCGAAGGCGAGCGAGGCGAGCGGCTGCAAGTCGCCCGTGTAGCCCTGCATCACCGTGCTGTTCGCATAGTTCGGATAGACGACGTAGACGATGTCGCAAGTCGGGTTCGCGTCACGAATGGCGGCCACGATCGTCGCGACGTTGGGGTAGATCTCGAGGAGGTACTCGGGATGCTCCAGGAAGCGCTGCAGGATGTGGGCTGGGTCGTAGTCGGGCGGGTTGCCCAAGTACACGTCGAGGTCGTTGCCGCCGAGTGTGATCGTCACCACGTCTGCATCTGCGAGCCTTGGGGCGAGCGCATGCTCGAAGAATCCCTTCGAGCCACCAGGTAGCCAATCCCAGGTCTGGCTGCCCCCGACGGCGACGTTCTCCACCGTGGTGGGCACGATCGCGCTCAGGTGTCCGGCCAGGCGCTCGGGAAAGTGATCGCCGGGTCCGACCACTCCCAGGCTGTCGCCGAAGTGGACGATGCGAACACGCCCTTCACGGATCGCCTGCGGTAGTCGTTTGGGGGCGTTGTTGCTGGTCGAGTCCACGCTCGCGTCGACATCCGGCGAGAGCAGATACGTGCCGTCGGCCGCGGGTGTGAATCCGAAAGCGCCGTTCACGTCGGAAGCCACGGACGTGTCGCCGTCGGCGCCGAGAAGCGAAATCAGGATGCCCGGCACTCGAACGTCGGTCGGATCGATCGACTGCGCGTATTGCGAGACCGAGCTCTGGTTGGTGTCTTCGTAGACGACTCCGTTCACCGGTGCGCCGACGCACCCGGCACCGACCACGAACGAAAGCACGAAAGGGAGGGACTTCGCTGCGACCTGCAGAGACATGGAACGCTCCTGATGCACGGGCAGATGGGGAGGGAAGGAACCGAACATCCTTCCATCGTGCCACTCAGCCAGGGCGCGCCGCATCCTGGCTGCCGCAGTCGGCGATGGCCTGTGAGCGGACGAGCGGAAGCGCCGGCCGGCGCGCGCTCTGCGCGAGCATCCAGATCGCTTGGGTCAGGACCGATCGCGTCGTCGTCGCCTGCGCGCTGAAGCGAGCATCGCCGAGCAGGCGACAGCCTCAGCCACGCTGGCGCCTAGGTCTTGCGCGGGTCCCGACACCGCGCACCCGCCGCCCCGCGATCTCCACGGCGCGTAGTTGCCTTCGGCACCGTTCACGCCCGCGGGCAGATACTCGGGCGGAACGCGAGTCGCTCGGTACACCGTGTTGGTGAGCCCGCGGAACGAGCTCACGTAATCCCAGACGATGCGGCCATCCGGCGCGACTTCGGTCACGCGGCCGACCATTCCGCTGGTGATGAGCGTGTTGCCGTTGGGGAGCCGCTCGGCTCCGCCGGTGATCGGGCTCAGCGTCAGGTCGGCGCCGGTGCGTGGGTCGTACGACCACACCACTTCGAGCGTGACGGGATCGAGCTCGACCACGCGCGAGTAGAAGCGGCTGTACCGGTAGCCGAGCGCGGGCCCGCTGGGTCCGAGCAAAGCTTCCAGCGCGTTTCGCAGGAGCGGCGGTCCCCCGTAGCCCGAAGCGAAGCCGTTGTCGAAGACCAGGATGTTCCCTGCGCCGGGCAATCCTGCAGGGATCAAATGCGCCTGATGGGTACCGACCAGCGGTTCGAGCGCTCGTTCGGCGTCGGTGAGGTACTCGGGGCCGAGGGTCCACACGATGTTGCCGGTGGCACGCTCGACGATGCCCATCCACGCCAGCGTGCGCGAGCTGATCAGGATGTTCTCTGGATCGAAGCGCGCATCGCCGGCGCGGTGGTGTCGATTCGGACCGAGCCAGGACGCCGCGTTCATCACGAACACGTGGTCCCCGTAGCGCGCGATGTCGGCGAGCACGGCTTCGCTGAGACCGAATTGGTGGAGATGGTCGACGGCGCTCCATTGCCATTCGATCCGGCCGTCGAAGCCGAGCTCGTAGAGCACGGCGTCCACGATCGGGGTGGGCGATGCCTCGGGCACGATTCGGTCCGAGAACGCGAGCACCAGGCTCGAACCCTCGCGTTCGGGCGCGAGACCCGGGGCGTAGTAGCCGACCGGGCTGCCGCGCCGTTGCAGGTCGTGTGCTTGCCGCGCTGCCGGTCCCACGCCCGCGAAGTCCTCGAAGTCGCGGAACGTCATCTCGACGCTCCCGTCCCAGCTCTCCTGGACGATCTCTGCCGAGGACCCCCCGAGCGGCAGATCCGGCAGCATCCCGCGGCGCCCGAGGAGCGAGCCGCCAGGAAGCAGGATTCCGGGAAAGGCTTCGATGTCCCACTCGTGGACGACGCGGCCATCCATGTCGATGAGCACCGTGCCGCCCCGGTAGTAGGGGTCGACGGGCATGAGGAGGGTGTAGCCGTCGAAGGCGTCCGCGGTCCGCAGCCGCAGCTCTGCACGCGCCACGTCGGGCGATACCACGACGAGCAGCGCCGCGAGGCGGGCAGCGCAGGCACTCGTGTTGCGGCGCGGCCGATCCACCTCCGCATCCTCACTGTGTTTCAAGCTCGGCGCACGATTCGACGCAATGCCATCTCGAGATCGCTCGGGTCGATGGGCTTGACCAAGCGCGGCGCCGAGCCGAAGCGCTCGCCGAGGCCGCCACCACCGCCGTAGCCGGTCACGAACACGAAACCGAGCTGCGCCGCTTCCAGCGCTTCGGCCACGGGCTCGCTCGATTGACCATCGAGATTCATGTCGAGCACCGCGGCGTCGATCGCCTCGACGTGGGCGAGACGCACGGCATCGGCGGCATTCGGCACCGGCCCGATCACCGCGCATCCGAAGCGGGTGAGCCAGCGGGTGATCAGGTTCGCCTGCAAACGATCGTCCTCGACCACCAGAATCTTGCGCCCCGCGAGCGACACGGGAGGTGGCGGTTCGACGGGTCTGATCCCGGGGTCGGGTGTGGGAACGCGGGGTTGGGCGGGTAGGGGAATCTCGAGGTGGCAACGGAATCCATCGGGAGCGAATCGGATCGCCATCGCCGCGCCGAGCTGGGTTTCGACCAGGTCCCGGACGATCTGTAGGCCGCTACCGACGTTCGTCGGTGGCGTCACCGGTGGTCCGCCCTGCTCGACCCAGTCGAGCGCCAGGCGGTTGCCTTCGATCGCGCGCCACGTCACCTCGGTCCGGCCGGTGGCGACGCCGAGGGCACCGTACTTGATGGCGTTGGTGCCGAGCTCGTGGAGCGCGAGGCAGATCGGCAGCGCGGCCGACGCGCCGAGGCGAACGGACGCACCCTGGACGTGGAGGCGTCCCGGGCTCGCGGCCTGGAATGCAGCGAGCACCAGGCTGGCGGCCTCCGCGATGTCCACGCCCCGCCACTGGGCGCGTGCCAGCACCTCGTGACTGCGCGCCATGGTTCGGATGCGGCCCATGAACGTGGCCCGAAAGTCTTCGAGGGAGGTGGTCTTCTCGAAAGTCTCGTCGGCGAGCGCAACCGCAGTCGCGAGCACGTTCTTCACCCGATGATCGAGCTCGCTCATGAGCAGTGCGCGGCGTTCCTCGGTGCGCTGGTGCTCGGCGATCTCTTCCTGCAGCCGGTGGTTGGCGATGCTCAGCTCGGCGGTACGCGCGGCCACCCGCTGCTCGAGCTGTTCCTTCGCTCGCTGCAAGTCTTGCCGCGCGCGCATGCGCTCGGTGATGTCGGTGGAGATTCCGCAGGTCGCGTAGACCTCGCCAGTGGCCCGAAACAGCGGAAACTTGATGGAAATGTAGTTGTGCTCGCCGTCGTCGAGGGGAGCCGCCTCGTCGAACTCGAGCGCCCGACCGGCACGCGCGACCGCGACGTGGTTGGCACGAAACTCTGCCGCGGCCTGTGTCGGAAAGATGTCGAAGTCGGTTCGTCCGCAGGCGGACTCGCGGGTCACGTGGAACAGCGTTTCGAATCTCCGATTCGTCAGCAGGTAGCGACCGTCGAGGTCCTTCACGTAGATCACCGCCGTGGTGTTGTCGACGATGGATTGGAGGCGCGACTCGCTTTCGTTCAGCGCATCGGCGATGCGCCTTTCCTCGGAAACGTCGACGTGCTCGGCCAGCCACACCGATCCCCAGGCCGAGTCGTCGAGGGTTTGCACGTCGGCGCGGCACCAGACGACGGAACCGTCTTTGTGCCGATTGGCGATCGGTCCGTTCCAGCGTCCCGTGCGGCGCAGGTGGTCCATGATCTCCTGCGCACGTGCTTCGGGGTGTTGGCCCACGGCCGCGTTGACGATGCTGACGGGTCGCCCGACGAGCTCGTCGGGCGCGTAGCCGAGCATTCGCGCGAACGCGGCATTGGTATAAACGATGCGCCCGTCGGCGGGGCGAACGACGTTCACGCCCACGGATAACCGCTCGAGGATCGAGCGGTGAAGCGCGCTGCTGGCGTGGAGCTCATCGGGCATGTCTGCATCCTCGCCCAGCGTCGCGGATCTGACAATCGCGATCCGCGAAAACCCAACGTCGGGCTCGGTCTTGATCGAGCCCGTCCGCCGGCCGCTGGGCCGGCTCGATCGGCGGTACGGAATTCGCCCGGTGATTCGCCTATGCTCGTCCGCAACCGTCCACTGGAGGATCGCTCATGGATTTCTCGCCGTCCGTGCGGGTCGAGGGCATTCGCAACACACTCTGCGAGTTCATGGCGCGAGAGGTGTTTCCGCTGGAACGCGGCGTCGCCAACGAGGGCTTTCGGGCGATGTTGCCTGCGCTCGCCAAGGCGCGTGCGCGTGCCAAGGAGACTGGCTTGTGGGCGGCTTACGTGCCCGAATCGCACGGCGGCGCGGGCCTTTCGCTCACCGAGTTCGCGCACATGAGCGAAGAGCTGGG
>CAYUSL010000230.1:4590-9405 GCA_964447125.1 uncultured bacterium | reverse complement strand
TGGCGGTGTTCTACAAGACACTCGCCGCTGGCAAACGCGTCGGCGACGCCATGCTCGCGGGCCAGCGCCAGCTCAAGGACGACACCTTCCGTGGACGCATCTTCGGCGCGGGCGAGTTGCGCCTGGAAGACTGGTTCGTGCCCGTGCTCTTCCAGGAAAAGGATGACCCACAGCTTTTTTAAAACTACGCCTGCGAAGCAGACGGTAGAGGACTTCCACGCGGCACTCGCCACCCGCCTCGGCAAGCTGCCACCGGTGCCAGCAACTGGCTTCATCGGGCGCAGCCGGGAACTGCTCGCGCTTCAGCGACTGCTCAGGCACGAACGCTATGCCGTGGTGCGCGGGCAGGGCGGCGAAGGGAAGACTGCGCTCGCCGCCGAGTTCGCGCGCTGGATGGTGCGGTCACATCAGGTCCGCCGCGCTGCGTTCGTGTCGGTCGAGACCGACGGCAATGCTCTCGCGGTGCTCGGCGCAATCGGCGGCCAGCTTGTCGGCGAGGAATACTCACCCACGGCGTTTGACAATTTGGAAAACGCGATGTTGCCCGTCGAACGCGCGTTGCGCGAGCAACCGACGTTGCTCGTAGTGGACAACATGGAGAGCGTTCTCCTGCCGCCCTATCTTGAAACGCCCGAGGCGCTCTCCGAGCAAGCGGATCACGAGCTGAAGGCCATTCTTGCGCTGTGCGAACGGCTGTTGAAGGCGGGCGACACGCGGCTCGTTTTCACCAGCCGCGAGGCGCTGCCCGGGCAGTTCGGCGCACCCCGCCACCGACGCGAGCTGCACGGGCTCGACCGCCATGATGCGGTGAAGCTGGTCGAACGCGCTCTAAATGCGGACGTTGGCGCTGGGGCGGGCACCGCGCTCGATGCGGCGCGCGAATCCATCGAGGCGCTCGTGGATGCGGTGAATGGGAATGCCCGCGCGCTTGCGCTATTAGCGCCGGAACTGCGGAGCCGGGGCGTCGCGGCTACGCGCGAAGCGCTCGTCGAGTTGATGGCTACCATGGAGCAGCGGTTTCCGGGCAGCCGGGAACACTCGCTCTTCGCCAGCGTCGAGCTTTCTCTTCGCCGTATGTCGAAGGCAAACCGGCAGAGGGCTCGAGTGCTCGGGGTTTTTCACGGCGGATTCAATCTGGATGCGTTGAGCCACATGATGGATTGGGAAGAGGAGGACGTGGATACGCTGGCGATCGAGTTGATCGCGACGGGTCTGGCGACGCCGAACCTTTGCAAGCATCTCACACTTGATCCCGGGCTCTGCCCCTACCTCCGCGGGCGTATGGACGCCGCGGAGCGCGAGGCGCTCACGGCGCGCTGGGTCGAGGCAATGAGCGAGTGGGCCCGCCTCCTCCGGCAGCAGCGGAGCGAGGATATCGAATTCGCCGCGGTGCTGACGGTGTTGGAGTTGCCGAACCTCTTCGCACTGCTCGACCTCGTAGGGCGCGCGCCGGATGCGGAGGCGACGATCGACCTGGCTGCTTCGCTCCAGAGCCTGCTCCAATTTGCGGGCAAGCCGCGGCTGCTGGAGCGCGTGGGGCAGGTGCGCGACGCCGCGGCAACGTCGCTTGGCGACACCTGGAACCACGCAAGGTTCGAGGCAGCGCGGACCCGCATCGAACAGCAGATCGACGGCGGGCACTTGCGCGAGGCACTCGAGGACGCGAAGCAGTTGCTCAAACGCACTCGGACGGCGGGCGGGCAGGCGTATCACAGGGCTGACTACGACTGTGCAATGGCTAGCTCGCTCTTGGGCCAAGCTTCGAGCGCTGTCGGCAATGCAGAACAGGCACTCGCGCAATTTCGCGATGCGTTCGAACAGTTCGATTCCATCGCGAAGCAGCGTGCCGTTAGGGCCGCGCAGAGAATGTTGCCCATCCTGTTGGAAAGGCAGGGCTGTTGTCTCCTATCGTTGGGCCGGCTCGATGAAGCAGCGAGGGCCTTTGAAGAGAGCATCGGCCGTGCCGAGCAACTCGACGACGCCAGGCAGACTGGCGTGGGCAAAGCCAACCTTGGAGCTGTTCGCCTGCTGCAGCGTCGCTACACGGAGGCCCTTGAGGCTTGCGCCGAAGCGCGCGAGCGGTTCACGCAGTTGGACGAACCACCCACGATCGCCGTCGCCTGGCATCAGACGGGCATGGTGTATCAGGCGACGGGTGAGCCGGAAGCGGCGGAGGATGCCTACCGCGAATCGCTTGCGATCAACGTGCAGCTCGGCGATGTCGCCGGCCAGGCGCGAACGCTCGTGCAACTTGGGGTCTTGTATGGCGACCAACTCAACCGCCCTGAGGAGGCCGTTGGGTTCTTCCGGCAAGCGGCCGAGAAGTTTGTCGCAATCCGCGATACAGCGAACGAAGGCCACACAAGGAACAATCTTGGTAACACGCTGTACAAACTCCGCCGATTTGATGCAGCTCGCGACGAAATTCAACGCGCCATTCAATGCAAGAAAACTCTCGGGCATGCCGGTTCGACGTGGAACTCGTGGAACATCCTCGCCCGGATCGAAAGAGCAGTCGGCAGCATCGGTGCCGCCGCGGAGGCGAAGCGAAATGCTATCGCCTGCTATCTCGCCTACCGCCGCGACTGCGGTGAGAACCATTCCCCCAATGGGCGCATCGCCCTCGGAGTGACTCAGTCGCTAGTCGCCGGCGACCCGGGCCGAGCCGAGTCCCTCCTACAGGAAGTCGTCGCAGAGTCAAATCTCACCCGATCACGTGCCACCTTCATCCGCGCCCTCGAAGCGATCGTGTCCGGTAGCCGCGACCGTGCTCTCGCCGACGCTCCGGATTTGTCCTCCATGATGGCCGCCGAAATCCTCTTCCTGATCGAAACCCTGGAAACGCCGGGGTAGCGTCAGCGTTTTGGTTGCCGCCTCGGACGAGACGGAGTCGTGCTCGAGGTTGGCGGCGGGATTCGGCGTTGCTGAACCGATCGCCGCGAACGCGCGCTCGCGGTAGCGCCACTTCAGGATCGCGGCCGCGCGGAGTATTTGAGGACGCGGACTTTTTCGAGGGTGACGAGGCCTTCGAGGACCATTTCGTCGAGGATGGCGGTGAGGGCGGGTAGGCGGTCTTCGGATTCGACGATCTCGAGGATGATGGGTAGGTCGGTGGAGAGCTCGAGCAGTCGGGTGGTGTGAAGGATGCTGTGGGCGCCGAAGCCGGCGATGCCGCGGGTGACGGTGGCGCCGGCGAAGCCTTCTTTGCGTAGGCGTTCGAGGAGCGCGGTGTAGAGCGCCTGGCCGTGCCATTGGTCGCTCTCGCCGATGAAGACGCGCACCAGGTGTTGCTCGCCGGTCAGCACGCGCATGGGTGTCGCCCTCCTCGTCGTTTGCGTCGCGGAGCTCAGGTGCCGGCGAGGGCTCGGCCCGCTGCCAGGCCCGCGAAGCCGGCGGCCAGGCAGACGAGCACGGTCACGGTGAGGTTCACGGCGGCGAGCCGCCACTCGCCGTCCATCATCAGCCCGAGCGTTTCGTAATTGAAGGTGGAGTAGGTGGTGAGGCCACCCATGATGCCGGTGGTCAGGAAGAGTCGGGTGTTGGGCGAGATCGCGGTGGTGGTGAGACCCACGTGCATGATGAGCCCGATCAGGAACGAGCCCAGCACGTTCACGGTGAGCGTGCCGAACGGGAAGCCGGTGCCGGCGAGGCGCGCCAGCCCGAGCGACACCAGGTAGCGCGCGCCGCCGCCGAGAGCGCTGCCGAGGCAGACCAGCGCGAGGCGGAAGAGCACGGTCGCGCCTTCGCTCAGTGGAGGTGGCCGGTGGCGGCGGCGACGCAGATCGCGGCACCGGCGATCAGCCGGTAGTAAACGAATAGCCGGAACGTGTGGGTCTTCACGTGCTGGAGGAACCACGCCACCACGAGCCCGGCCACGATTCCCGCGGTCACGAAGCCTACGCCCAGCACGGCCCATTGCTCGCCGGTGAGCGGCACGTGGTGCTTGAGCAGCGAGTACCCGGCGGCGGCGAACATCGTGGGGATGCTGAGCAGGAAGCTGAAATCGGTGGCGGCGGTGCGGCTCATCTTGCCGAGGAGTCCGCCCATGATCGTCGCGCCCGAGCGCGACACGCCAGGCACCAGGCTCACCACTTGGGCAACGCCCACGCCCAGCGCTTGCTTGACGGTGGTGCCGTCCACGGTGGGCGTGTCGGCGTGGTCTTTGGTGAAGCGCTCGATCACCTCGATGGCGATGGCGCCGAGGATGAGCGCCAGGCCGATCGGCAGCGCGTGCTCCATGAGCGCATCGATCTGCTTCTTGAGGGTCACGCCGGCGAGGGCCGAGGGCACGAACGCGAGGCCGACGAGAATCAGCGGGTGGCGGAGCTTCTGGGCGATCGAGCCGCGGGAGAAAAACTCGGTGACGTAGCGCGCCAGCGTTCGCCAATAGAGGAGCACCACGGCGAGGATCGCGCCGAGCTGGATCACCACGGTGAAGAGCCGCCAGAAGGGGTCGGCGTCGAGATCGAGGCCGAGCATCTGCTCGAAGACCAGCATGTGGCCGGTGCTCGAGATCGGCAGGAACTCGGTGATTCCCTCCACGATCCCGATCAGGACCGCCAACAGATAGGCATTCATCGGTGCGGCTTCCTCACGCCGAGCCCCTCCGGCACGGCCAGCGAAAGCGCGCGAACATGGCCCGCTGCGCGGCGATCGGGCAAGGCGGGGCGGCGCGTGCTTCGTCGATTGCGGACCGGCAGGAGCCGGTCCCTCCGACGAGGGGTTGCGGTCAGCACGACTCCGGCGGGCGGGGCTCCTGCCCCGCTGCGCGGCGATCGGGCAAGGCGGGGCGGCGCGTGCTTCGTCGATTGCGGA
>CAYUSL010000230.1:0-4490 GCA_964447125.1 uncultured bacterium | reverse complement strand
CCGGCGGGAGCCGGTCCCTCCGACGAGGGGTTGCGGCCAGCACGACTCCGGAGGGCGGGGCTCCTGCCCCGCCGGCGCGCCGGATCGGCGGGAGGCTGGCGGAAAGGTGTCACGCGGGATGCGGAGTGGTGAGCAGTCGCGGGAAGAGCAGGCGGTCCATGAGGGTGGCGCGCAGGCTCGCGAGCGGGCGGAGCGGCGAGCGCCACCAGCGTCCCAGGAAATAGAGTGCGGTGCCGAGCGCCAGCCGGGGTCGCGTGGCGAGGAGGCGCGCGGCGTTCCGGCCCAGCACGCCGAGTGATTCGCTCATGAAGCGATCGCGCAGGTCGAGGAGCTCGTCGGCGCGGAATTCCGGCGTGGTGATGTGGGCGAAGGGATGGGTGTGGGCGGCGATGCTCTTCTTGCTCGCGGCGCTCGCGAGCGGCGCGGTGAGATAGCCGGATTCGGTGGCGATCTCGTGGACGCGGGTTCCCACGTGCGGCTCGACCACGTTCACGTGCGGCACCACGCCGTAGCTCGTGAGCAGGAAGCGCGCGAAGTCGAGGGTGCGCTGCATCGTGGCGCGGGTCTCGCCGGGCATGCCGAGCAGATAGAAGGCGTGGACGTCGAGACCCACGCGGTGGCAGGCGCGCGCCGCTGCGATCACGGCGTCGAGGCTGAGGCGTTTGTCGACGATGCGCTCGAGCACGTCTGCATCGCCCGACTCCACGCCCAGGATCAGGTAGGTGCAACCCGCCTCTTTGGCGAGCGCCACCAAGTCCTCGTCCAGGTCGTCGGCGCGCACTCCATTCGGTGTGTCCCAGGTGAGCCCGGGAAGCTCACGCCGGAAGCCTTCCAGAATCTCCCGGAAGCGCGCGCGATTTGCGGTCAGGTTGTCGTCGTTGATGTGGAGATGGCGGACGTCGAATCGTCCGCGCAGGAAGCGCACGTGCTCGATCACGTAGTCGGGGCTGTGAGCGCGAAACGCGTGGCCGGCGAGGCGTGGCGCGTCGCAGAACGAACAGCGATACGGGCACCCGCGGCTCGTGATGAGCGAGACGCGGCGGTTCGATCCGGGCCGGCCGAACGCAAACTTGCTGGCGAAGCCGCGGGCGAAGAGCTCGAAGTAGCGCTCCAGATCGACGTAGTGGTAGCCGGGGAAGGGCAGCGAATCCACGTCCGCGACTCGCACGGGCGGTGCGCCGTGAACGCGGGCACCGTCGCGCCGGAACACGGCGCCGGCGATCGCATCGAGCGAGTCGCCGCCTGCGAGCGCCCGCACCAGATCGGCGAAGCTGGTCTCGCCTTCGCCGCGAAAAGCCACGTCCACGGCGGGCTCGGCAGCGAGGATCGATTCGGGATCGTTGGTGGCGTGGGGACCGCCCACCACGACGTGCGCCGCGGGCGCTGCCTCGCGCACGAGCCGGGCCGCTTCCAACGCGAAGGGCAGGTGGTCGGTGAACGGGTTGTTGATGCCGACCACGTCGGGGCGGGCGGCGGCGATGCGGGCGCGCATGCGCTCGGGCGCGGCGCCAAAGCGGATCGTCGGAGTGCGGCTGGGAGCAGCAGCGAGCTCGGGCTCGGCGAGGGCGTCGAAGACCTGGACGTCGATGTCGTGCTGCTCGAGGATGGCCGCCAGGTAGAGCGGCCCGAGGGGCAGCTCGAGGCGCGGGCCGTCGGGAAACGGCCGATTGCGGAAGACCGCCGGCGGGCGCAGCAGCAGGACGCGAGGTCGGGAGCGACGCGACATCGGAATCGGGCGGAGTCGCTCGGGGCGGGGCGAGCCACGCGAGGGTACCACGAGGTCGCAATTGCAGATCGCTTCGCCTTTGGTAGGATTCGAAGGCTCGAACGTCGAGAGCCCCACAGTCTCGCCGCACCCCATCTTCACGCCGACGCGCACGTGACCTTCCGAGTCCGCTTCTGGGGCGTGCGTGGGTCTTTGCCCACGCCGGGCACCCGTACGGTGCGCTTCGGTGGCAACACGTCGTGTGTCGAGGTGCGTGCAGGCGAGCGGGTGCTGATCCTCGACTCTGGCACCGGCATCGTGGGGCTCGGCAAGAGCCTCGAGCCGCGCCGCGCCCAAGAGGTGGACTTCCTCATGAGCCACCTCCACTGGGACCACATCCAGGGCTTCCCGTTCTTCGACCCGGCGTTTCGCCGCGACGCGCTGCTGCGCATCCACGGCAACACCAAATTCGCCGAGAGCTTCGAGGAAGCGTTCGCGGCGCAGATGGGTGGCGCCTATCATCCGGTGCCGTTTCGCTCGCTGCCGGCCAGGATCGAGTTCGTGAACGTGGGGCACGGAGAGAAGCTCGATCTCGACGCCCAGGTGGCCGTGACCATGGCCGACCTCGATCACCCGGGCGGCTCGATCGGCTACCGGATCGAGCACGGCGGGCGCTCGGTGGTGTACGCCACCGATCACGAGCACTTCACGTTCGTGGACCCGAACCTGATCGCGCTGGCGCGCGGTGCCGACGTGCTGATCTACGACGCCATGTACACCGACGACGAGTACCTGGGGAACGTGGGCTTCCATCGGGTGGGCTGGGGCCACTCCACCTGGCAATACGCCGCGCGCACCGCCATCGAGGCGGGTGTGAAGCAGCTCGTGCTGTTTCATCACGATCCGGCTCACGACGACGCGTGCCTGGAGGCGATCGAGCGCCTGGCACAGCAACGATTCCCACGCACCACCGTGGCGTGGGAAGGTCTCGAGATCGACCTCGACGCGTGAGCGCGCCCACCTCGTCCGCGCAGCGGAAAGCGCTCTTCCTGCCCTACGACGTGCTGTCGTCGGTGACGCGCCAGCTCGAGCTGGCGCAAGAGCTGCGCAGCCGCGGCTACGACGTGCTCTTCGCCGGCGAAGGGCCGTTTCTCGATCTGGTCGCCGAGGCTGGGTTTCCCATCGAGCCGTTGCCCAACCTGCGCGCCGAGCGCCTGCTCGCGCATCTGCGGCGCTTGCGCGAGAGCCTGAGCGGGTTCGGGCGAGTGGCGGCGGGGATCTGGCGCGAGCTCGACCTCGCCCACTATCTCGACGCCGAGCTCGTGCTGTTGCGCCGCTTCCGTCCCTCGCTGGTGCTGAGCGAGGAGCGTCCCACGGCGCAGATTTCCGCGCACATCGAGGGGATCCCGCACGTCTCGCTGCGGAACGCCTACCGCACGGCCTACTCGTCGCTGCCGATGCTGGATCTCTCCGGTAGCTTCCTGCGTCGACTGCATCCCGATCCGGTGGTGGTGCAGAACGCGATCATCCGCTGGCTGGGCGCGCCGTTCTTCTGGCGCTTGCGTTCCATCGCGCGAAGCCGCGGCCTGCCGCAGCCACTGCGCTACGAGGAATACGTCGAGGGCGACGACCTCTCGCTTCTGTGCGACGTGCCCGAGTTCTCGCCCACGCGCGTGCTGCCGGCCCGCTACGCCGTCATCGGCCCGCTCTTCTGGGATCCGCTCTGGCCCGATCCGGACTGGCTCGACGAGCTGCCCGCCGATCGCTCCACGGTCTACGTGTCGCTCGGCTCGAGCGGCACGCCAGCGCTCTTTCGCGCTCTCGCCGACAGCTTGCGCACCGAGGGCGCCACGCTCGCCATCGCCACCGGGCGTCAGATCGCCGCCGAGGAGCTTCCCGCTGGCGATGGCGTGTGGACGGCCGAGCTGGTGCGCGCGACCCGAGTGCTGGAACGCGTGGGGCTCTGCGTCTGTCACGGCGGCAACGGCACGGTCTATCAAGCGCTGTCGCGCGGCGTGCCGCTCATCTGTGTCCCCACGCATCTCGAGCAGCGCTTCAACGCGCGACGCATCACCGAGCTCGGCCTCGGGCTCGATCTCGAGCTGCGTCAGCTCCTCGCGGACCCGAGCGTGCTCGCGCGAGCGGTGCGCACGATTCGCGCCGACTCCGGATACCGCGAGCGCGCGGCGGCGTGGCAGCGGCGCATCGCGGAGCTGAGAGCACCCGCGGCCGCGGCGGAAGCGCTCGAACAGTTACTCGCTGCCCGCCGTTGAGGCCGAGGTCGACTTCGACGCCGAGACTGTGCGGCCGGTGGCCCGGTAGAGCTTGCAGCACCGCGCGCAGCCAGGATACGAGCCACCGGCGGCGTCGAGGGCGACGCGCAGCTTGCGCATGTCGGGCGAGTTCCAGAGCGCCGTGAGCGCAGTCGTGCGCACGTTGCCGAGACGGCGCTGGATGAACTGACAGAACACCACGTCGCCATTCGCCAGCACCCGTGCGTCCGTCCACGGGTAGTGGCAACGGGCGTGGATGGTGGTGTCGCCGTTGCCGTACCAGCTCGCTTGTTCGGCTGCGGAGAGATCGGGCTTCACCCACACCGGGATGCCGTTCGAAGCCGGCAACGTCGCCGGTTGCGTGAACCCGTGCGGTGGCGCGTCGGGTGCGGCGAGGCCCGGGTCTGGCTCGCCGGTATGACGCGTCCAAGCTGCAGCGTGAGTCGCGCGCAGCGCCGGCGAGAAGAGCGTGGGGTGCTGGAAGGTCACTCCATCGAGCGCCAGCCGGCGGG
>CAYUSL010000229.1:4043-9428 GCA_964447125.1 uncultured bacterium | reverse complement strand
CGCCACGGCGCGAACCGCGACAGCACCCCGAGGAAGGCGCCGAGGGGACAGAGCACACGGCAGAAGAATCGTGGGATGACGAGGTTCATCCCCACCAGGCCGAGGATCATCGCCCCCACGAACCACGCACCCGCGAAGATCCGCTGGTGCGGCGCACCCGGCGCGAAGAGCGCCGCCGAGAGCTCGGGATTCACGCCACGTTCGGCCAGTGCCGCACCGAGCGCGTGGGTGCCGAAGTCGGCGGCCGGCTCGAAGACCGTCGCGAAGCTGCGCACCAGGAGACAGATGGGATCGAGCAGACCGATCTGCAGCGAGCCGAGCGCCGCCATCACCAGCATGATCGTGAGGATCACGTACTTGAGCTGGAAGAGCGGCCGGTAGCGGTTGGAATCGATCGCGTTGCGATTGGCGCGGATGTTGAAGAGCCAACCGATGAACTGGTGCAGCGAGCCGTACGGACACATCCAGTTGCAGAAGACCCGCCCCAAGAGCAGCGTGGGGACCAGCACGAAGAGCCCGCGCCACAGCCATTTGTAAACGGTATGGGTCGCGATCGCGGTGGCGAATCCCACCAGCGGATCCACCTCCAGAAAGAGCGAGACGGGGTAGCCGCCGAGCCTGCTGAACCAGGTGGTCCAGAGCAGGAACACGAAGAGCCCGAAGAAGAAGACCTGCGAGACCACGCGCACGTTGGTGATGCGGAACTTCCGCACCCACCACGGCGAGCCGTCGGCGCTGGCAGGCTGCTGAAAAACTCGCTGGGGCGAGTTTCTCGAGCCTGCCGATGCTTCCTCGGGGGTCTGTTCCAGACCCCCGCCCCGCAAAAAACGCGGTTTTTGCGGGGCCCCACCCCCAAGTCGACTCGCTACGCTCGTCGGCGCGCCGCTGGCGCGTGCCTCTTTCAGCAGCCTGCTAGGCTCGAAGCCGGCGAGATACGCCTTGCCGTCCCGGCCGCGCCGAAACAGGTCCTCAGCCAACCTGCGTCTCCTTCAGCGACTGGGCGCGCCAGTCGGGATCGCCGAGGCCCGCTGCCGCCGCGCGTGCCAGGTAGGCCGGTCGCTGATCGGGATCGCGAGCCAAGAGATCGTCCCAGCCGAACGCGTCCGCTGCGAGCGAATCGGTACTCGCCACGACCGTCTTCCCGGGCCGCACGTCGGCGAGGCTGCCGCCCGTGGGGCCGCTGCGCCACAGCACCCGCGTGCCGTCGAGGACCACAAACGTGGGGCGCAGCATGCGCGCGAGGTCGGTGATGATCGTGTGGATGTCCTGGTGGAACTGGTTGCGACGCCCGCCGAGAAGCCCGTACCAGTTCTTGGTGGTCATGGACGCGGCGCACAGGTTGTGGTCTTTGACCGGCGCCACGCCGATGACCTTGTCCACGCCCACGAACGGCCTGTGGAAGAACGACCAGCGCTCGATGAGGGTGGCGCCCGGCGTGATCAGCTCCTCGAAGTCCGCGGGTGTGGGGAGGTAGACGCGCGCGCCGGCGTGGATCGCGGCGGAACGGATGCCGCTGCGCTCGAAGCACGCCTCCGCCGCCTCGATGGGGTTGTCCACGACGCGCACTTCCGCTGCACCGGCCTCGCGCGCCAGCCCGATGAGCGCGATCAGCACCTCGGGATTGGTGGTCGCCCCGAGCGCCGCAACCCGCTCGAACGCCACGTTGGGCTTGATCAGCACGCGATCGCCGCGCTTCACGAAATGGGACATGCCGCCGATCGCATCGACGGCGGCACGCACCATCGCGTCCACCCGTTCGCCGCGGGCGACACCGAGGCGCGCGGCCGTGGGCGACGGTGCGATGGCGAACCCGTGCTCCGGCAAGCGCACGTGTTTGCGCACCGGCTTGCCTCGCTCGCCGTCGGGGTCGCGGAGCGAGAGCGGGCGATCGGGCGGTGCTAGCGCGGCCCAGCTCGCTGCGACCGATACGCCGGCGACCACGCCGACCTGACGAAGGAAACGCCGGCGGCTCGTCACGGCGCGTCCACGCAACGCTTCGTCGGCATCGGCGGCGCCGTTCGCCACGGAAGGTTCGCGCTCGACGTCGGCCATCCTCGTTCCTCGCTCACCCCTCGCCTTCGCCGCCTGCAGCGTAATGATCGCCGATTGGAGCGGGCGAGCCCGGGGAGCCCGTCGGCGCTGTGGATGCCACGGGGCGCGATACTTCGGGGAAGGCACGCACCGCGCCAGCGAGCTTGGCGATCGCAGCGCGCGCGGCTTCCAAGCTGGGCGCACCGCGCACGCCGACCACGAAGGTCCGGTCGGCGCGGGCGGTGGCATACGAGCTGAGATAGCGGTCGCGCACCCACGGCTCGCCCGCATCGTTCACGCGTTCTCCGTAGCTCGCGAAGCCGTCGAGGAACTGGCCCACGAGCTTCGCAGCGGCGGCTGCGTCGGGCGCCACCGTCACGTAGAGCTCGGTGGCTTCGTCGTCGAGAAGTGCGGCGTACACGTCGTTGGCGAAGCCGAACGAGAACGCCGCTTCCCGGTGGAACTCGATCCGGCTCGACGAGACGCCGATGGCGTCGAAGAGCCGATGTGCCCACGGCAGCTCCTGCACCTCGCCCGGAAACGCCGCCTGCACACGTTCCTTGATCGCGAGCAGCGCGCCGCGGATCGCGTCCGTCTCGTCGGAACCGATGGCGCGCAGGTAGTACCGGCCCTGGGTCAGATAGAGGGCGTTACGGTCGATGTGCCAGAGCCCCGCCGGGTGCCGCTCGGAAACGCTCTCCGCCGCCTTCTCGCCGCCGTAAGCGCTCAGCGCGTTCTCGGCGCTGCCCATGTCGTAGAGCTCGACGTCGACCGACGCGCCCGCGGCGGCGCCGCCGGTGCCCGTGAGCGACACGAACGCCAACGACTGGAACCCTCGCGACGTGAAGTAGTTCGCGCGTCCGTCGATCTTCTCGTAGAGGTTGTCGGCGTCGAACACCGCTGGTTTGCCCTCGCCGTAGCCAGGCGGCGCAAGCTGCACAGGCAAGACACCGCGCGCAGCCGTGGCTGTGGGTGCGCTCGCGGCAGCACGGCCCGTGTCCTTCGGCGCGGAGTCCACGATCGTTCGCGTCGCATCGCCCGCGAGCGCTTCCAAGGAGACTCGAGCGAGCGCGGGATCGGGGTGCACACCCATCCAGCGCACCCAGGCCGCCACGGCCACCAGCCCGACGATCACGACGATGCCGGCGATCACTTCGCCAGGCGCGTAGGAGCGCCGGTAGTGGCGCCAAGGGTGCGGGTTCACGACCCGCCGCTCGTCCTGCGCGTAGCGCGGCCGATCGCTCCGCGTCGTCTTCACCTGGTCAGCCATGGTTCGCTTTTCGTGGGTCGCCGCTCGCGCCTCAGTCTACGGCACCTGAGCGAGACGTCGGCACTGCGAGCGGGATTCGCCGGCAATGGGCGGTGGATTCGTGCGTGTCCGCTGGCGCAAGATGACCTCGTGCAGACATGCCCGGCGTGCGGCTTCGCGAAGCTCGTGATTCTCTCGGCGCTTTGCGTGATCGCCGTGACGGATCGCGCCATTGCACGAGCCCACGCTCCCAAGATCCTCTTCGCCGACGACTTCGAGACCGGTGACGCCGCTCGCTGGAGCGCCGCCGACGGCTACATGGCGCTGGTGCACCGCCTGGGGCGCTTCGATCTGCGCGATCCCGAAGCACCCCGCTTCGGTTGGCCGGGCTCCGCGCTCCGCACGCGTTTCCGTGGAACCGTCCTTGCGATCGAGCTCGAGGAAGAGCAGTCGAATCACTATCAGGTCGAGATCGACCGCCGTGAGCCGTCGGTGCTGGAGACTCACGGTGGTCGCGCCGTCTACGAGTTGGCGACCGAGCTCGAAGCAGGCGAGCACGATCTCACGATCACGCGCCGCACCGAAGGTGCCTTCGGGGTCACGATCTTTCACGGGTTCTCGGGCGCCGAGCTCGTGGCGACGCCACCCATGGCTCGATGGATCGAGGTGATCGGCGACTCGATCACCTGTGGCTACGGCGTGCTGGGCGAGGGACCGCGCTGCGACTTCAGCGCCGAAACCGAAGCCGAGCCCTTCGCTTGGGGAGCGCTCGCCGCGCGTGCGCTGGGCGCGGCCCACACCACGATCGCCTACTCGGGCAAGGGCGTGTCGCGAAACGTGTCCAACGACCACGGTCCCGTCATGCCCGAGCTCTTCCATCGGACGCTGCCCGACGAGCTCGGAAGCGAGTGGGGCTTTCACAGCCAGCCCGCCGCAGTCGTGATCAATCTCGGCACCAACGACTTCGTCGACGGGCACCCGGGGCCCGTCTTCGTCGATGCGCTCGACGCGTTTCTCGCTCAGATCCGCGAGCATTACCCCGCAGCGAAGATCGTGGTCACCTCGAGCCCGATGCTGCGCGGCACGTATCGCGTGTGGGAGGTCGAAGCGCTGCTCGCGGCGGTAGCCGTCGCCGGGCCTGGCGTGAGCTATTTGGATCTCGCTCCACTTACGCCAGACGACGGCTACGGCTGCGACTACCACCCGAGTGCCGCCGCCCAGCAGCGGATGGCCGACACGCTCGCGGACGAGCTTCGAGCGCTACTCGGCTGGTGACGCTGCCGATCCAGGTGGGCGCGGCTGCAGCAGGCTGCCCACGCGGTAGCGGAACTCGCTCCACGGAAACGCGCCGCGATTCACCAGCTCCACGTGGATGCGCGATTTGCCGCGTGTGAGCGACGCCGGCAACGGGAAATCGCTCTCTGCCCAGCGCTGGGTCGCGTTCTCACGCACGTCGTACCAGCTTCCCGCAGGCTGGCCGTCCACGAGCACCTGTGCCTGCTGGCGGCCATGGCGCTGATCGAATCGCCGGCGCAACACCACCCCCGCATTCCGCGGATCGAGCATGACGTCGAAGGCGCTGGTCCCGCTCACCGCGCGGCCGGTGTCGCGAACGACCCGGTCGTCGTCGTCCCCTTCGAACACCGATTCGAGGACGCGCACCTCGTCGGCCGCCGTCGCGACGTACCCGTGACTCGCTTCCGCGGCGGCATCGCCGACGTCGAGCGCGTCGCTCCACCGCACGAGTGGCTCGGGGCGGCGGTAGAGGTAGGTGACGCTCGCGTGATCGTCGTGGGGATCATCGTCGGCGGCGTCGTGCTCGATGCCGAAGCGGGCGCCGTCCCAGAACGAGACACGATCGCCGACCTGCATCCGATAAGCACCCGTCCGGCCGGTGGTGAGGCCCACGGGCGACAGCCGGTACGGCGCACCGAAGAGCGCCTGCGAGAATCGGCCAAAGAGGAAGTACCACCCGCCGTTGAAATAGTCCTCGGTACCGGTCCCCTGTAGGACGGGGCTCGCCGAGCCGTCGACGTAGAAGCGCTCGTCACCTTCCATGTAGGTGCCGAGGAGCGAGCCCTGCATCGCGTACGAGACGCCCACGA
>CAYUSL010000229.1:0-3943 GCA_964447125.1 uncultured bacterium | reverse complement strand
TCGGCCGCCGCCTGCTCGAACGGCGTCACGTCGAGGGCCAGGTTCCACACCGCACCGGTACCGCGCGCGGCGAGGATTTCACGCGACTCACCGGGCGGGACCTCGACGCGCCCCTCGCGAGTCTCGACCTCCCGCGGCGGCTTGGGGTCGCGCTCAGGCGCCCGCCACGCGTCACGCAGCGCGGTGAGGTCTTCGGTCAGGCGTGTCGAGCGCACCGGGTGATCGCGGTCGTAGTGGCGGTACGTGATGCCGTAGAACTCGGGCGACACCGAGAGCGTGATCTTGCCGCGCTCCGCGTAACAGATCGGCACGTAGCTCACGAAACCGCCGCTCGAGTCACTGGCGAAGAGCGTGAGCGGCGGCTGAAACGGCGCGTGGTTGCCACGGAAAAACGACACGAACGGCTCGTCGACCAGCGGCGTCTCGAGATCGTCCACGTAGATCCGGATGCGCCCGCGCCACGAGAAGATCGTCGTGAACCAGGTGCGGTACACACAACCGGGACCGAAGTCGTCGAACACCACGTGCTCACCGCGCTCGTCGACGTAGAGCTCGGTGCCGCCAGCGAAGCCGTCGGCATTGCCCCCAGCCGGGTCGCGGCTCGACACCTGACGGGTGACGACGCCGTAGTCGAGCAGCGGCAGCGCAGCGATGTCGGCTGCGGACTCGACCCCCGGCGCTGGCGTGCGAATGGGCACGGATCCCGGCGCGGCCGCCGCCGGCGCGTCAATGCCGCCGAGGATCGCCAGACAGAGACCCGCTTGCAGTAACCGCGCGGACGCGGCGCTCGTCACTCGTACACCTTCTCCTCCACCGCTTGCGCCTGCTCGGCATCCGGCTCGACGTCGCGGGTGCGACGTTCCGCCTTCAGTCGCTTCGCTTCGCGAGACCACTCGTGGGCGACGATCGCAGCCATCACTTCGTTGGTGCCCGTCCAGATCGACGCGAGCCTGAGATCGCGGTGGATGCGCTCGACCGGGAATACGTTGGTGTAGCCGATGCCGCCCATCACCTGCATCGCGTGGTGCGCTACCTGCTGGCACGACTCGGTCACGAATTTCTTGGTCTCGGAGATCATGCGCCGCACACGCGCCGGCGCCTCGCCGCGGTCCACCGCCAGCGCCGTGGCGTAGACCAACGCCCGTGAAGCGTCGAGAAGCATCGCCGACTCGGCGATCTGGAAGCTCACACCCTGGAATGCGGCGATGGGCTGGCCGAAGGCCTTGCGCTTGCCGGTGTAGTCGGTGGCGATCTCCAGAGCGGGGCGCGCGGCACCGATGGTCATGGCCGCCGTACCGAGGCGTTCGGGAATCATCATCGTCTGGAACACCTCCGCGCCACCGTCGATCTCGCCGAGCACGTTCGCCACCGGTACCTCGACGTCGCGGAACACCAGCCGTGCCGTACCACCGCCACGGCAGCCCATCAAACCGTAGAGGTATTGGCTCTCGACGCCCGGCCCACGATCGACGATGAAGCAGGTGATGCCCTTTTGCGGCGGCGCCTCCAGGTTGGTGCGCGCGTACACCAGGAAGAAATCCGCCGCCGTGCCGCCGACGATGAAGCGCTTCTGGCCGTTGAGCACGAAGTGCTCGCCGCGGCGCTCGGCGCGCGTGGCGGTGCCGAAGAAATCGCTGCCGCCGCGCGGCTCGGTCAGGCACTCGGCGGCGAAGCGCTCACCGCGCAGCAACGGCGTCACGTAGCGCTCGCGCTGCTCGTCGGTGCCGTGAAGGACGATCGCGTCACACACGAGCTCGGCACCCACGCCGAAGACGCACGCGAAGATGTAGCCGAGGACGCCCACCTCCTCCATCACCATGCAGGTGGTGACCCAATCCATGTCGCGACCGCCGAGGCTGCGCGGGTAGCGGCAGCCGAGGAGATTGCGCCTCCCCGCCTCCTGCAGGAGCTCGACGGGGAATTGCACCCGATCGGCGTCCATCGCCAAGATCAGGTCGCGCGGCACGGATTTCACGAGGTCGCGCACCTCGTCGCGGATCGCCTTCTGCTCGTCGGTCAAGGTCCAATCGAACATGGAATCCTCCTCACGGCGCGAGGGCTGGGCCTTCGCCTTCCGGCACGATCCCTCGCTCTTCGATTCGTTTCGCGCTGCCGAAGATCCGGAGCATCGGATCGTCGCTCGGCTCGCGGCGCATCTCGACCTCGCCGGGCGCACGGCGCTCGAGATCGGCTGCGGCACCGGGCGGATGACGGAGCATCTCGCTTCCGCTGCAGGGCGTTACGTGGCGCTCGATGCCGCGCGGCCGATGCTCGGGATGGCGCGCGATCGCCTGACACCTGCACCGCAGCCGCGCTGGCTCCAGGGGCGCGCACAGGCGCTGCCGCTCCGCGAGCACACGGTCGACGTGGTGCTTGCGACGTGGGTGCTCGCCAACCTGCGCCCCGGCATCCGTGCCGCCGCGCTCGTGGAGATCGACCGCGTGCTTCGCGACGCGCCGAGCTGCGGCACCTGGCTGGTCGAGAACCACTGGGCGAGCGAGCTCCAGGGGCTGCGCGGCCTGCCGACGGATCCGAGCGGCAGCGAGATCACGGATCTCGTCGGCGCCGGCGGATTCCACGTGATCGAGGAGATCGACTGCGAGATCCGTTTCGCGACCGAGGCCGAGGCGCTGCGTGTGCTGGGCGCACTCTGCGGCGCCACGGCGGCCGAGCGCCTCGGACGCACGCCGCGACGTCGCGTGGGTCAGCGGGTGGTCATCCTGCATCGGCCGCGGGCCGCGACCACGCCTCGCTCCCGGTCCTGATCGCAGCGCCTTCCGCCCAGAAGAACTCGACCGAGCTCGATGCGAGCATGTCGTCGCGACGGAAGATGCGCACCTGCGGCGCCGCCGCGCGCGCTTCGTGCCACGCGGCGAGGAAGCGCTCGGGCTCGATCGCGAGGCGCTCGCGGTTTCGTGCGCCGGCGCGTCCCACGGGCAAGAACCGGTAGAGGTGCCACGCGTGCAGTGGTGCCCCGTCTCGCGCGAGCCCGTCGACGACGCGCGCCAGGGCGCCGATCCCCGCGACGTTGAGCGCCGTCACCACCGTCGACAGCGTAAAGGAGCGGCGCGCGGCGGCGAGCCGTGCGAGCGCCTCGCGGACGAGCGCGTGATGCCCCGCGCCCGAGCCCCGCAGCCGATCGTGGATCCGGGGCTCGGCGGATTCGAGAGGCAGGATGTAGCGATCGATCCAAGGCAGCGTGGCGAACCCCTCGGGCAACGCGAGCCCGTTGGTGCACACCTGCACGAAGAAGCCTCGCGCTTTCGCCTCCCGGGCGAGCGCGAGCAGATCGTGGGGCCACAGGAAAGGCTCGCCGCCACCCAACACCACGTTGCGGATCGGCCCACGGGCGAGGTCGTCGACGAGCCCCACCGCTTGCGCGAACGACATCGTCGAGAAGTCGCGCTCGGCGGCGCAGAACGCACACGCCGCGTTGCAGTCGGGAAGCAGGAAGAGCGAGGCGATCTGCTTCACGGCCTCGCCTCCCGGCAACCTCGCTCGTCCACCCGTCTGCGCCGAAATGCGCGACTCGCTCACTTCGCCAGGAACCGCTCCAGGATCCGCTCGCGCGGGTGCGCCTGCGACATCAGCTCCTTCTGCCGCTCGCGCGCGAGCCCGTCGTAGGTCGTGCTCGGCTCGGGGCGCCTGTAGAAGACGCCGGTGTAGAGCTTGGTGCCGTAAGCCTGCGCGAGATCCATCGCCGCCAAGCGGTTCGCCGGATCGTGACCGAGCGACGCCAGCGTCTGCTGGATCTCCTTGTGGTGCTTGAGCTGGGTGTCGTCGTGGCCGAAGGTGATGCACGGCGACTGGACGTTCACGAACGCGAATCCCGGGAACCGGATGGCTTCCTCGATCACGTCGGCGAGGCCCGCCATGTCGGCAGGAGTTCCCTGCGCCACGAAGCCCGCACCGTACGCGAGCACGTAGAGCAGCGGGTTCACCG
>CAYUSL010000228.1:0-9491 GCA_964447125.1 uncultured bacterium | reverse complement strand
CCATATCTATGGTCAATTGCCCGCCGCCGGTTACCGCGCCCCCAGTCGGCGAAGACGCGGCTCAGCCGAAGGGACGAGCGAAGTCGGGGAGCTGATCGGGCGCGAGGCGCTCGGCGCGATAGATCCAGTAGCCGAGCAGGCGCCCGCCGTTGCCGAGGTCGAGCTCCCAGACCTTCGTGCCGGCGGGGGTGATCTCGACGAGGCGTGCCGGCTTCTGCAGCACCGTGCCGCCCACGCCCGAAGTCACGAGCACGTTGCCGTTGGCGAGCCGATCCACGTCGCCGAGCGCGGGATCGTAAAACGACGCGTCGTCGCGCCACTCGAAGGTCGGCGTAATGCTGCTCGCGGCTTCGTCCCACGCGAATCCGGCGACCCGCGACCAGCCGCGTTCGAGGCCGTTGTCGAAGTAGAGCAGCGACCCGTCGGCGAGCACCTCGGGGGCGTGCTGATGGTCCATGAACGACGCACCACCCAACCCCTCGTCGCCGAAAGTCGCGCGCACGGTCCCCGACGGGTAGTCGATCGCCAGGATGCGACTCAGGTTCCGCACCGAGAGCCAGATCAGGCTGCGCGCAGAATCCCACACCACTGCGTTCGAATGCGTCCAATCCTGCCCCTCGCCGTTGACGCCTGGTAGAGCGAGATCGATCGCGTTGAGCTCGGTGACCGGGATGTGGTCGAAGATGTCCCACGACCACAGCACGTCGTTGGTAGTGGGATCGACGAGCTCGATGCCGTCACCCTCGAAGGGCGTCCCGAGGACGTTTCGCACGATGGTCGTGAGGTAGAGGTAATGGCCGTCGGGCCCCACGCCCACGTCGTGGTGGACCTGCACTCCGTCGCGGCTTCGCCACACCACGTCGCCATCCCACGTCCCCTCGAAGGCCTGCGAGGGGCCACCGTTGGGCGAGTAGACGTAGAGCAGGTGACCATTGGGCAGCACCCGCGCGTCGGTGACGAAACCAGCCTCGAAACGCTGCCACCACACCACTTCGCCGTGCGCGTTCACCACCACCAGCGCACCCACCCGATCCTCCTGCTGCGGAGGTAGCGGATCCTGGATGTTGAAGAGCGTGTAGCCCGGCTGTGCTCGCTCAGACTCGTGGAACGTGACGGAGATGGGTGGGAAATCGGCGGGTGTCGGCAGCACACGGAAACGCGAATCCGCGGCGCGTGTCGCGATCCCCGCGCCGTCGAGCGCCTCGACGCGGGCGAAGACGACGTCGCCAGCAGCGAACTCCGTCCGCGCCGTCGTTGCCGGCGCTTCGACGGACTGCTCCTCGATGGGCTGGGTGTGGCGCTCGTCGGCGAAGAGCGACACGCGATAGCCCGCCGCGCCGTCGCCACCCGCCCAGGTGAGCGACGGTTGCGCGGCGTTGGCCGCGCCGTCCGCAGACGGCGAGATCAAGCGCAGCTCGGGCGCGTTTCGCTCGCTGCCCGAGCCTCCGCCGCAACCGACGCACCAGGTGAGGACGAGCAGCCGCGAGTACCAGGACATTCGCATGAGAGCCGCCACGCGCACAGCGATGACGCAGAGCGGCGTAGACAAACAGACGAACGCGCGACTGTCAGCCCTGGTCCGGCGCAACGGCGCCGTGAACGCGGCGTGCGCGATACGCACGCGACCACGCGAGCGGTGCCAGCACGGCCGTGAGCGCGGGCAACGCACACGCACCGCCGGGCACGGCGCCGCAGCTCGTGGCATCGCAGGCGTTGCCGATACCGTCGCCATCGCCGTCGCTCTGATCCGGATTGGCGCGGGCGGGGCAGTTGTCGCACGCATCGCCGACGCCGTCGTGGTCGGTGTCCAGCGTGTCGCAGCCACCCGCGGCGAGACCGAAGCTCCGCACCACGGTGGTCACGTGACCGGCGTGATCGGCGACGTGCACCGTGAGCGTCGCACCCAAAGCAGCGAGATCGACGCTCGCCGGCAGGCTCACCTCGACCACTCCGCCATCGCGCGCGGCAACGCCTGCCGCCAGGTTGGTACCTGCGGGACTGCCGCCGATCGCCACGTCGAAGGTGACCGAGAGGCTCTCGGGAACGAGGCCGGACTCGAGATCGTAGGCGCCGACGTGGATCGTGCTCACGGCACCGGCTCGGCCTTCGCCGACGCTCGGGCTCACCCACAGCGTGGGCCTGAGATCGTCCTCGAACCAGCCCCACGGCGAGCCGAGATCGATGGGCGCTCCCAGATCGATCCAGCGCGCGATCGTGAGCTTCTCGTCCCACGTGAGGCCGCGCAGCGACGCGAGATTCGGATGGACCGAGTCCGCGGCCGCGTCGTAGTCGATGTCTCCGGTTCGCGTGGACGAGGCGCGACCGTCGAGACGCTTTCCGAACACCTTCCACGCCAGCAGGCTCTGGCGCGATTGGAACGAGCGCAGGTAGCGCGTCTGTTGCGGCGGCAGGAAATACGAATCACCGCTGCCCGCCGGAGTGCCGAGGCCGAACTTCGGGCAGCCGTCCTGGTTGGTGTCGATCACCAGCCGGTAATAGGTGCCCGGCCACGAGGTGCCGGCGCACGACACGTTCGCGCCGTCGGCGTGCAGGTTGAGCTTGCCGTCACTCGCGTTGCTCGCGTGGCAACCCGAGCAGCGGCTCTCCAGGATCGGCTTCACGTCGCGGAAGTACTCGACGCTCGTCTGGCGCGCGCTGCTGGTGGTGACGGACGGATTGCCGTCGAGCTGCGTGAGCTTGAGCAGGGGTGTCGCGAGCGCCACGTCGGTGGGCGCGTAGCCCGGCTGGCCGGCAACGGTGGTCCCGAAGTCGAGCGGCGCCTTCGAATGCGCGTGGCAACCACCGCAATCGGTGCGCTTCTCGCCAGGACGCACCTGGTGCCAGGTCTGCGCCATGTTCACGACCATGCCGTTTCGATCGAGGGCCTGGAACGTGAACGGCACGTCGGCGGGAACGCGCGCGAGGAACGACGTGTCCGTGTAGCCGTTGCCGTCGATCACGCCCTCGTGGCGCACCGGAATCTCGCCCAGGATGCGCAGCCGTTCCTGCCCGGTGTTCGCGAACGCGGCACCGCCGTTCGGATACGTGCGATCGGTGGCAGGCAGCATCGCGAGGATGCGCAGCGCGTAGATGTCGTCCTCGTCGTAGAGGCCGGCGTCGGCGCCTTGCGCCACCCATGCCCACAGCGCCTCGTGGCTCGCGTTGAATGGATCGGGATCGCCGCCGTAGATGCCGGGCCGCGGATTCGTGTCGCGCCAGGTGAGCGACGCCGAGCCCACCAGCCCGAACGGCGAGTGCGCGGGAAGCGGCCCCTGCCCGGGGTTCGCGAGCGACGGGCGCGCGGCGGGCTGCTCGTGGCCCGGAAAGAGCGTCGCAAAGCTCACCAGCGGCTTCGGAAACATTTCGTTGGCGTTCGGATCGTTGGCGACCCTCACCAGCGCCGCGGGGCTCGCCGTGGGGTTGCCGCCGACGGCGAGGTAGATCCCGCCGTCGTAAACCGGCTCGTCCTCGCTCGACCACACACCGTTGTGGTTCGCGGGACCTGACGAGTAGACGAGCAGAAGATCGCCATTCGGCGCCACCGCTGGGTGCGTGACCTTGCCGTTGCGATCGGCAGGCGCACAGCTCGGATCGATCGCCGAGCCGTACGGGTTGTCTTCCTGGCCGGGACACGGCGCAGGGTAGTCCTCGGGATGCGTCCACGGCGTGAGCTTCACCTGCTCGACGCGCTGGAACGGGATGTCGGTGCCTGGCTCGGTGATGCCGCGGAAATCCGGCCCCGCAGGGGCGATCGGATAGCGCACCAGATCGCCGAAGCCGTTGTTGTTCAGGTTGTAGTAGCGCGCCACCACTACGTCGCCGTCGGGCATCTGGGTCATGAAGTGATGGGTGAGCGCTTGCTCGCCGAAGCCGGACAGCGATTCGAAGTGCGTGCCGTCGGATGCCAGAGCCCAGAGCGGGAAGATCCGGAGGTCGCGAGCGCCCTGGCCTTCCCAGCTCGTCCACGCCAGCCGCCCATCGAGAAGCTGGAACGGGTGAAGCGCTTGCGAGTTGTTGAGGTAGCCGATCTGCTCGACGTTCCGCCCGTCCCAGTCCATCGTGAAGAGCTGCAGCACGCGCTCGGCGCCGTTGAAGGTGCGCGGCGGCAGGAAGTCGTTGCGGCTCGACGTGAACGCGATCGCTGGCTCCGCCACCACCGGGCGCGCGACGAACGCCGGGCCGACGTTGAACACTCCCACGTTCGGACAGTTCGTGTAAGGCGTGTCGCAATCGAAGTCGGCGCCGTTGCCGAGGTTGGGCGTGAGCGTCTGGTGCGTGAGCCGCACCGCAGCTTTCGTCGCAACCTCGAGGCGATACACGTCGGCGCCTTTCTGCGAGAGACAACCGCTCGACATGGCTCCGCCGGCGCAGCGCTGAACGTTCACGTCGGTTTGGTCGTGGTAGTAGGCGAAGACCACCCAGCGCCCGTCGAACGACACGTTCAGGTCCTGCACCGCGCCGTTGCCGATGGGCGCGTCCACCAGCGCCTGGTGCTGTGGCAATGGGAAGAGCAGGTCCTCGGTGCAGTTGGGATGAAGGACGCGCAGGTCCGAACCTGGGTCCGGCACCAGCGGCCGCACCGTGTCTGGCCAGAGGCTGTTCTCGGCGAGCGAATCGCCGAAGCGCGGGGCGTGCACGTAAACGACGTCGTACGCGATGCGATTCGGCGTGCAGCCCACGACAGCCGCGGAGGCGTCGGACGCGACCAGCGTCGCGAGCGAGAGCGCGCAGACGGCGACGGCGATACCGAGAGCGAGCTCGGTGCTCGAACGACGATTCACACCCGCGCTCCGGACTCGCCGGAACGCGATCCACGGACGATCCACCACGACGCTCCCTCTCCCCCGAGGCGAACCGGCATCATCGCAGCAACCGATGTGCCCGCATGGCGGGACGTCCGCGCCTGCCGAGCGTGTAGCTCCCGCCACGCTCTCGCCCGCACACACGCGCTGCGAATTCCCTCGTAGCATCGCCTGGTTCAGCCGCGCCGCGCGGGCGCGACTCCGCGTCGGCCGTGCCGTGCCGTCCGGCCACGAATGTCACGACGATCCGCGCGCACCTCGACGATCGTCAACGCTTCGTCGCGTTCGGCGACGATTTTCGGCACCGCTCTCCGATCTCAATCGCCTTGTGCGCTCGACCAGTCGTCCACGTTTCCGTTGTCGAAGTCGTCGAGGAAGATCCAGCGCAGCTCGGGGATCCCCGCAACCGCGATCCCGAACAGATCGTTCGCTTCCGCGCTGCCCTCGATGCCGGGATTGTTCTGCGTCCACTCGGTGCTGAAGCTGCCGTGCGCCTGCGGAAAATGAATCGTGACCGAGCCTGCGCGGGCGTTGCCGCCGCTGGGATTTCCAGGGATGCCGATCGCGAGGTCGGCGCGGTTGTCGCAATTGAAGTCACCCACGGCCAGTGACGAGCCGAGCGATTCGTCGTCCCCCGGCGCGCCACCCAAGTTCCAGCCTTGATAGAGCTCGTCCGAGCCGTTGGCGGTCACGCCGCTCGCCGAGCCGAAGAAGAGATGCACCATGCCCAGGTGGCTGTAGCTCACCGCATCGATCGTCAGGCTTTCGCCCGGCACCCCCACGGCCAGATCGTCGTAACCGTCGCGATCGAAGTCCCCCGTAGCAACGCTTCCACCGAACTTGTCGCCCGACTCCGGCTGATCCGCGACGTTCACGATCTCCTGGTCCCAGCGCTGCGAGCCGATCGAGGTCAGTCCCGCCGGAGTGCCGTAGAGCACGTGGACGGCGCCCGCGACGAACGGCAGCTCGAAGTCGTCGTCACCGGGAACACCCACCGCGAGGTCGGCGTAGCCATCGTCGTCGAAGTCCCCGACCGCGAGTGAAGTACCGAAGCGATGCTGCTCGGCCGTGGTGCCGAGGAGAAGGTCGCCCTGCTGGATCATCTGGGTGCGCGAGGAGGCGAGCCCGCTCGCCGTGCCGTAGAGCCGTGGATCACGCCGGCGTCGGCTTCGTCGAACCCCGACACGTTGAGCATCTCACCCGGCGCGCCGACCACCAGGTCGGCGTAACCGTCGCCGTCGAAGTCGCCTGTTGCGAGTGCCGCGCCGAAGTCGTCCCCGTCCTCGACGCTTCCGGGTATTCCCGCAGTTGCCTGCGACCAGAGCTGGCTGCCTGTGGCGCTCAGCCCCAACGCTGTGCCGTAGAGCACGTGCACGGCGCCACCGGCCGCACCCGAGGTGTCGTCGAAAGGTGCGCCGATCGCCAGGTCGTCACGGCCGTCGCCATCGAAGTCGCCAATCGCGAGCGCGTACCCGAACTGCTCGCCTGCGACGGCGGTGCTCGCGATGCCACTCACGTTCTGGTGCCAGAGCTGGCTGCCTGTGGCGATGAGCCCCGTCGATACGCCGTAGAGCACGTTCACCGCACCGGCGGCGCTCGCCGTGCCGATCGCCTCCCCAGGCACGCCCACCGCCAGATCGGGCCAGCGATCGCCGTCGAAGTCACCACTGGCGAGCGCGGCTCCGAAGGCGTCGCCCGCTTCGCAGGCGCCCGGCACGTCGGTCACGTCCTGGTGCCAGAGCTGATCGCCCGTCGTGGTCAGTCCTAGCTCGATGCCGTAGAGCACATTCACGGCACCGGCGTTCGGCAGCCCAGCGCCGTCGCCCGGGGCACCGACCGCCAGCGCCCCACACGTTCCCGCCCCCAGCGCAACGGCAGGAAACCACGTGACGAAGATCACGATCGTGGCCATCGCTGCGCGTGTCCGCATGATCTCTCCCCGGAATGCGCGACGTGCCCTTCACGCCGGCGCCCACAACCGCGGCCATGGAAGACGCGTGCCAGCGAGAGTGCGCGGTGAAGAAAGGTGCGCGCCGCGCGTCGCCGGCGCAGAACTCCGCCAGCGACGCCACTTTTTTCCAGCGCATGCCCGCTTGCGGTGGTACGAGGGTACGACCCAACGGGCTTCGAGATCCGTGGGGCGAGCGGCTTCCGGTAACGGCCGCGGCCTCGTCGGCAACGCTTCCGTCGCTCCCGCTCGCTCTCGCCTCGGCGCGACGCGGGGATACAATTCGCGCTTCGATCGGCGGCTGGCGCTGGCGATCGCCAACCTCGCCTTCTCGAATCGCTCCCCTCGCATGAAGACCCCGCCGGCCAAACTCGTCGCCCTCGCGCTCTCGTTCGTTGCGGTCGTGCTTGCGAGCTCCGGCTGCGGCAGCAGCGACGGCGCTGCCACACGCGATGCGGGTCCGCTGGCGATGGTCTCGCCCTCGCCCGACGGCTACGCCAACGACGAGCAGCCCACGCTGCGCTGGAATGCGCTGGACGGCGCCGCGCGCTATCGGGTGACGCTCTTCGCCGACCCACGCCACACCGCCACCATCGAAAGCGAGGAGGTGGACGGCACCGAGCTCCGCACGGCCGCGGTGCTCACCGACCGCTCACTGGTGTACGCGCGTGTCGAGGCGCTCGACGCAGCGGGCGGAACGCTCGCGCACCACGACTCGCGCTTCGCGGTGGTGGTGGTTCCCGACGGCTTCCCACGTTTCGAGATCGTGGTGCGCAACCCGGCACGCATCCAGCCTGGCTACACGATGATGAACTTGCAGGACCCGGTGCCGCCGCAGCCCGAGGACCGCATCGCGGCGCTGGTGATGGTGAACGCGTACGGCGAGATCGCGTGGTTTCTGCAGCGTCCGCGTGGCTATCTCACCGACGCGCGCGTGCTCCCGAACGGCAACCTGCTCTATCTCTACGACGCCGACGAAGGCGCCGAGCGCGGCGGCTTCGAGAGCACCTGGAGCGGCGAGATCGTGTGGCGCAGCCGCGAGGGCGTGATCCTCCACCACGAGATCGGCGTCGGCCCGGGCGGCCACTACCTCTATCTGACGAGCCTCGTCCAAGCGGTGGGTGGGATCTTGCCCTTCGAAGGCGACGGCATCGAGCTGGTGGATCCCGCCACCAACGAGGTGGTGTGGAGCTGGAATTCGTTCGACCACCTCGACACCAACCACGTCGATCCCGAGGACATCCTGCTACCGGGACTGAGCCTCATCGGTCTCGACTGGACCCACGGCAACGCGGTGGTATGGGACGAGCAGCGCAACCTGATCTGGTACTCGGTGCGCAACTTCGATCAGATCATCGCCATCGACTATCCGTCGGGTGCGATCCGCGCGACGTTCGGCAAGGATGCGCTGGGCGGCACGGGCTTGATGAATCACCAACATGCGCCCGAGATCGAGAAGGACGGCACGGTGCTCTATTTCGACAACCGGCCCGACAGCGATCCCGAATACTCGCGGGTGGCGGCGTTCCACTGGAACGAGCGCACCAACGAAGTGACGCCCACGTTCGAATGGCGCGACACGCCCGACTTCTTCGACGGTGTGGTGGGTGACGCCGATCGTCAGCCCAACGGCAACATCCTCATCACCTCCGGCACCGCGAACATCCTGCCCTACAAGACCGCGCGACTGATGGAGATCACCGCGGGCGGCGAGCTGGTGTGGGACCTGCGCGTGACGGGAGGTTTCCGCCTGACGGGCTTTCGCTTCTATCGCGCCGAGCGTGTGCTGCCGAAGGAGGTCCCCGCGGGCGTCCTTCCTTACGACGAGGTCGGATGAGCGCCGCCCGTTCCGCACAGCCCGCACGAGGTGCCAAGGTTCGCGAGATCCGCGTCGGCGTGGCGGGTTGGGCGATCCCGAGCCACGTGAAGGAGCGGTTCGGCACCGAGGGCTCGGCGCTGGAGCGCTACGCGGATTCGCTGGCCGCGGTCGAGATCAACACCACCTTCTACCGAATGCACGAGCCGGCGACCTTCGCGCGCTGGGCCGCCAGCGTACCCAAGGACTTCCGGTTCGCGGTCAAGCTAGCCCGCGAGATCACTCACCTGCGGCGCCTCGCCGATTGCGACGAGCCGCTCACCCGATTCTTCGAAGGCGTGCGCGAGCTGGGCAACAAGCTGGGTCCGATCCTGGTACAGCTTCCGCCGAGCCTCGACTTCGACGACGGCTCGGCGCGCGCGTTCTTCCACAAGCTGCGCGCGCTCCACGACGGCGCGGTGGTGTGCGAGCCACGCCACGCGAGTTGGTTCTCGAGCGCCGCAGGGCGGGCGCTGGTGGAGCACCGCATCGCACGTGTGGCAGCCGATCCCTCGCCCACCACCGCCGGCAGCGAGCCCGGCGGTCACGGCGGGCTCGCGTACTACCGGTTCCACGGCACGCCCCAGATGTACTACTCGTCGTATCCGCGCCCGTTCCTGCAGGGCTTGGCGGAGCGATTGCTCGGCGAGCGCGGCAACGCGCCGGCTTGGGTGATCTTCGACAACACCGCCGCAGGCGCAGCCGCCGCCAACGCGCTGGCACTCGTGACGCTGCTCTCGCGACCCGTGCCCGCTCGGCACGTCGCGCGCTCACCCACCCAGCGATCGCGTCCGCGCTCCCCGAGCTGACCCGCGCGGGCGGACCTCCACGAGGTGCACGCGACGGTCCCGCTTTGCTACGATCCCCGCGCGTTCGCAACTCGCAC
>CAYUSL010000227.1:7288-9528 GCA_964447125.1 uncultured bacterium | reverse complement strand
GCGGGATCGGCGACCAGCGCCGCGGCGCTGAGATCGAGGAGCCACGACGACACCACGCTGCCGCGGCGCCACAGCTCGGCGATCTCGGCGAGGTCGAAGTCGTAGCGATGGGCTTCGTTCACCTCGGGCGAGGCGGCGTTCTTCAGGATGTCGAAGCCCTCGGCGTAGGCCTGCATCAAGCCGTACTCGATGCCGTTGTGGATCATCTTCACGAAGTGCCCGGCGCCCACAGGACCGCAGTGGAGGAAGCCCTCTTCCGCGGTGCCGCGCCCCGCCGGACGTCCCGGTGTTCGCGCCAGGTTTCCAGCACCCGGCGCCAGCGAGGCGAAGATCGGATCCAAGCGCCGCACCACGTCGGTCTCGCCACCGATCATGAGGCAATAGCCGCGCGCGGCACCCCACACGCCGCCGCTGGTGCCGACGTCGACGTAGTGGATGCCCTTGGGAGCGAGCTCACGGGCACGCCGCACGTCGTCGTGGAAGAACGTGTTGCCGCCGTCGATCACCACGTCGCCACGCTCGAGGAGCGACGCACACTCGGCGATCACCGCTTCCGTCGGTGCGCCAGCGGGCACCATCACCCACACCACGCGCGGCGGCGCCAGCATGCGTGCCATCGCTTCCAGCGACGCAGCACCCAGCGCGCCCTCGGCGGCCATCTGCCGCACCGCCTCGGGATCGCGATCGGTCACCACGCACGCGTGACCGTCGCGGAGCAGACGACGCACGAGGCCCGCGCCCATGCGCCCGAGCCCCACCATCCCGATCTGCATGTGCTCCTCGGTTTCTCGGATCGAGGTTGGATCGCGAATCAGGCGGGGCGGCACGCGCGTGCGGCGCTCAGGTGAGCGCCGTGGTGACCGCCTGAGCCAAGCGCGCGAGCCCCGCTTCCACGTCGCCACGCAGATGCACGCGCAGGGCGCGACGGCCGCGCTCTGCCAGCACCTGGAAATCACCCCGCGCTTGCGCGGCCTTCACGATGCCGAAGGTGTACTTCTGCCCCGGCACGGCCAGATCCGCGGCGTCGTCGCAGGTGACTTGCACGAAGACACCGCTGTTGGGCCCGCCCTTGTAGGCCTGACCGGTGGAGTGCAGGAAACGCGGGCCGAAACCGACGCAGGTCGCCAGCTTCGTGCGCTCGAAGATGCGTCGCCGCATGTCCGCGATCGCGCGCTGGTGCGACTCGCTGCGCTCCAGGTACGCGAGCAATGCAATGTAGTCACCACGCTTGGCGGTCGCCAGGTGAGCGCCGAGCCACGACGCGAGCGTGGGCTGCGACCCCGCGCCTGCGGCGACGGCCTCTGCGTGCGCGGGATCGGCAAAGAGCGCGATGTTTCCGTCGACGAAGACCGGCGCCTCCGAGGGCAGCGATCCCGATTCCTCGTACGCCGAGGTGAGCGCACGCGTGGCGACCTTGCTCGCCTCCACGTCCGGTTGATCGAACGGATGAATGCCCATGACCGCGCCGGCCACGGCAGTGGCGATCTCCCAGCGAAAGAACTCGGCGCCGAGATCCGCTTTCGACGGCATCGCCAGCCGCACCACCGGATGCCCCGCCGCTTCCAGCGCGTCCACCGCAGCGTCTTGCGCGGCGTCAGGCTCGCTCGCGAGGCGCACGTACGCGAACAAGCGGTCGTCGCCGTAAGCCGCCGGCGCGGCGAGCGGCTCGAGGTCCACGGGAATGATCGCGTGACCGTTCTTGCCGGTGGATTCTGCGACGAGCTGCTCGAGCCACGCGCCGAGATCGTAGATCGCCGGCGAAGTGACGATCGTGAGCTTGTCGCGCCCCGCACGGGCGGCGGAGCCGAGGATCGCGCCCAGCACCACGCCGGGGTTCTGGTCCGCGGCGAAGTCCGGCGCGCAGGCTCGGGTCATCGCCCGTGCGCGCGCCAGGAAATCGGCCAGGTCGAGCCCCATCACCGCGGCCGGCACGGTGCCGAACGGCGAGAGCGCCGAGAACCGTCCGCCGATCGACGGCTCGCCGTGGACGATGTGGCGGAAGCCTTTGGCTTTCGCTTCGGCTTCGAGCTTCGAACCGGGATCGGTGACGGCGATGAAACGCCGCCCCGCCTCCACCGCGCCCAGCCGGTCGACGGCGCGCGCGAAGAAGTACGCATGCAACACGTTGGGCTCGAGCGTCGATCCCGACTTGCTCGCCACCAGGAAGAGCGTGCGGTCGTAGCCGACCGTGCGCTCGAACGATGCCACCTGCGCCGGGTCAGTCGAGTCGAGAACGTAAA
>CAYUSL010000227.1:0-7188 GCA_964447125.1 uncultured bacterium | reverse complement strand
GAGGCGCCGCTGGTGGCGGTCCTCGTTGCTGAACACGGCGCCCAGGAACGAGCGCACGATTTCCTTCGCGACCTCGACACCGATGATCCGCGCGCCGACCACCAGCACGTTCATGTCGTCGTGCTCGACGCCTTGATGCGCCGAGTACGTGTCGTGGCAGATGCCGGCGCGGATGCCGCGCACCTTGTTGGCCACGATCGAGGCCCCCACACCCGAGCCGCACAGCACGATCCCGCGCTCGGCCTTCCCCTCGGCGACCGACTCGCCCACCGCCGCCGCGAAGTCCGGATAGTCGCACGACGCGGTCGAGTGCGTGCCGACGTCGGTGACGTCGTGCCCCAGCGACTCCACCAGCTTGCGAAGCTCTTCCTTGAGCTCGAATCCAGCATGATCCGAGCCGATCACGATACGCATCGAACCCCCCCCGACGACCGAAGTCCGGAGGGGTTCTAGCGCAGGGCCGATGACCCGGCCAGTCGCGCAAACGGCCGGCTACCGGATCAATCGGTGCTCAGAAGTAGTACACGGTCGACAAGTAGACTGCATGCTGGAACACGTCGAGTTTCGCCGCGGGGATGTCGAGGACGGATCGAACGGTGCTGACTTGATCGACCCCGAGACCGAAGCGGAGCTGATACGCGACGTCCACGCTGAAATCCGAGAACGTGACGCCAGTCCCGAGTGCGGCACCGTAGAAGTCCGGGCTGTTCCGACTCGCCGGCTCGGGGTCATAGAAACCGCCGGCGCGCAACGACCACCGGACGCCGTCGAGAACCGCGACCCACTCCGTGCCGGCTCGCACAGTGGTGATCCCCGGCACGTTCCCCGTAGCTGCGAGCTCGCCCGAGACCAAGAATTCGTTTCCCGCGGCATCCGTGACGCGAAACTGGTCCCACTCGACGCGCGTCACGTCGAGCGACACCGTCCAAAAGTCGGCTGGATGCACCGCCACACCAGCCCCATACTCTAGCGGGAAACGCATCGACAGATGCTCACGTCTACTGCCGGTTGCACCGGGCGCCGTCAGATGATTGGTAAAGAGAAACGACGACTGAAACGGTAGCTTCACGACCGACCCCACTGACACCGCTGACGCCGGCTTCCACAACATGCCAAACGTTGCATTGACGCCGTGAAACTCGCCGAACGTGGGGTGGTCACTCGCGATGAACGGCTCACCGGCGGAAGAATGCGTTCGACGTGTGAATCGACTCCGCCAGGCAAATGATTGCATCGGATCGTCGACGAGAACGTTGAGTGCGCCGCCGAACGATAGATCAGGGGCCAATTCGAGCGAGACCGCTGGTGAAAGAGCGTAGAGCGCACCGTACTGCCGATAGCGAATCTCGTCGCCACTCGGTTCGGCGACGTACGTCAGATCGCGCGCGAACGAAAAGAGCTGCTGAAAGTTCATCGACACCACCACGTTCCGCTCGCCCCACGAGAACGGCACCGCAGCGCTCAGGTAGTTGACGTCCAGCGCGGTAGCCGCGTCCGTGCCAGCATCGATCGATCGCGACCCACTCGCTTCGCTGAAATCCGAAAGGCTGCCGACCTCGTCGACGCCGAGGCCGAATCGCCCGACCAACGAGACCTCGGGACGCTCCAGCTGGCTCAGTCCGGCCGGGTTCCACGACGCCGCCGTCGCGTCGTCAGCTATTCCGATGAATGCCGAGCCGAAACCAACGGCCCTCGCACCCGCACCAACCGGGCTCGGTGGCGAGCTGAGCACGAACTCCACCTCACCCACGGGCCCAGCCGCTCGCGCCTGCGAGTGGCACGAGCAGACGAGCGTCGCAACGACGGCGCCAAGCAGCACGTTGCGCGCTTGCTTCGTCGAGAGGCTCTCGAAAGCCGCACGCCGCGGGTCGCTGTCATCAATCTTCACATCGCTTGACCTCGCCTCGCGCACCGACGTATTGTCGCGCCCCCGTCGGTTATACCCCTAGTGCATGCCATTCGAGGAGAGTGCCTCATGTCGAAAGCTCCACGCCTCTCGCGGCTCGCGCTGTCAACCTCACTCGTGCTCTCCGGATGCAGCGCGTTGGGTGGCAGGTCGGGGCTTACCGCCCTTCCGGCTGCCACAACGAGCTGTACGAGCGCTCAAGCGGACGTCTTCCAAGCCTATCTCGATGCGTGGAACTCGGACGATGCGAAGGTCTATGAAAAGCTCGTCAAGCTGACGTCTCCGCAGTTCGAGCGTACCGCAGCGTTCGTCAAGCCAGCAGGCAGGCCTGCAGACGCGGAGAGATGGAACCAGTTGACCTCCTGGCCGTGGAAACAGCAGTTCGTCGATGGGAGCGGCGTGGCTCAACCCGAAGAGAATCAGCTTTCGCGTTACATCCGTGGTATCCGGCATCAATGGGAAACCTTCAGTGTCGTCGCCGACGCGCCAAACTGCTCGAATGCCACTGAAATGACCATCGCCTTCCGGTTCACTGGCACGATCAACTACAGCGGCCACGCGTGTACGGTGAGTCACCAACCCGGAACCAGCTCGCTCGGCCTCGACTCCACGGGAAAGCTGCTGCACGAGACGATGCACCTCGACCAGATCAATGTAGACATCTGCGAGGCGTATACAGGTCCCGAGAAGCAACCCAACTTCTTTCCCTGAGCGCTCGCTGAGACTCGCTGCGACGCTTTCGCCGTCCCCGCTACCCCGTGCCAAGGAGATTCGACATGCGCCTGCGTCACGACTCGCTGCTTCTCGCCGCCACAGGGATCGTCCTGCTTCTATCCGCTGCACCAGCGTCCGCACAGTCGAACGGAACGGAGCGTGGGCTGATCAAGTGGAATGGCAACAACGTAGGCGCTGGCCAATCCGTGACTTGCCTGCACGGGGGCGGGGCAACGACGACCACCACCGAGGTCGTGCAGCAATACGGCGGACGTAACTACAACTACAACTGCGTCGTCGAGAACGGTGGGGTCAACCTGCAATACAACGGCCAGACTTCGCCAGCTTGCCCCACGTGCTCCGGAAGCGACTGCTGGTGCGATGCGGCCGTCACCGGGTGCTCCAACCCAACCGTCACCATGAGCTCCATCTTCGCGCTGCCGGCGATCGTTGCACTTCCCGGAACATTCGCCGGTGTCCGCGCGCTGCAGAGACTCGATCGCCGCCTGCGTCGGCGGCTCAAGGATCGCAAGACGAGTTGACGGTGCCCTGGGGGCTCGCGGTAGCAGCAATTCTTGCAAGCACACGCGCAGTCAATTCGATGTTGCCGGGGTCTGCGAGAAGCAGATCTGTCGGAAGGTGAACGAATCCGACGATCGTGTTCGCCAGCGGAACATCGATTCTTCGGCGGATCGTCGCATACTTGCAGGTATCCTCATCCTTCGTCCCAATTGGTGATGCCAGGCAGACTTCGACGCCCGCCTTCGCCACCACCGCGACGTAAGCGACGTTGTTGCAGACGAAACCGCCGCTACCTCCGCCAGGTTGCAATGCGCCGCACGGTGCGGTAGCTGACGGAAGGCTCGAGCAGTTGAGATTGCCAACCAGGCAACTCACGCGCGCTGCGAGCATCGCTGCATCCCAGCCGAAGTAGAGGTCGTCCGCTAGATCCAACGGATACGGCAACACCTTCTGCTTTCCATACACCCCGGACTCGTCCAGCGCAGGGGAAGACGTGCCGTTGTGGGCGAACGCTTCGATCCGAAACGCGTTGTCGTTGCCGTTTTGCCCGACGAGCAAGACGACATCGGGTCGAAACAGCTCCATCTCGTCCACGACGATTGCGGCCGCAAGATCCCAGGCCACCGGCAAGATGGCGAGGCAGGCGGTGAACTCGACTCCATCGATGATCAGCGCCCGCGACACGATTCGGGCACGATTGTCGGTGCACGCGAGATCAGACGAATCCGTGATCGTGTCGAACGTCCCTGCGGTCGCCGTGATTACGCCACCCGGCCAGAACGTTCCTTTGGACATTGCGTCGATGACCGTGCCGGAGGGATTGAGTTTTCCGTGCATCGACGCAAAGCCCGCAAGGAACATCCGAGGCCGAGCGTCAGGGCCGAACTTGGGACAGTGATCGGCCCCAGCGACGTAACTATCGTAGCCGCCCTTCACGACGACTGGATCCGAAACGTCCGTCGTCGCAGCGCCGCACAACGCGGCCGCCATGGCCACGAGAGCTACGCGGCGTAACGACGAGCTCGACGGGCGTCCGCGCATCGGATTCCGGGTGACAGTGGCGGATCAGACCCCACAGTCGAGCCCCAGTGGGCGAGTTGGATTCTCGTTCGCCATCATGAGGACGAGCATCCGAGCAAGGCGCTCGACGTTGGCAGCATTCACATCGAGCCCCTTGGGAACGTGAACGAACCTCACCACCGGTTCGGGTGAGAGATCCGTGAGCTGCAGAGTGAATATGGCGTTGCTGCAATCGGTGTGCGCACGCTGCGGGTGCGCCGGGGATGCAAGGCAAACGCGCTTACCCTCGGCGCCGAATGCAACGGCGTAGGCCAGGTTGTTGCAAATGTACGTTCCCGCCGGCTCGATGGCGAGCCTCGTCGCGCACGGCGATCCCCCACAACGCAGCTCACGAACCAGGCATGCCGGCGATCGCACGCCCGTGACCGAGGACGCATCGCGCAACGAATCCGGCACGAGGCGAACCGTGTCGTCGCCGCCGACGTAGGGCAAGATCCGCCCTTCAGCACGATTCCCAACGTGATCGGACGCGTTCTCCAGCATCTTGTTCACCGCACTAGATGCAACGCTGATGTCGTTGGTCTCGCTACGACCTGTGAGCAACACCATGGCCGGCCGGAAGGTATCCATCTCGGTGACTGCAATCGCAGCGGCGAGGTCCCAAGCGACCGGCAATACGGCAAGGCAAAGCTGGAAGCGCGTGCCGTCCACCTCGAGCACGCGCGATGTGATCCGTGCATTGGAATCCCCCGGTTGAGGTGGATTCGTCAGGGTGGGTACGAGCGTCGAGGATCCGAGAGTGGAATCGCGTGTGCCGACGAGTCTTCGATCCAGACCCGACGGCCACCACGTCGCCTTGCCGAGGGTATCCACGACGATGCCGGAGGGGTTCGGCTTGGCCGCCAGGTCTTCGAAACCAGTCACGAGCACGCGAATTCCAGCGGCTGCGCCCGCGCTCGGGCAGTGATCCGCCGCACGGAAGTATTCGGCGTAGCGTCCGGATACGAGCAATGGATTGAATACGTCCGCCTGATCGTTGCCCCATCCGATTCCATCGCGTGGGGGCAGGCCCTCGGGCGGCTTGGCGAGCGCGTCTCCGGACCAGGGGCCGAGCAAAGTGATGAGCCACAGCGTGCCGAGCAAACGACTTCGCGACATGGGATTCCTCGAGAGCGAGCGCAGTGGGATCGCTTGCGAGACTTTCGACGGGTAGTCGGTTTCGCTCGTCGAGCTTTCCAGCGAACGCTCATCGATCCGTCACGCGGACGGTAGTCCGAGTGGATACGGGCGGGACTACGTGTAGACGCGTATAGAACAGATTGCGCCCGCATTACCACCGCGAGGAATCCGTCCTACGGCAGCAGCACCGGCAGCACCACGCCCAAGCCGAGGGCGAAGAGCCAGAGTGCGGGGGCAGGCGTGCCGAGGGGACGTATGCGGCGCGCCTCGCGCGCGGCCACGCGTGGATCGACGAGCAGCCATGCGACGTGGCGGCGCTCGAGCACTTGCTGGGTGAGAGCCATGATCGCGCCGAACGCGAGGTGCAGTACCAAGGCAGGCAGGTTGGCGGCCGCCTGTGCGGTGCTCCAGGTGGGATGGCCAAGGCCGATCACGGGCACCAGCGTGAGCGGCCCAGCGAACCACCAGATGAGCCCGTAGAGCAGTCCCCAGATCACGCCGGCGTTGACGGTGGGTGCTTCGTACTGGAAGAGCACGCCGAAGCTCGCACCGATGAGCGTCGAGCTGACGAGGTGCATGGCGGCGCCGAGCAGCACCGAGTCCGAGCCGACCACCATCGCCAGCTTGGGCGCGAGCCCGCTCGCGGGCACGAGCAGCACGGTCGCGAGCCCACCGGCGAGACCCGCGACTGAGCCGTTCCGCAGCGCACTCAAGTAACGCGAGCCGAGCCCTTCTGGCTCGCGCAGAATCGGGTCGGACTCGGTGAAGAACCAGACCCAAAAGCGATCGATCACCGCGAACGTGAGGCCGATCGTGAGCCCGTACATCACGTGCCCGACGAACGAGCCGAAGTAGAGAGAGCCGGCTTCGCTCGACCAGTCGAGTGGCTCGCCGCTCCAGAGCGGCAGGATGGTGAGCGGCCCCAGGAACCACCACAGCATCCCGTACGCCACGCCCCAGCCCATGTTGGAACCGAAGCCGCGCACGTCGCGCTGGAAGAGCAGCCCGAATCCGGACCCGATCACGAACGCGAATACGACGTGCAACAGCGTCCCGAGCATCTCGGGATCGTCCTTGCTGATCACGCCGGCCACGAGCGGTAGGAAGTCCACGTTCTCCATCGCCTTACCGAAGAGCCAGCCGCCGATGAGCCCTGCGCCACCGCCTACCCAGATCCCGCGCCACACGTTGAACGGCGTCGCCCCCGGCGCGGACCGGAACGTGCTCGCGGTTCCGAGCGAGACGCCGAGCGGCAAGCCGAAGCACAGCACGTACGCCACCAAGTCGGGAAAGTGCGCGCGCGCCGCATCCACCGTGCAGAGCTCGGAGCCGTCGCCTTCTCTGAGCGCCATCAAGCCCGCGGGCCACGCGACCCACAGCAGAAACGCGTAGCCGAGCCCCCAGACGAGGCCGGCGCCGGGGCTCGCGAGCCGATCCCCGCCCAACGCCGCCAGGCCAACGCCGTAGACGGCGCCCGTCACCACGCCTTCCAGGTCCGAACGCTGCGTGAGGCGCGCGTAGGCCCAGCCGCCGAGCGCGCCCACCACGGCACCGACCGCCAGCATCAGGCGCCCTTCGGCGCTCGCGGAAAGCTCGCTTCGTTTCATCGACGTCCTCGGGGCGCGTTCAGCGCAGCTCGATGGTCTGCACGATGTCGCGCGGGAAGAAGAGCTCGATGATCCAGTCGAGGAGCACGCGCACCTTGCGCTCGAGCCCCGGCAGCTTGCTCACGTAGATGCCACGCCACATGAGCCACGCGAGCAGGCCCGAGAACTGCAAGGTCCTGTCGCGAAAGAAGGGCACCGTGAGCTCGGCGCACGCGGTGTGATGACCGACCACGCACAGCG
>CAYUSL010000226.1:0-9531 GCA_964447125.1 uncultured bacterium | reverse complement strand
ATCGGATGGAAGGCAGGCAGGAAGAAGCGGTCGAAGGCGTTGAGCACGCCCTGCAAGAGTCCTACGAGCCCGATGAAAACGAGGTACGGGAACGTCACGTGGAGTAATTGAGTGGCGAGGGCGAGCCGCTCCGGATCACGCACGAAGCCGAGCGCCAGCACCCGCACCACCAGCGGCGCAGCGACGGACCCCGCGATGCCCACCGCGAGCACCACCAGCAAGAAGAAGGACCAGGTGATTCGCGCGATGCCGAGCGCGCGCGCGTCGCCGTCGCGGCTGCGCGCTTCGCGCAACACCGGCACCATGGCGACCGTGAGCGTGCCTTCGCCCAGCAAGCGCCGTAGGGTGTTGGGAATGCGCAGTGCCACCCAGAACGCGTCCGCCGCAGGCGTCGCGCCGAATGCGTGCGCAATCGCCACATCCCGGAACATCCCCAGGAAGCGGCTCAGCAGGGTCACCCCGGCAACCAGCCCCGCAGCACGCACCACGCGCTGGTTTTCGCTCACGGTGCCCTCGGCGAAAGACCCGCCTGGGTGGCGGCGAGCTCCGATCGCGGCCTCCAGCATGGGCTCGGGTTGACACTGCGCGCCATCGTCTGCTTTATCTTGGTGTTTTGCGCCGCGTTTCGCGCGGTTTTTTTTCGGAGGCGTCCTCGTGGCGGATCACGTTTCAGCCCTCAAGCGCAATCGTCAGAGTCTCAAGCGGCAGGCACGCAACCGAAAGGTGCGTGCGCGCGTCCGCACCTTCGTGAAGAAGGCCCGGGAAGCCCTGGAAGGAACCGATGCCACCGCTGCGGTGAGCGCGGCACGCACGGCCGAGAGCGAGTTGGCACGCGCAGCCCGCAAAGGTGTCGTGCATCCGCGGAATGCCGCACGCCGAGCGAGCCGGCTGGCTCGCCAAGCGGCCGCCAAGGCCACGGCCAAGAGCTGATCCACCGGCTAGCCTCGAAGCGCGAGGCACCCGACAGATCGTAACGGCGCCTCGGACACGATCCGAGACGCCGTTTTCGTCTCCACCGCTCCGTGCTCGCCCGTTGCTGCAGAGCCGACCTGGGCAAGCCTCCAGAGCCCGCCTTTCGAACCATCTGCACATCGCGGTAGTGAGGGACGCGCCTGACTCGGCAATGGCTGGCGGCGCGAGCCGTCAGAAGTCTTCGAGCATGCGCGAGTAGATCGACTTCGCCATGCGCCGCGACAGACGCTCGACGGCGGCTGTCGACTCCTCTTGCGTGACCTCGATGTCGTCGAGGTTGTTGAAGGTCGACGAGCGCCCGATGAACTCGGGCGAGCGCGTCACCACGGCGCCTGCGGTAACGGCAAATTCCTCTTTGTCGCTCACACCGTTGTCCGCCCACAACACCTTGCCGTCGCGCGCGCGCTCCAGCGAGACGGCGAGCACCACGGTCATCTGCGCCTCGAGCGCCTCGTCGGTCTCCGAGAACGAGACCGCGCGCACGCGTACCCGCCGCACCAGGCCTTTCACCACGGCGTTGGCGTCGGCGACGTCATCCACGATGCGCACTTGGCGGCCGCGCACGAATTGCTGGATGAGCGCCTCGGTGAAGTCGAGCTCCACTCCTTCCAGATCGCTGTCGTTCCGGAAGATCGGGATTGCCACGGTCTTCACGTCGGGCGGCAACGCGTTGCCGGTCCCTTGGAACTGGTAACCGCAGGCGCTCGCGCCCAGAAACCAGCTCAGCAGGGACGCGACCAACCCGGCCCGGCGACCAAGCCTCATCGCACCACCACGTTCACGAGGCGACCGGGAACGACGACCACCTTCTGGATCGTCTTACCGTCGAGGAAGGGTTTCACTTTGGCGTCGGCGAGCGCCGTGGCGCGCACATCTTCCTCCGATGCGGCTGCCGGCACGGTCACTCTACCCCGCAGCTTACCGTTCACTTGCACCACCAGCAGCACCTCGTCGGAGGTGAGCGCCCGAGGGTCGGCCACCGGCCACGCCTGGAAGATCAAGCCCGACGTCGCGCCGAGACGCTGCCAGAGCTCCTCGGTGACGTGGGGCGCGAACGGATGCAGCAACTGAATCAGAGACTGGTAAGCGAGTCGACGCACGCCGGCGGTTGCGCCCGGCTCCGCCAGCACGTTCGCGAGCTCGTGGAGCGCGGCGATCGCGGTGTTGAATTGGTAATGCGCATCCACGTCGCGCGTGACGCGGTCGATGGCCCAGTGGGTCTTGCGATAGAGCACCAGATCGGCACCCTCGAGCCCGTCGATCGACGCGGGCACTGCGGCCTCGCGCAACGCGTCCAGCTCTTCCAGCACCCCGCGCCACAATCGCGTCACGAAGCGGCTCGCACCGCGAATGCCCTCGTCGCTCCACTTGAGGTCGTTCTCCGGAGGAGCGGTGAAGAGCATGAAGAGCCGCACGGCATCGGCGCCGTAGTCGCGAATCATCTCGTCCGGATCCACCACGTTGCCGAGCGACTTGCTCATCTTGAACCAGCGCTCGTCACCAGTGACGCGGTCGACGGTCCGGTTCAGCACCATGCCCTGCGTCAGCAGCCCCGTGAAAGGCTCGCGGAAGCTCACGCGCCCCAGGTCCGCGAGCACGCGGGTGAAGAAGCGCGCGTAGATGAGGTGCAGGCAGGCGTGCTCGATGCCACCGATGTACTGATCGACGGGTGCCCAGCGCTCGACCCGCTCGTCCAAAATCGCGTCACGCAGGTCCGGGCTGGTGAAGCGGAGCTGATACCAGCTCGACTCCACGAACGTGTCCATGGTGTCGGTGTCACGGCGCGCCGCCTGGCCGCAGCGCGGACACGGGACCCGGTAGAAGCGTTCGGTCGCGGGCAGTGGCGAACGGCCGTTCTCGAGCAGATCGAGATCCTCGGGCAGGACCACCGGCAATTCCTCACGGGGAACCGGCACGATGCCGCACGAATCGCAGTGGACCACCGGGATCGGCGTGCCCCAATAGCGCTGGCGCGAGATGCCCCAATCGCGCAGCCGAAACGTGATCTCCGGACCGCCACGTCCGAGGGATTCGAGCCTGGCGGCGACCGCTCGCTTCCCCGCTTCACTGGGAGTGCCGGTGAGCTCTCCCGATGCCACCATCGTGCCGGGCCCCTCGAACGCCGCAGCGAGCGGCTCGGCGACCAGCGCCGCGTCCTCGGGCTGGATCACCACCCGAATCGGCAACCCGTAGACCTTCGCGAACTCGAAGTCGCGTTGATCGTGGGCGGGCACCGCCATCACGGCACCGGTGCCGTACTCGTAGACCACGAAGTTGGTCACGTAGATCGGTACCCGTTCGCCAGTGAGCGGGTTCTCGCAATACCCGCCGGTGAAGACACCTTCCTTGGTGGTGCCCTCGGCGCCGCGCAGCCGCTTGTCCTCGCGCAGCGCGCGCTCGATGAACTCGCGAACCGGCGCTTCTTGCGCCGTCCCGGCGGAGAGCTGGCGCGCCAGCGGATGCTCGGGCGCAAGACTCATGAACGTGACGCCGTAGAGCGTGTCCGGACGGGTGGTGAAGACCTCCACGAAGTCTTCGTCACGATCGGCGAGAGGGAACTTGACGCGCGCTCCGTGGCTCTTGCCGATCCACTCGCGCTGCATCGTGCGCACCGCTTCCGGCCACTCGGTGAGCGAATCGAGGCCCTCGAGCAATCCCTCGGCGTACGCGGTGATGCGCAGAAACCACACGTCGCGCTCGAGCGGGGTCACGGGGAGATCGGTGTGGCGCCAGCACATGCCGTTCACGACCTGCTCGTTCGCGAGCACCGTGCCGCACTTCGAACACGAATTGAGGATCGCGCGCTTGCGATAGGCGAGGCCTCGCTCGAGGAGATCGAGGAACACCTCCTGCTCCCAGCGGTAGTAGCTGGGATCACAGGTGGCGAGCTCTCGATCCCAGTCGTACGAAAACCCCAGGCGCTTGAGCTGGGCGCGCATGAAATCGATGTTGTCTCGGGTCCAGCGCGCGGGGTGGATGCCGCGCGAGATGGCGGCGTTCTCGGCAGGCAACCCGAACGCATCCCAGCCCATCGGGTGCAGCACCTCGTAGCCACGCATGCGACGGATGCGCGCGATGACGTCGCCGATCGCGTAGTTCCGCACGTGGCCCATGTGAATGCGGCCCGACGGGTAGGGAAACATCTCGAGGCAGTAGAACTTGGGGCGCTCGGAGGCCTCGCGCGCGTGGAACGCCTGCTCGCGCTCCCAGATCTGCTGCCACTTCGCCTCGATCACGTCGGGCTGATAGCGCTCTCGTTCACGTTCCATGGCGGTTGCGATTCGCGAATTCGGGGATGTGCGCGAAGAATCGGCGAAGAATAGGAAGCGGTCCAGGCGAATGCAATGACCGAGCTGGGCGGGTGAGGAGCCGGTTCATGCAGGGCTCGCGCCCGCGAGCGCAGCCAGCTCGGCGTGCTCGTCACCGTCCAGAATGTCGCTGGGCGTGACCACGAAAGCCTGGTCCACCTCGAGGTCCTTCGCTCGCGGAACGAGCAGCGCACCGCGCACCGCACGGAGATCGACCGCACACGGATCGGTGAGATCCGGCGACGCAGCGCGTGCGACGCCTCGCACCACGCGCAACACTTCGTCCACGACGAACCCGACGACGAAAGGCAGCACACGGGTCAGCACGATTCGCCCGGTGCCTACCCGCGACGGCTCGCTCCCCCAGCGCTCGCGCAGATCGACGACGGGTACCAAGCGGCGGCGCACGATCAGCGCGCCGCTCACGAATCCGGGCAACCGTGGGTCGGGCAGGAGCGGCGCCGGCAACCGGACCTCGCGCACCTGGTCGACCGGCCACGCAGAGTGGAACGCGCCGACTCGAACGAGCAAGAAGCCCTCGGATGCGGCGGGATGGGTTGCGACCGCAGCCGATCTCTCGATCATTCGCCGCGCGCTCCCGGGAACCGCTCGGGCACGGCGCGCTCGACCTCGCGTACGGTGCTCTCGAGGCGCACGATCGGGACGCGGCAGCGCTCGCGCACCGTCGGCGGCACGTGCGAGCTCTCGTCGAGCCGCTCAGGCGCGAGCTCGAGCGCACCGACGTGGTCGAGAGCTGCCGCCGGCCCGTGGGCAACGCACCCTTCGACGATCGCCGACGCCGGCACACGGCAGGCACCCAACAGCCGATCGACGACGATGCCCACCGACGCGTCCTCGAACGGCACCAAGATCAGGGTGCGTCGCGCGACGGGTTCGACGCCGACGATTCCGAGAAAACGATCCAGATCGATGACGGGGACCACGCGGCCACGCCACTGGATCACACCGACCAACGAGGCCGGTGCACCGGGTACCGGCGTGATGTTGGCCGGAACGCGGGCGACCTCCTCGACGTCGGTGAGCGCAGTGGCGAGCAGCACACCGGCCGCTTCCACCAACAAGAGATCGCGCTGGGTGCCGACGGCTTCGCCGCTACGGGGCGCAGCGGCGAAGAGCGCTCCATCGGTGGCGAGCTCCGGCACGACGGTCATGAGCCAGGCCGCTCGGCGCGCATCCCCTCTTCCAGCAGCACGGTCGGTTCGAGCAACAGCAGCGTGCGCCCCTGGCCAACCTCGGCCGCGCCCGCGATGCCGCGCATGCGCGACACCAGCGGACCGGCGTCGCGCACCAGTACGTCCTGTTGACCTTCGACGGCATCGACGACCACGCCGACCCGCTCACTGCCGAGCCCCAGGATCACCAACCATCGCGTGTCGGTCTCCCGCGATCTCGCGGCGACTCCGAGCAACCGGGCCAGGTCCACGCGCGACGTCACCGGATCCTTGGCGTCGGCGCCCCCGGCTGACGGCGGCCCGTCCTCGGACGTGAGCTCGACGCTGCGCTCGACGGCGTCGAGCGGCAACGCGTAGCTCTGCTCCCCCACGGCGACGATCAGCGCGCGCACTCGCGCCATCGTGAGCGGCACCGTCAGCGTGACCCGCGTGCCCACGTTGAGATCGGTGTCGAGACGAATCGTCCCGTGGAGCGCTTCGATCTGGCTGCGCACCACGTCCAATCCGACGCCGCGGCCGGAGACCTCGTCGGCGACCTCCCGCGTGCTGAAGCCGGGGCGACAGAGCAGATCGACCAGCTCGTCGTTCGTCGGCTGCGCATCCGCGGCCAGCCAGCCGCGCCGCACCGCCGTCGAGCGGACCGCGTCCCAGTCGACACCTCGCCCGTCGTCTTCGACCGTGACCAGCACGTGCCCACCCTGCTGACGTGCCGCGAGCCGGACGCATCCCGTGGCCTTCTTGCCGACGGCTGTGCGTCGCTGCGGCGTTTCGAGGCCGTGGTCGATCGCGTTGCGGATGAGGTGCATCAGCGGGTCCGCCAGGCCTTCGACCACACGCTTGTCGAGTCGGGTGTCGGCGCCGGCGGTCACGAGCTCGACCTCCTTCGAGAGATCGCGAGCGACGCGGCGCACCGTGCGCGCCAAGCGCTCGAACAGCCGATCGAGCGCGACCATGCGGATGTCGAGGATGAGCTCCTCGAGGGTGCGCAGTCGTCGCTCGAGGAGCTGGCTCGCACGCCAAAGCTCGTCGCCGAGCTGGCGCGAGATCGTACCCGTCCGCGCATCCTCGGCGATGCGCCCAACCTCGGAACGGCTGAGAAGCAGCTCGCCGGCGAGATGGAGCATGGTGTCGAGGCGCGGCAGGTCGACGCGAATCGCCTCGGGCTCACCAGCGCCGCGCGATTCCTCGGCCTTCGAAACCGAGCCGCGGCGAACGTCTTCGGCGGCGCTGTTCGTCGCCTCGGCGACTGGCGCAGCCGCGACCGGCGGCGGCGCGGGAGTCCGCAGGCGGGTGATTTTTCGCCCCTCGCCCGCGAGCACGGTCTCCGCCTCGCCTTCCCCGAGCCGCGCCCCGACCAAGATCTTGAAGCCGATGCGATCACCACCCATGGCCTCGGTGTCGGGCACCGACGCGACCACTTCACCCACGCGACGCAGGCTCTCGAGCGTCTCGAGGAGGCCGGTGTCGAACGTCATGAGGTCGAAGCTCACCGCCACCTGCCACACGCCTCGATCCACGGCGGTGAGGTTCTCCGCGAGACGGTGTTGCTCGTACTCGGAAAGCACCCCGATCAGCTCGGAATCGATGGCGTGTCGCGCGAAGATGGCGCTGCGATCGATGTCGCGCTCGGCCTTGCGGAGGGTCGCGATGCGCCGTTCGAGGTCGGCGACGTTGGCACTCGCACCGGAACCGGACTCGCGTTGGGCGAGCAACGACGTCAGCAGCTCGACGCCGTCGAAGAGCACGTCCAGCACGTCACGTGCCAGCGACAGACGCCCGAACCGCAAGCTGTCGAGCAGGCTCTCGAGCTCGTGGCTGACGCTCGCGACCACCGGGAATCCGAACATCCCGGCGAGCCCCTTCAAGCTGTGCGCAGCGCGAAAGATGTCGTTGAGGACGTCTGGGGCTGCGGTCTGGCCGGTCTCGAGAGCGGCCAGCGAGAGTAGCTTGGCGTTGATGCGATCGAGCAAATCGCCAGCCTCGACCAGGAACTCGCCCTGGGAATCCGCCGCGGACTTGCGCGAGCTTGGGCTCATGGGCGAACGACCCTTCCTCGGCAAAATCCCGTAGACGCGAGCACACGGGCAACCTAGCCGGTCGCCGCGGTCACGGCCACTCTCGACTCGGCCACGCGAGCTACTCGGGCCGAATCAGCTCGATCTCGACGCGTCGGTTGCGCGCCCGACCCGATGCATCCGCGTTGCTCGCGACCGGCTCGTCGTCGCCGCGGCCTTCCGCGATCACGCGATTCGGGCTCACACCGCTCAGCTCGAGCAAGCTGCGCCGGACCTGCTCGGCGCGCTGACGAGACAGGGCTCGGTTCGCGCCCGCATCACCCGAGGCATCCGAATGGCCCGTGAGCCTCACGCGTAGCGATCGATCCAGCTTGAGCGCTCGCGCGAGCCGCTCGAGCGTGCCTCGCGAGTCGGCGTCGGGCGTGCCGCGCGACGACTCGAAGTGGATCGGCGGATACGCGTCGGGCACCGCGACGGGGCTCCCGAGCGGCGGCGCAGCGATCGGCGCGAGCTCGCGCGCGACGGGTTCGGCGTGAGGCGGCACGTCGGGACAGCCATCGTCGTCGAGGTAAGCGTTGCGCGTTTCCGGCAGCCCGGGGCAGACGTCCACGTCGTCGGCGACGCCGTCGCGGTCTCGATCGTTCTCCGGCTCGGCCTCGACCTGGACGTCGGGCTCGGCGCTGAGCGTCGCGCTCGGCGCAGCCTCCCGCCGCGCGGCCGTGGAACGTGCCACCACAGGTGAGATACCGAACACTGCGCGCAGCTCGGGACTACCGATCCCCGCGTTCAACCCGAAGCCGACGCCGGTGGTGAGGGCAAGGCCGCTGTTGGCGAGCCCCGCCTGCTCGAACCACGACTCGCCGATCACCCAGCGTGCGCCCACCAGCGCTTCGATCGGACTGGCTTCCTCGTCCGAGAAAAAACCATCGAAGGTGGACGAGCCACGAAGCTCGACGACCGGCGTCAGCGCGAGCGACGGAATCGGCCACGCGAGGGCAGCGCGCAACGTGGCCGCGTCCCCCAGCCCCTCGGATTCGTTGCGGTAGAGATAAGCGAGATCGAGCGCGGCATCGAGTGGCCCCAACGCCAGCTCGCCGACCGCGCCGAGCGAGAACGTCACGCCTTCCTCGCCGAGAAAGTTCTTGGTATCGCCACTCGGGATCGTCACCTCGCCGCGCAGGGCGAGCCCAGCCCCGCTCGCTGCGCGCTCGACGAGCGTGAGCTTGGTGCCGAGACGTACGTCGCCGATGCCGAACGTGAACTCGTCGAGATCACGCGCGAACGCCACGTTGCGGATCGTGGAGAGCGGCAGATCGATGCCGACGTCCCAACCCGGCAGGATCCCCGCCGCAGCCAAGAGGTCCACCGTGACGAGGTCGGTGGTCACGGCGCTGTTGCTGCTGCTGGGTCCGACCGAGCCTTCGCTCTGAATCGGATCCATCGCGTAGCTCAGAAAGGCGCCGAATCCGAAGACACCCTGAGGCAGTGTGGCGGTCGAGCTGGTGCCGATCCAGCCGTTTCCGTCGAACACCGGATGAAATGTCTGGGCATCCACGCGCGCTCGCGCGATCTCTGCGCCGCCCAGCGTCGCCAACAGCCACGCCCCGATGTACGCCGCGAGTCGTGATCGCGTCGCTCGTCGGGGTATGCGCGAGCAGCGGCGGCGCTGCAGTCGAGCGGCTGGTCGTGTCATGCACGACCGCGAAGCGGTTGCTTCCACGAAGAAGTCAGCAGCTCGACGATGGTTGAAGTGGTGATCCCAACGGGACTCGAACCCGTGTCTCCGGCGTGAGAGGCCGACATCCTAACCGCTAGACGATGGGACCGATGCGACTTGATACGTAGGTGGTGCTCTCATTCATCACTCGAATCGCTGGGTGCCGATCGAGCGTGTTTCGGATCGTTTGGTTCCGCCCGTGTCACCCACGGCTGCGATCCTGATTCAATCGCAGCCTTCTCGAGTCACGGCGTCTCACCGCCGTGCATCTGGCTGGGGGACGAGGATTCGAACCTCGGTTACTGGGGCCAGAACCCAGCGTCCTG
>CAYUSL010000225.1:7346-9583 GCA_964447125.1 uncultured bacterium | reverse complement strand
CGAACACCCCGTGGCGCGCGAAGGTATTCAAGTTCATGCGGGTCATCTGCCAGCTCGCGCGCCGGGCGATCGCGCTCCATTCCGGTCGTCCAAGCTCGAGCGCGGTCAAGAGCTCGAACGGCACATCCGGCACCGAGCGGGTTTCACCGCGCTTGAACGCCTCCAGACCGCGAATCGCTTCGGGCAGCGCGTTCTCGTCCACGACCCGGCCGAGGAAGTAGCCGAAGAGCGCGGCTTCCGCCGCCGACTTGGGCTTGGGGTGCACCATCTTGATCACGTCGGCGAGCGAGGGCTGATTCCCCACCGACGCGCGCAGAAGCTGTTCCGCGGTACGTCCCGCAAGCCACGCTCGCACCAACCGCTTCGGCCGCGAGCCCAGCGACTTTCGGCCCACCACGCCCGAGCGCACGATCTGCACGAAGTTCCGGAGCATCTTGCCGCTGTCGATCACTCGCGGGAACACGATCTCCGCAAGCTCTGGCGCGCTCACCGACAGCACCGCGCACAAGAGCGCCGGTGTGTCCTTCATGTAGGCCTCGCGGCGTGCGTAGAGCGCGAGCTTGGCGACGAACTCGGGCGCCACGGCGCCACACAGCTCCTGGATCTTGGCGAGCTGAGTCTCGGCGCTCGCGTAGAACGTGCCGTTCAGGCAGCCGGTGCACACGTACTGAGCCAGCGCCTGCTCGGGCGAGAGCGCGTAAGCCGGAGCGCCCTCTTCGTTGCGTGCTTTCGCGGGCGGCAACAGGTTCGCGATCAGCGATCGAAAGAGATGTCGGTTTGCCATGATCCACCTTCCGTTCGTGAGCGATGGGCTAACGACGGGGATGGATTGCGAGCGCGATGCCAGACGAGTCGAGGCTCGCGAGCGCGCGAAACTGCGAGCGATTACGCAGAGTCGATGGGATCCCCCACCCCGCTACAAAACGTCCGCTCGCGAGATAGCGATCTCATTGAATCAACTGACTATCTGTTTGTATAAATACGATATGAACACAGCCAGGCCACGCAAGACCGTGGCGATCGGCATGATCGGCCCGATGCTCGACCGCGGCATGGGGTCGGACCGCTGGAACGAATGGCGTCCCACCGTCAGCCTCTTCCAGCACGACGACCTGCTCATCGATCGCTTCGAGCTCTTGCACCAGCGTCAGTTCACCAAGCTGGTGAAGCGCGTGAGCGACGACATCGCGCTGGTCTCGCCCGAGACCGAAGTGCGCCAGCAGCGGATCGATCTCGGTGATCCTTGGGACTTCGGCCAGGTCTACGGTGCGCTCTCCGATTGGGCGCGGGACTACCCGTTCGACCTCGAAGCCGAGGACTACCTCGTCCACATCACCACCGGCACCCACGTGGTGCAGATCTGCCTCTTCCTTCTCGCCGAGTCGCGGGCGGTGCCTGGGAAGCTCATCCAGACATCGCCGCCCGAGGGCGGAAACCGGCGCCGCGGAGCCGAATTCCGCATCATCGACCTCGATCTCTCACGCTACGATCCCATCGCCGATCGCTTCCGCAAGCGCCAGCAGGACGCGCTGAGCTTTCTCAAATCCGGCATCGACACCCGCAATGCCGCGTTCAACGCGCTCATCGAGCGCATCGAGCGGGTGGCGATCGCGTCCAAGTCGCCGCTCTTGCTGCTCGGCCCCACCGGCGCCGGCAAATCACGTCTGGCGCGGCGGATCCACGAGCTCAAGCGCGAGCGCCGGCAGATCGCTGGCGCCTTCGTCGACGTGAACTGCGCCACCATTCGCGGCGATGGCGCGATGTCCGCCCTCTTCGGCCACGAGCGCGGCTCGTTCACCGGCGCCGTCGGCGCACGTGAGGGCCTCTTGCGCCAGGCCAACGGCGGCGTGCTCTTCCTCGACGAGGTGGGCGAGCTCGGCGTGGAGGAGCAGGCGATGCTCCTCGGCGCGCTGGAGACCAAGCGCTTCCGCCCTCTCGGCGCAGATGGCGAGACCGCGAGCGACTTCCAGCTCATCTGCGGCACCAACCGCGACCTCGCCCACGACGCCCGCGCCGGCCGCTTCCGCGATGACCTCCTCGCGCGGCTCAACCTCTGGACGTTTCGGCTGCCGTCGCTGGCCGAGCGCCCCGAGGACATCGAGCCCAACCTCGACTACGAGCTCGAACGCTTCGCCGAGCGCCACGGCACCCACGTGCGCTTCAACAAGGAGGCGCGCGCCCGATTCCTGAGCTTCGCCACCTCACACGACGCAACCTGGGCAGCGAACTTCCGCGAC
>CAYUSL010000225.1:0-7246 GCA_964447125.1 uncultured bacterium | reverse complement strand
ACGGCGAACCGTCGAACGACCGGGTGATCTGGCCGCTTTCCGACCAAATCACCGGGTAGATCGACGAGTCGGAGTGGGCCCCCTGGTCGCTGCTTGTGTCCCCGTCAGAGCTGGAACGTGAGATACAGCCCGCGGATCTCGTACCCCTTCGAAGAGACCGCCCACACCGGATAACGCTTCGCCGCGCCGTTGTTGCAGACGACGAAGACGATGTCACCGGGACACAGCAACCGGTGCGGCACCGCGATCACACCGAGCGCCGTCCGAAAGTCGTCGAGTCTCGGCTCCGTGCGATTGCGCTGCCAGTGCTCGAGCACCAGCGCCACCGACCGGTCCCACTGGTCCTCGCTCGATAGATAGGTCTTGTGGCGCATCCTTCATCACCCGAATCGCAACCCAGAATCGCATGCGAGCCCTTCATCGGAAATCGCGGAGCACACGGATTCATCTCCTTGCCGACGGATCGCGCGCTCTTCCAACCGCAGGCGGCTCGAGCCTCGCATCGAGCTCGAAGTGCGCCTGTCCATGACGCCGACCGGGGTCATTCCGTGGGACCGCAGGCTGGATCCGGCGCGGCCGCGAGGCGCTCGACCTGAGCGCCCTCGGCGTCGATGTGCAGACGAGCATAGAGCCGCTCCGGCAGCGAATAGCCGAGCTGAGCCGATCCGCCCAGCGAGCGCTCGATGAGCGCGGCCGGATAGCCGATCGAGAATTCCTGTGTCCGGCCGTCCGGCCGACACGGTCGAGGCTCATCGAAGGAAACCGCCTCGACCGACATCTCCGAGCGTGCGATCGCGGACGCAAGCGCGTCGTGCCAGCCGCGGATTTCGTCCGCCGATGCGTTCGGCGCCAGGCGCCGCGCTGCATGCGTCCACGGCGCCGCGAGCCACGGCTGCAGGAACGCTTGCGGGTCGAGCACGAACGGCGCCGAGACTCCGTCGCGCGCAACCTGCTGCGTCAGCAGATTGACCTCTTCGAGCTCGACGGGGGCGTAGTCGTCGAACGACAACGTGACGGAGTCGCTTGCGAGCCAGGACGCGCAGCAATCGCCGTGGTTCGTGAACTCGCCGCGATGGAGCACCGCTGGCCGGTGCGAATCGAGCGTGGGTCGCTCGATGGCGTAGCGAATCTGAAACCAACTCGAGCCGCACTGGGGCCGCTTTCCAGCTTCCACCACGAAGAACCGCCCCGCGGAATCGCGCGGAGACACGGCGTAGAACGCAAGCCGCTGCGCTTCCGAAATGTCTGTGTAATCGGTTCGCTCCGACTCCAGGACCCAGCGCCACCCGGTGATTCCACGCTCGGCCAGGTAGAGCGACGAATCGCCGAAGCAGGGGATCCCCACCGTCACGATCACTGCCAACAGCTCCGGGTGCCCATCCGGGTGTTCGATCTCGACCGACGCGTCACAGCCGTAGCGCCCCGACAGTGGGCCACAGTGCGGCGACGAGGGCATGTCCGCGGTGAACGCGAGTTGCAGCTCATTTCCGAGCGAGCGTGGATCCTCACCCTCGCGGTAGGCGCGACTGATCGAATCGAGCGCCCGATCGCGAATCTCGTGCTTGAGCTCGGTGAGCAGCGGGCGGGCCTCGGCGGGCACTTCCGCCCAGATGGGGACCGGAATCGATTGGAGGCGTCGGGCGAGGTCCCCAACGGAGGATGGCGCCGCGTTGGCGGCGGTGAGGACGCAGAACGCAAGGATGAGCGCGCCACGCGACGCCCTCATCCCGGTGACTCGTAGCCCGGGCAGCCAGAGGCAGGCGTCGAAGCGATGTCCGTGACACGCGGCTCACCGTCGCGCACACGCAGCGCGACGAAGAGCGCGCGCGGGGCGCCGGGCACCGACTGCGCCTCGACATCGGCTCCAACTCGCCGCCATCCGGCGCGCAGATCGACTTGCGCCTGCATCCGCTCGGGATCGCGCGCGCACTTTCGTGCTTCACCGATGCTCGCATCGAATAGCTCGATCTCGTGGTTCCAGGCGCGCAACCGTTCGTGCCAGCGTTCCACGTTCGGCGACGCGTTCGGATCGGCCCAGCTCGCCGCTTCCGGCCACGGCGCTGAGATCCAGTCGGGAAAGAACGTGCACAAGCCGCGCGCGCCAGCCCGCCACTGCTCCGCGACCTGCGCCCCGACGACGACGAACGTTCGTCGCTTGTGCGTGAAGCCATCGTCGATGTCACAGCCGTGATCGGTGACGAAATCGAGCGAAAAGGAGTTGCTCGCGATCGACAGCTCGAAGACCGGGTCGCTATCGATGAAAAGCATGTCGCTGCTGCTGGCGAGCACTTGCGGCGCGCCCACGGTGACCCCCGGCCTGAGGACGTGCCAGCGCAGCGACTGCCAATTCGAGGTCGGCCACGGATTCACGTTGGCGGTGACCACGAAGTAGTCGCCCAGCGCGTCTCGGGCCGAGACCGCATACGCGAAGTCGCACCACGCATCGTCGATCGTGGCCGGCGCGTCCGATCGATCCGCGAGGACGCGCTGCCACCCGCCATCGCCGTACTCGAGCAACGTGAGCGAGGTGTCGCAGCCGTACGGCACGTCAAGGGTGACCTGAACCGCGACCAGCTCCGGCCGACCGGAGACCTGCTCGACCGCGACCTGCACCGATGCTCCGTAACGGAAGTCGCTTTCGTCCGTGCGTGTTGGGACGAGTGCGTCCAGCTCCGCCTGCAGCGCCTCATCGATCGGATCGTCCGCGAACGCGGGGATCCGCCCTGCCTGAACCTGGGCGATCGCCCAGTCGCGCACCGCATCGCGCAGCGCTTCGAAGAGCGGCCGCGCGGTCTCGGGAATCTCGGTCTCGATCTCGATCGGAGTCCGTTGCAGCCGACGAGCGAGCCGAGTGATCGCGTGCTCGTCGGCAAACGACGTTTGCACCGAAACCAGCACCATCGCGACCCCGAGGCCGAGGCCGATCCCGATGCAGAGCCGATCGCCTACCGAGCGCATCCCTCACCCTCCCCGTCGTCGTGTCTCCCAGTCCACGGCACCGTGCGCCGAGAGACACAGCCACGCCCGATCTTGCGCGGAAAAACCGCGACCCGAGCGTGCGACTGCGCCGTGTCGCAAGCGCGATGCCGCATCGAGGCGACGCACGACTACCGCTTCCTGGTTGCCGCTGCGACGCGGACGAGCACGAGCGACGGCTACCCTCGCGCTGGCGCGGCGGACGCGCTCGACCATCGCAGATAGGCTGCGACCGCTCACATCGGAGGCAGACATGACGGTCGAGCGAGCGTGGACGCGGCGTGAGCTGCTGGGCACCGTGACGGCGGCCGCCGTCAGCGCGGTGCTGCCCGCGTGTGGCTCGGACGAGGGAGACGCGAACATGAGCGGAAACGGGCGCGGTGCGCGGGTGGTGTTGGCGCCGATGCAAGCACCGGCGGATGCCGTAGCGGTCGAAGCTGCGGCGCGAAACGCGATCGACGAGCTGGGTGGGCTGGGCTGGCTCGGCCGCGGCGATCGGGTGCTGCTCAAGGTCGCGTCCAACTCGCCCAATCCGTTTCCCGCCACCACGCGGCCCGAGCTGGTGACCGCCATGGCGCGCATCCTGCGCGCCGAAGGTGCCGGCCGCGTGATTCTGGCGGATCACCCGGGCGTTCAGTTCGTGCACCATCAGCCCACCAAGCAGCGCGGCAGCACCCGCGAGACGCTGGCGAAGAACGGGCTGGATCAGGCGGCGCTCGCAGGCGGCGCCGAGATCGCGGGTTTCGAGGAGCCCGGTTACGACGCCTACTTCGCCGGCGAGAGCCAGAACGCGGATCACTGGAAGGGTCCGCTCATGATCCCGAGCCTGCTGCGCGAGGTCGACCACGTGGTCTATCTGCCGCGGCTCAGCACCCACCTGCTGGGCGGAGCGACTCTCGCACTGAAGGCGGCGGTGGGCTGGCTGCGCGAGGACAGCCGCTTCGAGCTCCATCAACAAGCGGAGACGTTTCTGTGGAAATGCGCGGAGATCGCCAGCGCCCGCGAGATCACGGAGCGCGTGCGCTTGGTGGTGACCGACGCCTCGAAGGCGCTCACCACCTATGGCCCGGATTTCGGATACACGGCCACGATCGAGCCTTCGATGCTGGTCGCGAGCACCAACCTGGCGCTGCACGACGTCGCCGCGTACGGGCTGCTCACGTACTCACGCGAGCAGCTCACGCCGAGCTGGGCGCGGGCGGTCGATTCCTATCCAGGTGCGGCGAGCTGGATGAACCGCATCTTCGTGGGGATGATCTGGGGCGCCGGCAAGGCGCTCGCCGGCACGGGTTTCGACGCGCCGGCGCGCGCCCGTGCCGTCGACAACACGATCATCCGCCGCGGGCTCGAGATCTGGAGCCCCGACAGCGCCACGCCCGATCTCTTCTGGACCGCGGACGCGCCCACCGCGATCCGCGACGCCGTCGCGAACGCCTGATCGCAGCGCTCACGACGTGATCACGAGGGCGGTCTCGATGGCGGCGAAGACGCCGGCGGCATAGGCAAGCGCCCAGCGCACGCGCGGGACGCTCGTCGTCGCCAGCCACACGAGCGCGCCCGCGAGCATCGCGACGGGAAGCGAGAGGGCGATCCACGGCGACCACGCCACGCTCTCCGACCACTCGGCGAGGGGCACGACGACGGGCACTAAGAGCACGAGCGCGCGCGCTGCCGCCTCGGAAGCGCGCTCACCCTCGACCGGCAGACGCGTCCGTCGCGCGCACCACGCAGCCAAGACGGCGAGCCCGGGAGCGGCCACACCCCAGTGGATCGACGGCGATCCCGCGTCGGAGTACGCAACACGCAGCGCGAACGGCGTGACGGCGAAGAAGGTCCAGAGCAGCGCAACCAATAACAGCCACGCGAGCCAACCGCGCTTCCGGCCGAGCACTGCAAACGCGGTCAGCGTCGCTGCCGCCACGAGTTCGCCAAGCCCTCGCCATCGATCGTGCGCCGACGCGGGCGCACTCAGCACGTTCCGCACCTCGGTCGTAGCTGCGAGCGGAAACGAATCGCTCCTTCCCGTGAGCAGCACGACCTGCGGCTCGCGCTGACCTGCAACGCGCAGCCGCAGGATCACGAGCTTCGCCGAACCCACGAGGCCCGGCACACGAATCGCGCCAGCATCGAGCCCGTGCGCGCCACAGTCGAGCGACCAGCGCGTCGCGAGGCCACGCGCAGCGCTGTCGGTCATGCGCGCCGACGTCACGTGGCAGTGCTCGGGAAAATCCACGCGCAGCGCCGCAGGTGTGAATTGCAGCCCTGGTCCGTCGATGATCCCCGTGGGCTCGGTCCAACGCACGTCGACGCGGCCATCGGCGAGCGCGCGAACATCGAGGATGCTCGGGTCGATGCCGTGGGCCGCCGCAGCGCTCGCGACGGCGAGCCACACCGCTACGGCGACGGCAATCGCGTGCCGGCGCTTCATCGGGGCGCTCCCGCACCACCCCCGACGCCGGGCGGCCGTTCGACGCGATACCGCGCTTCGAGCGCTGCGTACGCGTCCCGAGCCGCACTCTCGCGCCGTGACTCCTCCAGCGCGCTTTTCACATCGGCGCGGATTTCGTCTAGCCGTGGCACCGCCGCATCCACGCGCTCATCGATGCGCACCAAGTGCAAACCGTAGCTCGACGCGATCGGACCCGACCACTGCCCCACCGGCAGATCGATCACGCGCTCGCCGAAGAGCGGGCCGAAGAGGCCGTCGATCTCGGTGGCGCTGCGGGGCGGAAACGCGCTGCCGCGCGGGAACGGATCGCCGAGCCCCTGGGGATCGGCTCCCGCTCGAACGCGGCCCAAGAGCCCACGCGCCACGCCCTCGCCGTCCTCGGGATGGGCCGCTCGCCCCACGAACACGTGAGTCAGCGCCACCCGCGCCGGCCGCTCGAAGCGCTCGCGATGGGCCGTCAGAAACGCGTTCAGCTCCGCCTCGCTCGGCGCGTCGTCAGGGACCGACGTCGCGAGCAGAAGGTCCATCATCTGCACCAGTCGGCGGCGCACGATCTCGTCGCTTCGATCGAGGCCGAGTGCCAGCGCCTCGCGATAGAGCACCTCGTCCCGCACCATCTGCTCCACGAGCGCGGCACACCTGGCCGGATTCACCGGCTTGCCGGTGGCGGCCTGCTCACGGGCAACACGCGCCTCGACGTCGGTCTGCGTGAGCACGATCGGTGACCGTGGCTTGGCATCGGCGCCACTCGGCCCGGTGTGAACGGCACGCCGCGCGACGATCACGACGACCGCCACCAGCAGGAAATGCACCAGCGGCTCGCGAGCGATCGCGCGCGCGGTCGCACCCGACCGCGCGACCATCCCATCTCGTGGTGGCGGCGCCGCACCAGCGCTCATGATGAAGCCGAGCTCACGCGCGCCGATCGCTTGACGACCCCGAGGGGGTGACGCAAGATCCGGCGAGCTTTCCACACCTCGGATTCCCCAAGCCTCACGGTTCACTCCGCATGCCCCGGTCGGGTCGCTCGCTTCGCCGCTCCATCGCGTGCGCGGTTGGCCTCGTGCTCGCGTGGTCGTCGTTTTCCACGGCCGCGGCCCACGCCGGCGATCTCTCCCTCGGGCTGCAAAGCGGCATGTACCGCCCGCAGGTCACCGACCCGTTGGATGCGACGCAGTCCATCAGCGACACGAGCTTCTTCCTCTCGCCGATCGTGGACATGACCTTCGGCCGCTTCGGCGTGACCACCAAGTACATCTACTCGAATTACGTGTACGAGGGGGTCGGCAGCCCCGACACGCTGCCCGGTGGCCAAACCTCGGTCAATCGCAACGCCCAGAAACACGACCTCGATGGCGCGGTCAAGTACAGCCTCTTCCTGAGCAACGAGTTCCCGTTCGCGGTCACGCCGTTCATCGGCGTGCGCTACGAGCTGCAGAACATCACGGACGGCGTGCCCACCCGCGTCGGCCCGGAGATCGAGGTCGCGAGAGCCGACTACACGATTCTCTCGGCGATCACCGGCGCCACCTTCAGTTACACGTTCCGCGACCTCGGGCTGACTCCCTACGCCGTCGGCAGCGCTTACGTCTACTCGCTCGTCGACGCCAGCAAGGGCGTCGATCTGCCGCCGAATCCCAACGGCTTCGGCGGCTTCGCCGTGGAGGGCGGGCTCTCGTATTCGCTCTACAGCCTGCTCCAGGCGCCGGTCAGCTTCACCGCCAGCTACCGCTACCAGCGCATCGAGCCCGAGAACTTCAAGGAAGAGATCCAGCAGGCGATCGGCGGCGTCTTCTATCACTTCGTCGATTTCTTCTGAGC
>CAYUSL010000224.1:0-9595 GCA_964447125.1 uncultured bacterium | reverse complement strand
TCGACCCACGTCGACTCGTGGATCCACCACAACGAGCGTCAGTTCAACGCGCCCTACGTGGCGACGATCTGGGCGCCCCAGCACGTGCTCGCGGCGCTCGTCGCTCTCCTGGCCATTCACTGGCTGCGGCCGCTCGACGCGAAGCGCCCTCCGCAAGCGCGCATCGCGACGTGTGCAGGCGCCGCACTTCTCTTGGGTGCGCTACCAGCGATCTCGGCGTACGTCGCGGCAGGCGTCGCCTTCGGCGCGTGCGCAGCTCTCGTCACCGAGAGCGTCGTCACCCGGACCATGCCGTGGAGGACTGCGACGTTTCGTGGCTGGGCTCCGGCGACACCGCTCGCCGCCGTCGCGGCGATACCTGGCATCGCGGCGCTGCGCGGCGCGGCTGGTGGCGGTCTGGTTCTACACGTGTCCAGCGCCGGGGACTGGCGAAATGGTGCCTTCTTCGGCGCCGTCTTGGGTGACGGGCCGCTCAGCCGCGTTCTCGACACCCCTGCGGTGCTGCTCGTGGAGCTCGGCATCGTGGGCCTTCTCGCAGCTGCGGAGATGCGCGCCACGCTGCGGTCGCGCGGCCTCGCACGCGAGTCGGTGGCGATGCGCGCGCGCATCCAGGCGATCGGTTTCGTGGCCGGCATCGTGCTGCTCGCGACGTTCGTTCGCCCCCCCGTGGATGGCCCCAACAATCTGTATGCGCGACCGATGTTGGTGGTCTGGGGCTTGCTCGTGCCGTTCGCGGCGCTGGCCTTCGAACGGGCGTGGGCGGTCGCGCGAGCACGGACTTGGCTCCTCGCCGCCGCGGTCCCGTGCCTACTCTACGTTCCGTACGCGGTCGTAGGCGCCACGCTGGAAGGAGCGCTCTTCTGGGCGGTACCCCGTGAGCTGGGCGCCGCGACGGCAGCAATCGAGGCGCTGAGCCCACCCGCGACGGAGGTCGCCATCGAGCCGGCGGTGCTCGACGCCCCGTTCGGGTACTGGCTCGATCGGCGGCTGGTGATCGGCGAACGCCGGCATGCGCTCCTCTTCGGCGCCACGAGCGAGCGCTACGACACGACGGCGCGCGCGGTCGCAGCAATGACCGACGCCGTGCGCGCCGCGAGACCGTGCGGGGCGCCGTCCTACACGAGCGCACCTCCGCGCGCGATGGTGATGCGCGCGCAGATCGCTCCACCCACGAGCGGGCAAGTCGAGGCACCCTGGCTCGGCGATCCCGTGGACGTCGATTGCTTCGAGCGCGTGTCCGCGAGCAGCCGCTACGAGGTCTGGGTGAACGAGCGCGTGATCGCCGGCATCCCGGCCATGGGCGGCGTACGCTCGGGCGCGCTTTCTCCATCACCGCCCAAGTGATAAGTAGCCGCGTTTCCCGACCGGAACCGCCATGGCCACTCGCCGCAAGCCCGCCGCCGCAGCCGTCGTCACTCCCACCGAGGTGACGGTGGTGATCCCCGCCTTCAACGAAGAGCGGGCCGTGGGTGCGGTGGTCGAGTCGTTGCTCGCGCGCGTCGCGCGCCCCCCGGTGCGCGTCAACGACGACGGGTCTGCCGATGGCACGGGCAAAGTCGCCGCGGCAGCGGGCGCGCGAGTCATTCGCCACGCGCGAAACCGCGGCTACGGCGCCGCCGTCAAGACCGGGGTGCGCAACGCCCGCACGCGCTACGTGCTGCTCTGCGATGCCGACGGACAGCATCGCGCCGAGGACGTGGCGCGGCTCATCGCGGCGCGCCGCCCCGAAGCGATGATCGTCGGCGAGCGCGCCCACGGCTCCCACCAGGTCGCAAGCCGCAAGCCCGGCAAGTGGCTGCTCACGAAGGTCGCGGAGACGATCGCCGGCGAGCCCATCCCGGACCTCAACTCGGGGCTCCGAATCTTCGATCGTGCACTGGTGCAGCGGTTTCTCTACCTGCTGCCCGACGGCTTTTCGGCGTCCACCACCGTCACGCTGCTCTTCTATCGGCGCGGCTTCGACATCTCCTACGTGCCGATCCAGACCCAGGTGCGTGTCGGCACCAGCACCGTGCGCCCCATCCGCGACGGCCTCGCCACGCTCTATCTGATCGTGAAGCTGGTGCTGGTCTTCAACCCACTGCGATTCTTCGTGCCACCGGGAGTGCTGTTTCTGGTGGCGGGGCTCACCCAGGGCACGTATCGCGCACTGGTGAGCGGCCGCGGATTCACGGTGGCGGGATTGCTGCTCGCGGTGACCGGCTTGCTGACGCTCTTCTTCGGCATCCTCGCCGACCAGATCTCGACACTGGCGGCCAACCTCGCTGAACGCGACCTGCCCGCCTCGCTCGACGACGATCCGCCCGCGTGACCGGCGACGTCGCTCCCCGCTCGGCGCGACGAGTCTCGAAGGGCGCCGTCACTGCCGTGGCCTTGGCGGCGTGCGTCGCCGGTGCCGTCGTCTATCTCGCTCCGCGGATCTCCGAGTTCGCGGCACAGAAACCGCGCATCGAGCCGCTGGCGTTCGGAGCGGCGGTGCTCGCCTACGTGGTCTTCGCATGGGCCAGCGCCCGGCAGATGCGCGCGTGCCTCGAGGCGCTGGGCGCCACCACGCGCCGTCCCTACGCGGTCTTCGCTCTGGCGACCCTCGGGAAGTACCTGCCGACGAAAGCGATGGTGCCGGTGCTGCGGGCGCGCCTCACGTCCCACGAAGGCGCCACCGCCACCACCGTGGTGGCGGCGCTCGGCCTCGAGTTCGTGATCGGCGCCGCGGTCGGCACCTGGCTCGGGCTCACCGTCACCGCCGAGCCGCTCCTGGGTCTCGGCCATGCGAGCGCGATCGCGATCGGCGCGCTCGGGCCACTCGGCTTCGCGTTCGCACGCCGGCCCTTCGTGCTTCGCGCCGTGCGCGCAGCGGTCGAGGTGGTGCTGGCGCGGGTACCAGGAGTGGCGCGCGTCCTGCCCGCGTTCGAGCCTGCCCATGCGGTGCGCGCCGCCGCGTGGGCGGCGCTGGCATGGATCGCCGGCGGTGCCTCGTTCGTGGCCAGCTTCCACGCGCTCGGCGGCGGGCACGGTTTCGAGCTGCCGATCGCCGGTGCCTTCGCGCTCGGCTCGATGATCGGCTACGTGGCGTTCGTGGTGCCCGCAGGTCTGGGCGTGCGCGAGGCGAGCCTCATTGGCCTTCTGGCACCCCATCTCGGCGCACCGATCGTCGCCTCGGCGGTGCTCGCGCATCGCGTGTTGGGCACGCTCACCGAGCTCGCCACCGGCGGGCTCGCCGCCGCGTGGCTGGCGCGCGGAAAGCGGCGCGCGGCAGCACGCACGGCGACGCCTGCGCCCGAACGCGATCGAGGATCGTGAACGATCGCGCCGCGGCCGCGCGTCACACGATCACGACGCGGTCGCGGCCCGCACGCTTGCCGTCATAAAGCGCGCGATCGGCGCGGATGAGCAGCTCGCGCAGCCCTTCCGCGCCCGCCAGCAGCTCGGATCCGCCCACCGTCACGCTCAAGCACGGCCCCGCGCCGACGACGCCGTCCGCGGCACCGGGCGCAGGCAGGTCGCGCACCGCGAGCCTGAGCCGATCGGCCAGCTCGCGCGCGGCGCGCACGTCCGACTCGGGTAGCACCACCGCGAACTCCTCGCCGCCGAGCCGCCCCACGACGTCGCTGGCGCGAACCGACACGCGCAACGCGCGGCCGATCGCGCGCAACACGCGATCGCCCTCCACGTGCCCGAAGGTGTCGTTGACCCGTTTGAAGTGATCGACGTCCACCACCAGCAACGAGAGCGGTCGCCGATAACGCACGGCGCGTGCCACCTCGCTCTCGGCGAGCGCCAAGAACCGCGCGCGGCTCGCGACTTCCGTCAATGGATCGACGTAGGCCAGTCGGATGAGCTCACGGCGCTGCAGAAAGTTCCGCTGCAGCAGCACGTAAAACGCGTGCCCCATCATCGTGCCGAGCAGCGCGATGCCGAACGTCATGCCGACCAGGTTGGTGATGAACGGCGCCTCCAGATAGGCCGGATGCGGCAACAACGACGACGCCAGCACCACCCCCGCCGTGGCGAGCGAGAGCACCAGACGAGTCAAGATCGGCACCACGAACAACATGGTGGCGAGCGGAAACGTCATGCCGGTGTGAATCCACGGCCGCTCGGGACCGCCGAGCATTCCCATGAGACCGAAGGTGAACGCCGAGAACGCGAGCAACGTCGCGATTCCCACGCGATACGGCGAGCCGCGGCGCCGGGCGATGCGCCGGAACGCGACCAGCACCACGGCGGTCGTCACGAGAAAGACCAAACGCCACGCGGCGAAGATCCAGAGGCGCTTGCGATCGTCCCCGAAGATCCACGGGTCGAACCCCCAAAACGCCAGATTGATGATCAGGCATGCCGCGGCGAATCCCGCCCACGCCACGGCGGTCACGTACGCGGCATAGTCCTCCCAGCGCTCGATCTCGCCGGTGCCGCCGCCCAACGAGCGTGAGACGCGCTCGATCCGGGCGTGGATGCTGCCATTCCAGCGCTCCCAACGCGATGCCGGTCGCGCGCCGGCTGCGCCAGCCTCGTCTGCACGCACCTCCGTGCTCGACATCGGACGCGCCCCGAGCACCCCGGCAGCTACGCTTTCTCGAGCCATCGCCGGCACCTCCCGCGCGAAGGCTCGAAGCCTCGCTCCGAGACCGAGCCGCGGCTACCTCGATCGCGAAAAGCCGTGCCCCCGAACCCCGGCCCGGAACTCGTCGACCTACGCTGCCCAGATGCTCACGCTCCCGCGCGCCGCGACCGAAACCGGATCCAACACCGTCAGCTCGGGGCAGGCCCCGTCTGCCCGATCCCGTCGGTCTTGATCACGAGGAGATCGCCGTTACCGAGCCCGTACGACCACGTGCTCGCCACCACGACGAAGCCACCGTCCGCCGTCGGCGCGAGCGACTGGGAGTGCTCGGAGAGGCCCCCGCCGTACCGCCGCGTCCAAAGCTCGGCGCCCGTGCCGTCGAGCCGTGTCAGCACGACGTCCTGACCATCGAAGGTGCCGTCCGTCGAAGTGCCCGTCAGCACGACGTCGTCGTTGGGCAGCACCGCGAGATCGTCGAAGAGCACGAGACCGGGCTCGTACACCTTCGTCCAGAGCGGCGTCCCGTCCGCGGCGAGCGCCATCACCAACGCCGCGTCCAGGTCGTTGGCGCTCGGAGACTCGGCTGCGGCTCCCTTCGCGTAGATCCGGGGCCCCAAATATCCTGCGGCGATCCACGTGCCGTCGGAACGCTCGCCGATCGCTTCGAAGCTGCCCTGGCCGAGCTCGTCGTAGGTTCGGCTCCAGAGCCGCCCGCCTGCTGGATCGACGCGCTCGAGATGAGGGTGCAACGGCGCGTACACGAGGCTCGCGCCGTCGTTTCCGGCGACGAGTAGCTCGCCGTTCGTCAGTCGGGTCACGGCCTGCCCGTGTTGCGAGCCATCGTGGTCCGTCGCCTCGGTCCAATGGCGATTGCCGTCGAGATCGATCTCGCTCAAGAGCACGCGCACACCGCGATCCGAGCCGTCTTGATACCAACCCGTCACGGCGAAGCGCCCGTTGCTCGTCGGGGTCACGGCTTTCACGACCTCGTCCGCCGTGGAAGTCAGCGTGATCGCGGAACGCTCGTTCCCGTCGAGGTCGGTCTCGAACAGATACGGCTGATTCCAGTCGTCCACCGGCGGCGGGCCAGGCACCTCGACGGAAGTCACGAGCACGTAGCCGTCCGTCTCGGCGAGGCACGCGCCGGTCCAGCCGGGACGATTCGCCGCAGCCGAACGCTGCCACGCAAGCGTCCCCGTCGCGTCGAGCTTCCCCATCCACAGCGTCCGCGAATCCATCCCGACGACCCCGCAAACCGCGTAGCCGCCATCGGCGGTCGGGCTGATTCCGATCGGCGAATCGGCGTCGTCACCACCGAGCGTGGTCTGGAAGGTCGTCGGCGTGCAGCCGAGCGCCGTCCCCAGCGACGCGAGCGCAAGCGCGCAGACGCGCGCGCGACGAAGGATCGAGCGACCGTTCATGGCTCCTCCATGGAAGCAGCGCGTGGGTCACGACCCGTCTCCCATCTTGCGTGCGGTCGGTGCGCCGAGCGACTCACTCGCCGAAAGTGACCACGCTCTGCGGCGCGGCAGCCGCGCGCCGAGCGACCACCGCGCATCAGCCGTCGTCGTCGCGCGCTGCGGCAGCGCGCTCGATGCGCAGCCCCACCACACGCCAGCGCTCGTCGGAGGAGCCGTGGACGCGAAACCGGATGCGGTTGACTCCGGCGCGCCAGCGGGCGTCGGCCACCCGCGTTCGCCACGCGGTGACGCCGTCGGCATCGTGCTCCACGTCTCCCGCGAGGCGATCGCCGTTGAGCTCGATCGTGGCGGGTGGCTCGCCCAGGAAGCGCAGCTCGATCGCGAGATCGCTCTCGCGCAAGCCGAGATCCATCAGATACACGAACAGATCTGCGTGATGAGGTGTCCCGCCGAAGACGCCGAAGCGCGCGCGTTTCGCGTCCTCGAGGGGGTCGAAAACGAACTCGGGCGCACCGTCGACGAGGCGCCAATGCGCGCCCAGGTGGCGCCGATCGGCCCGCCCTAGGTCGATCGTGCCATCGCCGAACGGCACGGGGTCGGCACCGGCAAGCTGGGTGTACTGGCCCCAGCGCAAGCCGTCGCGCAGCCGGTAGTAGGCCTCCGCGGGCCATGACGCGGGCCAACCGAAGCGATCGACGAAGGTCGCCGTCGCCGCCCACGGGAAGCGCTCGGCACCCACCATCCCCACGTTGATCGCGCCGGAGCGATACGCCAGCGCTGCGCTCGCCATCCACAGCGCGCCGACCAGCCCGGCACACGCCAGCGGCACCGCCGGCGACCGCCGCCACCACTCCGCGAGGCGCTGCACCGCATACGCCGCGCCCAGCACCAGGAACGGAAACAAGCTGTCGAGGCGCCGCGGACCGAAGGTGGCGCCGCCGTACCACGACACGCTGGCGAGGCACGCGTTGAGGTAGAGGGCGAGCACGAGATACAGGCCCGCCACCGTCCAGAGCGGCTCGCCTCGACCGCGAATCGCTCCCACCACCACGCCACCGACGGCCAGGTAGAGCCACGGCGAGAAGCCGAGCAGCCCGTAGCGCGGTGAGAACAAGAGGTCGATGGCGTAGGGCTTCAACCACTGGAGAAAGGTGCTGCCGCCGGTCTGGGGCAGATACGAGCCGTAGATCGATTTCCACGCCAGGAGCTGCGGTGTGAGCGCCACGAACGTGGTGATGGCGTACACGATCCCGCACACCATCACCCGACGCGAGCGCGCCCACGCTGGTAGCCGCTCGGGCGGCTCGGCGGCGCCCTCGATGCCGGTCTCGGTGCCCAGCCATCCCGCGAGCACCCACGTGAGCTCAATCGCTCCGCACACGAAGGGCAGCCACACGTTCTGCCAGCGCACCACGGTGAGAAAGCCAGCGAGCAACCCGAGCAAGGCCCAGCGCTTGGGATTCAGGCTCCCCAGCCCGCGCCACCACAGGTACACGAACGCCGACACCAGCCCCATCGCCGGCGCGTGGGCGTAGAGCCCGGGGAAGAGCAGCCAGTAGCCGAAGAAGCTCGCCGCCGTCACCCACGCTGCACCGAGCGCCGCAGCGGTGGCGTCGGCACGTTCCCGCGCCAGCCGGTATGCGAGGTAGACCCCCAGTGCTCCCAGCGCTGCCGACGTGAAGACGCACGCGGCCCGCTCCGCCGCCGGCGAGCCGAGCGCGCGCCCCAGCATCCAGGCCGGCATCCACAGTAACGGGGCGCCGAGCGCCGCGGTGTTGGGCGGCCGCTGGGTCTTCTCGACCAGCCACGGGCGTCCCCGGAACTTGGGCCAGAGCTCGCGAAAGTCGTTCGAGAAGTCGAGATCGTGATCGAGAGCGAGAGAGCGCAAGTACGCGAGGTGCTGCACCTCGTCCTTGATGACGCGATGCTCGCTCGAGAGATCGAGGCCGGTGGCGACGAGCGGAATCGCGATCAGCGCCGCCCAGCCGAGCCTGCGCCAAGAGCGTTGCGGGCTCATGCGTCCCACGCGCGTGACGCGCCGAGCGCCGCTCGATACACGGCGAGATGGGCGCGCACCGTCGCCGCCCACCCCTGCGCCTGCTCCGAGGCCGCGCGCGCGCGCGCGCCGAGGCCGTGCGCCAGCTCGCGCTCGCCCAAGAGACGGTCGAGCGCCGCGGCGAGCGCCGTCGCGTCACGCGGTTCGATCAAGAGCCCGTTGTCGCCTTCGTGCACGCTCTGGGGAATACCGCCGACGCGGGTCGCCACCACCGCGCAGCCGGAAGCGAGCGCTTCCATGAGCACGTTGGGCAACCCGTCCACGTTGCCGCCTTCGTCTTCGACGGAGGGAATCGCGACGGCATCGGCGCCGGCGTAGAGCCGCGCGATCTCGTCGTGACGCACCGCGCCCGCGAGCGTGACCGCACTCGCCAGGCCGAGGCGGCGCGCCTGCTCGGTCAGCGCATCCTTGAGATCGCCGTCGCCGGCGATGACGAGGTGCGCTGCACGATGGTGCTCACGCACCCGAGCCCACGCATCGAGGAGCACGTCGAATCCCTTCTTCCCCACCAGGCGACCCACGGCCAGCACCACCGGCGCGTCCGCGGACAACGCGAAACGTGCGCGCAACCACGAACGGCTCGCGGCATCGGGCCGAAAACACTCCAGGTCGACGCCGTACGGGATCGTGTGCGTGGTCGCTGCCCGGGCGCCCATGCGGATCGCCCGCTCGCGCAGGTTGTCACTGCACGCCACCACCTGCGCCGCACGCCGAAACACCCAGCGCGCCACCCAGCCGAGCGCGCGGTGGCGCTCGGCGAGGAAGAGATCGGAGCCGTGCAGGCTCACTACGAGCGGCACACGGCACAGCCGCGCGATCACCGCCGCGAGCGGGCCGTTGGGCAACACCCAATGCGCGTGGACCAGATCGGGAGGTCGATTTCGCGCGAGCCCAAGCGCCTTCGCAAGCCCGGCGAGGAACGTGATCGGTGCCAGCGCGAGAATCTGGGGCTTCACCGCGCGATCGGCGGTGAGCGACGCGGCGTATCCCCAGATGGCGAGACCGGGGGTGAGCGCGTAACGATACGGATGAAGCCGCACACGCGCACCGGCGCGCTCTCGCACCAACGAAGGGTGCTCGGGCAAGATCACGTCGACCTCGCAGTCACGCTCGGCAGCCACGCCTTCGGCGAGGTAGGCGATGAACGGCGAGGTCCCGTCCCCCGGCTGCTTCGGGTACGAGGACGTGATCATCAGGACGCGCACGGAATCGAAAGCTCCCCTGAACGCTCGGCGAAACCGGCGCACGCGCGACGGTGGGCGAACCGTCCATTCCCGCGACGGAGCCGCGGCCGATCACCCGAGCCGGCTCGAAAGGTCGCGAACCGTACCACAGGCCCCCAATACGGTCGTGGGTTCACGCCGGCGCGCTGCAACCCTCCGCCGAGGACGCGCACGCGCCCCACTCGATGCGCATCCGTCTCCACGCGTGTGCCGCCCCTCTCTCCGCGAGCCAGCGGCGAGCCGCGAGCGCAGCGAGTGACTTGGGGGTGGGCCCCGGCGCGGCTTTGCCGCGCTCTGGAGTTTGGACCGTTCGCGGCGACGCCCGCGTTGG
>CAYUSL010000223.1:4871-9651 GCA_964447125.1 uncultured bacterium | reverse complement strand
AACTCCCACGTCTGCGCGCAAACCAGGCATTCCCAGGTCGGCGGCGCAGTGCCCTTGTAGCCGATCGAGCGCCGGACCTTCTGGATGTTGTAGGCGCCGCACTGCGGACACCGCTCGGGTTCGACCTCGTTACCCACGATCCACCTCCCATTCGCTCGGTCCGACGCGACCGGCGGCATTTCAGGATCGAATCCTCGCTTCCGCGCGCTGGCCACGTGCACGACGCTGGGCCCGCTCGTGCGCCCGGCTACGGGCGAGCCTCGGCCGGAGGCACCGGGAACGCGAGCCACACACGCGTTCCGGTCGCCCGTCCGGCTGGCGGAGACTCGATCCACGCGGTGCCCGCGTGGGTTTCCACCACGCGCTTGACGATCGTGAGGCCGACACCGGTTCCTTCGCCCTTGCGATCGAGCTGCTGGAAGAGGCGGAACGCCTGGTCGTGCAACGCAGGCGGTATTCCCGCGCCCTGATCCTCCACGAAGTACTCGAGCCGATCTGCGTTGCGATGGCCGCCGATGCGGACGATCCGAGCATCGCCTCCGCAACCGTGGCGGAGCGCGTTCGAGACCAGGTTCGCGAACACTTCCGCGATCCGGACACGATCGCCGAAGAGCTTCGGGATGCCGGGATCGAGCTCGATTTGCGCGCCCTTCTCGGCGATCTGCGACGCGTGGTTCTCGACGATCGTGGTCACGACCGCCCCGATGTCCACCCACTCGAGCTCGTCGTCGACCAGCCCGCTGCGACTGAACTCGAGCAGATCATCGAGGTTGCGGCCGAGTCGCATCGACGCCGCTTCGATTCGGTTCACGATCTCGACCATGTCGCCGAGTCCACGCCGCTCGGCGTCCTGACGCACCCAGCCCGCGAAGCTCGCGATGGTGACGAGCGGCGACTTGAGGTCGTGGGCGATCGTGTAGACGACCTCCTCCATGTCCCGATTCTTTCGCACCAGCTCGTGCTGCGCCTTCGCGATCCCCGCTTCGGCGTCCTTCCGCTCGGTCACGTCGATCAGCGCCGCGACCACCATCGGGCCTTCGTCTCCGTCGATCCGGCTGAGGCCGATCTCCACGGGAACGCGGCGGCCGTCATCTCGCAGCGCGAATCGACCGCGATCGGCACCGGTGATGTGCGCCGCGCTGTCGACGGGGAGCGGGGACCCGAGCGCCGGGCTCGCCGCCGGGCCGATGCGGGGAACGAGTGTCTCGAACGATCGACCGGTGAGCTCGTCCGCCGGGCAGCCGAAGATCTCCGCAGCACGCGGGTTCGCGAGCACGACATGGCTCCGGCCGTCGAGCAGCAGCTTGCCGATCGGCGATTCCTGGAAGATCGCGCGAAATCGCGCCTCGGTACGGCGTCGCTCGGAGGCGACGGTGCCGAGGAGCAGGAACGTGGGAGCCGTGATCGCCATGAAGCCTTGCAGCGACGCCAGGCTCGCCGAGAGCTCCGACCGTACGAACGGACCGTGACCGAGCGACGTGCTCCAGATCGCGATCGCCGAAACCAGCAAGGTTGCGCGAGCGGCGGCCCGCTGACCGAATCGAAGCGCCGCCCAGATCAACGGAGGCGCGAGTGCATACGTGCCGAGGGCGAGATCGAGGCGGAAGACCGCCACTGCCGCAGCGACGAGCGCCAGGCTGAGCGCAGCCGCCTCGCCGCGCCGCGGCGGTGTGTGCGCGTGCTCTCCCTCCGCGACGTTCCAGGTGAGCAGCACCGGCGCGACCACCAAGTCGCCGATCATGTCGCCCAGCCACCACGCCTGCCACGTGGCGCGGGCATCCGGGATGGCGAGCGTCCCGCCCCAGCAAAGGCTCAGGACTCCGATGCTCGCGCTCACCGCGGTGCTCAGCAACGCGGCGGGAAGAACCAGCGCGACGGTGTCGGCGAGGCGATCGAGCGAACGGTGGAATCCAGGCACCCGACGCAGGACCATCGCTCCGAGGACGGCTTCGAGGGTGTTGCCGCAGGCGATTCCCATCGCCACCAGCAGCGGCGCGCCGACCCATCGATTCACGATGAACGCGCCGAGCGCGATCGCGGGCCAAAGCCGGAACCCGCCGACGACGAGCGCCGCGAGCGCGATCCCCGACGGCGCCCAAACGAGCGTCGCGAACCCGCTCACGGCGCCGAGCATGAGCCCGAGCTTGGCGACCGCGACGTAGATCACGACCAGCGCCGCGAGCGCGGATCGGTATCCGAGGCCGCCGCGGGTCATCATCGAGAGGCCGCACCGACGAGCACCCTCGGGGGCGCGCGTCGGAGCTTCGTGCTCGGTCGCAGACTACCCGTCGCACGATGCGTGCGCCGCGTCGGCCGGGGTGGAACGCTCGCCGTGCGCGCCGGCCACGAGGCAACTCGCGGGTCAGGAAGCGGCATCCCTCTTGCTGAATCGAGGTCGGTGCCGCCCAGCCGGCCAATCTGAACGCTGGGCATCCCGATCGGCGGTGTCGATGCGGGCGCGCGGTGCCGTGTCCCGCACACGTGGGGCAAATCGGACCGCTCCGCGCGCTCGCTCCGATGGGGTCGAATCGGACCGCTGGGCAGGGGAGAGCCTCGCCGGGACTCGGTCCAGAGATCGGCGCGCGAAGCGGACGGTCGAGCTGCGCGTCGCCCAACGGAGGACGACGGATGCACATCGAATCCACGGCCCGCGCACGCCGACTCCGGCTCGCTGCGCGTCGCGAACAGCCATGACTCGACGTGCGCTGCGATTGTCCGGGAGGCCAACCTCGGCGGTGCTCGCTCTGCTCGTGTGGACCGCCGCAGGCACCCGCGCCAGCGCCGACGACGTCGCGGCCATGACGGCCACCACCGAGGCAGTGTTCTTCGAGGAGATTCCCTCGGTGTTCGCCGCCTCGAAGTACGAGCAGAAGGTCACCGACGCGCCGTCGAACGTCACCCTCATCACCGCGGACGAGATCCGCGACTTCGGCTATCGCACCCTCGCGGACCTGCTGGCGAGCGTGCCGGGGTTCTTCGTCACCAACGACCGCAACTACAGCTACGCAGGCGCACGCGGCTTCTTGCGTCCCGGCGACTTCAACTCCCGGGTGCTCTTCCTGATCGACGGACATCGCACCAACGAGCCGGTCTTCGATTCGGCGAGCATGGGGCACGGAGTGCTCGACATGAACCTGATCGAGCGCGTCGAGGTGGTGCGCGGGCCCGGCTCGTCCCTCTACGGCACCAACGCGTTCTTCGCCATCGTCAACGTCGTGACCAAACGCGGCCGCGATTTCGAGGGCGTGGAAGCAGGAGGCACCGTGGGGTCGTTCGACACCTACGGTGCGCGCATCGCCGGTGGCTCACGCCGTGCGCCGGAGATCGAGCTCGTGGCCGGTGGCAGCGACTACACGAGCGCCGGCAACCCGCGACTCTACTACCCCGAGTACGACGACCCCGCCACCCACGGGGGCATTGCCGACGACGTCGACGGGGAACGTGCGCGCAACCTCTTCGCCAAGGCGTCGTGGCGCGATCTGACGCTCGCGGGAGGCATCGGCCACCGCGACAAGCACATCCCGACGGGTTCGTACGGCACCGTCTTCGACTCGGCGCAGAATCGAACCTGCGACGAGGCGGACTGGCTCGATCTGAGCTACGCCGCGTCGATCGCACCGGCATGGGACCTGGCGGCCCGTGCCTACTACGACCGCTTCCGCGAGCGCGGTCACTATCTCGTCGACGCCTCGATGCCGGACGTGCCGCTCTCCATCCTCAACCTCGACGACATCCTCGGCGAACGAGTCGGCACCGAGCTCAACGTCACCACCACCTGGCTCGACGCGCACCGCCTCGTGCTCGGCGGCGAGTATCGCTACAACTTCGAGCTCAGGCTTCGCAACTTCGACGTCGAGCCGCCCGCCTCGTACGTCGACATCGATGCGAACACCGTCGACTGGGCGGTGTACCTGCAGGACGAGTACACGCCCTGGACGTTCCTGACGCTTCAGGCGGGCGTCCGCTTCGATCACCAGCAGAGCTTCGGCGAGCGGGTCAGCCCGCGCATAGCCGTGGTGACGCGGCCCTTCGCCGACACGACGCTGAAACTCCTCTACGGCGAAGCGTTTCGTGCACCCAACCCCTACGAGACGGCGTACGCCGTTGGCCCCGACGGACGCGGCAAGCCACCGGATCCCGAGGTCATCCACAGCTACGAGCTGGTCGCAGAGCATGCGCTCACCGATCAGGTGCGGCTCTCGGGCTCGCTCTATCACTACGACATCTCCGACCTCATCGAGTTCGTCGAGGACCCCGAGAGCGGCGTCCGCCTGCCGCGCAACCTCGGCAAGAGCCGCGCCAACGGCGTCGAGCTGGCGTTCGAAGCACACAGCGCGAGCGGCATCGGCACACGCCTCAGTTACGACTTCGTCGAGACCGAGGATCGAGCCACGGGCCAACGCCTCGGCAACTCGCCCGCACATCTCGCCAAGGCCAACGTGTCCATCCCGCTCTTCGACGATCGGCTGATGGCCGCGCCGGAGGTCGAGTACACGTCCTCACGCAAGACGCTCTCGGGCAGTTGGCTCGACGGTTTCGTGCTCACGAACCTCTCGCTGCGTGCCAACCGCGTGCTGGGCGGCCTCGGCGCTTCGATCACGGCTTACAACCTGTTCGACGTGCGTTACGCCGATCCGGCGTCGTCGGAGTTCCGGCAGGACGCGATCCGCCAGGATGGCCGCACGCTCTGGCTCGACGTCGACTACCGATTCGAGCTGCCATGAACCGGGGCGCGCGGCGCGGCGGCCGCCGCACGCGAGCGCCACGCTTCGCGTCGGCG
>CAYUSL010000223.1:0-4771 GCA_964447125.1 uncultured bacterium | reverse complement strand
CCGGGGCGCGCGGCGCGGCGGCCGCCGCACGCGAGCGCCACGCTTCGCGTCGGCGCTGGCTCTCACGCTCACAGCCGCGCTCGCTCGAGCGGGTGGTGGCGTGACCGTGGTCGCGCATGCACCCGCCGGTCCATACCTTGCCGTGCTGGACGGGTTACGTCAGGAGCTGCACGCCCGCGGCATCGACGAGCAAGTGAACCTCGACGTCGACCCGGGCTCGGCGTCGCCAACACAATCACCACCTGCGGACGCCGCGGTGTGGGTCACGGTGGGAAGCGAGGTGACCGAGGCGTGGCTGCGGCGGAATCCAGCGCGTCCCGTGGTGGGCTGTCCGATCCTGTTCGCGGCCGTGCTCGAGGGTCACGGCCTCGCGAGAGCGGTGACCCTCGAGTTTCCAGTGAGCGTCCAGGTCGAATGGTTGCGCCGGATGTTGCCGGACCGGAAGCATCTCGGCGTGATGTACGAGCCCAAGCAGAATCAAGCCAACATCGACGCGCTCGCAGCCGCCGCGAAGCGGGCGGGGATCGTCCTGGTTGCGCAGGCAGTGCATTCGCCGGATGAGATTCCCGCGGCGCTGAAGCAGCTCGAGAGCCAATCCGACGTGATGCTCGGCATTCCCGACTCGCTCGCGCTGTCGCGCGAGACGGCCAAGAACGTGCTGCTCTTCTCGTTCCAGAACCGCATCCCGTTCGTCGGGGTCTCGGAAGCGTGGGTCAAGGCTGGCGCACTCTATGCCCTCGAGCGCGACTACTCGGATCTCGGGCACCAATGCGGCGAGCTGGTGAGCGACGTGCTGAACGGCAGGGCGGCGAGCGACGCGCGGGTGGTCCCGCCACGCGGTGTTCGCTACGTGGTGAATCTACGCACGATGCGACACATGAACTTGGAGCTCGACGCCGAGCTGCTGAAAGGCGCGCAGCAGACCTTCGAATGAGCGACGCCGGCCGCGGGATCGAAGTCCGCGCGAGTGCCTCACGACCGAGCGTCGACTCGATCGCTACGAATGCCGGAGCGTGCAGGGTGGGGGCGATGCGTCAGTAGCCCTTCCACTCGGGCTTGCGCTTCTCGAGGATCGAAGCGACGCCTTCCTTGGCGTCACGGGTGGACGAGGTCATCGTCGAGGCCACGCACTCGTAGTCGAGCATCTCGTCGAGGGTCGAGGTGAGGGCCTTGTGGACGAAACGGCGGCCCAGATCGATGGCCACGCTCGGCCCCGTGGCCAGCTCCTTCGCGTATGCGAACGCAGCCTCGAAGTCTTTGCCCTCGGGCACGAGCTCGTCCACGAGCCCCACGGCCTTCGCCTCCTCGGCGCCGAACATCTTGCCGGTCTCGACCATCATGAGCGCCACCGGCAGCGGCACGATTCGGGGCAAGAACCAGGTGACGCCGCAGTCGGGGCTGAAACCCCGCTTGACGAAGATCGCCGATAGCTTGGCGGTCGAGTCCGCGAAGCGGCGGTCGCAGGCCAGCGCGTAGGCGAGGCCCGCACCCACGCACGCGCCGTGGATGGCGGCGATCACGGGCTTCTCGACGTCGATGAGCGCTTTGGTGAAGGCCGCGAATGGCCCACCGGGGGTTTTGCGCTGCGAGCGCTTCATGGGGATCGAGGGGTCGGAGAGGCCGGGGAGCGGACGCGCGCCGGCGCCACTCACGAAGTCCGCGTCGCCACCGGCGCAAAACGCCTTGCCGGCACCGGTGAGGAGGATGGTCCGCACGTCCTCGTCGTCGCGCAGATCGGTGAAGAGCTTCACCAGATCGGCGGCGAGCTCCCAGCTCACCGCATTCAGGCGCTCCGGGCGATTGAGCGTGACGATGGCGACACCGTCGCGCAGCTCGTAGAGGTAGTGGTTGGGCGTGGTCATGAGGTGTCCTCGACGGCGTGAACCGATCGTTTGGAGGGGCCGCGGTCCCTCGCGGCCCGTTCGTTCCGCGGCGACCGAGAGACCGGTCGCCCGTGAGGCCTATCGCTTGAGAACGGTGGCGGTGCCGTTGCCGCCGAGTCCGAGGGTCTGGGCGAGTCCGATCTTGGCGTTGGGCACCTGGCGTTGGCCGGCTTGGCCGCGGAGCTGCCAGCCGAGCTCGCAGATCTGGAACACGCCCTGCGCGGTGGTGGCCTCACCGAAGGACAGGAACCCGCCGCTCGGGTTGATGGGCAGCTTGCCAGTGGGCATCGTTTCGCCCGCTTCCATGAGGCGCTCGGCCTCGCCCGGTTGGCAGAGCCCCCAATCCTCGGGGAAGGCGAGCTCGTAGTAGACGGTGTTGTCCTGGAGCTCGACGAAGTCGACGTCCTTGGGACCGATGTGGGCTGCGGCGAGCGCTTTCTCGACGGCCATCGCCGCCTCGCTGTGGTACGCGCGTCCCGACTTGGGCGCAGGGCACGCCAGTCCACGCGGGATGCCGTCGTCGAAGCGCGCGGTGGCGACGGCGCTCGACGCCACCCATACCGGCGCGCTCGTCTTCTTGCGCGCGAAATCGGCAGAGCACAAGAGCACCGCGGCGGCGCCATCGCTCACAGGGCAGATCTCGAAGAGACGCAGCGGGTAGCTCACCATCGCGCTCGACATCACCTTCTCGAGGGTGAACTCGTCGCGGAAGCGCGCGTTCGGGTTGTGGACGGAGAGCTTGTGCGCCTTGACGGCGATCTTCGCGAGCTGCTCCTCGGTGGTGCCGAACTCGGCCATGCGGCGCCGGCACAGAAGCGCCCAGAACGCCGGACCGGGCATGCCGATCATGCGCTGGCGCACGAACTCGGGATCGGTCTTCTCTTCGTTGCCCGAGGTCTGGATGAAGCCCTTGGGCATCTTCTCGCCGCCCACCACCAGCACCACGTCGTGGGCACCGCTCGCCACCAGCGTCCAGCCGATGTTGAAGGCGTTGGCGCCGGCGGCGCAGCCCGCCGACAGGTTGTAGACGGGAATGCCCGTCGAGCCCATGTCCTCGACGATGTCGTTGCCGTTCAAGCCCCAGCCCTTGCCGCCCGAGAACCGCGAGCTGGCGGCGGCGACGGCTTGCACCTCGCGCCAGGCGACGCCGGCGTCGGCGAGGGCCTTCTCGACGGCGAAGCGGCACAGCTCGCCCACCGATTTGTCGTTGAATTTGCCCCAGGGATGAAGCCCAAAGCCGATCGCGGCGACGTCACGCATCGAACGCTCTCCCTCAGAGGACGACGGGGCGGTACTTCCAGGTGAGGACGCTGGTGCCGTCCTTCTCGCGGTAGAGCTCGTCGATCACCAACCGCACCTTGCAGCCGATGGCGAGCCCGTTGGGATCGTCGGTGGCGATCTGGGTGAGGACGCGCAACCCATCGCTGGTGTCCACGACGCCCATCGCGTAAGGCCGGTACGGCTCGTTGAACTTGGAGGGCGGCGGCGGCGGGTAGTTCTGGATGGCCACGCTCCACAACGTGCCTTCGGCGCCCAGGCTGGCGTCCTCCGTCTTGGAGAGGTCGCAGTCCGGGTTGTGGCACATCGGCGAGCGCGGAAAATACGCGGTGCCGCAGGTCGCGCAACGCGATCCCAGAAGGCGCGGGCCCTCGGCGGTGTCGGCGAAGAACCCGTCGAGAGCGTGAACGGTCTTGGCCTCGCTCATTCGTCACCCGCCTTTCGCGGCCTTGGTCAGCTCGGCGAGGATTGCCACGCAATCGCCCACTACGCCGTAGCGGGCGTAGCGGAAGATCGCCGCGTCCTTGTCGGTGTTGATCGCGGCGATGGTCTTGGCTGCCGAGCAGCCCGCCATGTGTTGGCTCGCGCCCGAGATGCCCGCGGCGAGGTAGAGCACCGGGCGGGTGATGCGCCCGGTGAGGCCGACCTGGCGCGAGGAATCCACCCAGCCATCGTCGACGATCGGCCGCGAGGCGCCGGCCATGCCGCCGAGCGCAGCGGCGAGCTCCTCGACCAGTTTGTAGTTCTCTTTCTTGCCGAGGCCGCGGCCGCCCGAGACGATGATCTGTGCCTCTTCGAGACGCTGACCCTGGACGGTGGGGCGCTCGACCACCTTCACCCGCTCGTCGGTGGCGGCCAGGCTCACGGCGACCGAGCGCGTGGCGGGGGCTGCGCCGCCAGCCGCGGGTGCCGTCGCCGACACCGCGTTGGCGGTGACGTTGACGACCTTCACTCCCGCGCCCTGAAACTCGTACACGACGCGGGTGTCGCCGCCGTACGCCGAGGCGGTGATGGCGAGCTTGCCGCCCGCGACCTCCGCGTCGACGGCGTTGCTCGCCACCGCGCCGCCGAGACGGCCCGCGAGACGCGGTGCCACCACGCGGGTGTCGAAGCCCTGCGCGAAGAGGAATGCTACGGGCGACTCCGCGCTCGCGTACTGGGCGAGCGCCTCGACGTATACGTCCGCCGCGAACGTGGTGAGCTTGGCGTCGTCGATCCGGTCCAGGCTGGCAACGCCGTAGCGCGCGGCCACCGCACCGGCGTTCGCACCCGGATCGGCGAGGGCCAACCAGTGAAGGGGTGCGCTCAGGCCGGTGGCGGCCTTGGAGGCGACGGTGAGTAGCTCTTCGGCGTCGACGGCGAGACCGTTGACCGCCGGACCCCAGGTGCATGCGACGACAGCGTTGGACATGTCCGTTCTCCGAATCAGGCGCTACGAATCCCGAGTGATGGGCGCTCGCCTCCGGCGAGCCGCGGAGCCGTTTGCCCCTGAGCAGCGCGTTGGCCTCCACGCGCACACGCCATCTCGGCGCGAGCCAGGAGCGAGCCGCGAGCAAAGCGAAGCGACTTGGGGGTGGGACCCGGCGCGGCTTTGCCGCGACGGGCGGGGG
>CAYUSL010000222.1:0-9823 GCA_964447125.1 uncultured bacterium | reverse complement strand
GATCGAGCCCGCCGAAGCCGATGTCGTAGGCCCAGCCGTCGCCGCCCACGATCCACACGCTCTTTCGAACCAGCATGTCGGCAACGTCCTCGAGCCGTCGTGCCTCGGGCTGCGCGATGGAAGCGAGCTTGGCCTTGAGCGCCTTCACCCGCGCGCGTTGCTCGAAGATCCCGGCTTCGGTGCGCTGATCCGCGCCCACCAGCGACTCGACCAGGTCCTCGCCCAGCGCGTCCTTCAGGTGCAGAACGAGCTCGGCGGCCATCTCGCTCTGCTTGTCGATGGCGAGCCGCATGCCGAGGCCGAACTCGGCGTTGTCCTCGAAGAGCGAGTTCGACCACGCCGGCCCGCGTCCTTCGGCGTTCTGCGACCACGGTGTGGTGGGGAGATTGCCGCCGTAGATCGACGAGCAGCCCGTGGCGTTCGCGACCACCATCCGGTCCCCGAAGAGCTGGGTCGCGAGCTTGATGTAGGGCGTCTCGCCACAGCCGCTGCAAGCACTCGGGAACTCGAAGAGCGGCTGTTGGATCTGCTGCTGGCGAATCGAGCCTTCCTTGATGAGTCGACGGTCGAGCTCGGGCAATCCGAGGAAGAAGTCCCAGTTCTTCGACTCGGGCTCACGCAGCGGCGCCTGCGGCTTCATGTTGAGCGCCTTGATCTTGGTGGCCGACTTGCTCCGCGCGGGGCAGACATCCACGCAGATCGCGCAACCAGTGCAATCCTCGGGCGCCACCTGGATCGAGTAGCTGAGGCCGTCGAACTCCCGGTCCTTGGCCGACATGCTCTTGAACGTCGGCGGCGAGCCGGCCAGCGCGTCGGGCGAGAACACCTTGATGCGGATCACCGAATGCGGGCACACCATCGCGCACTTGCCGCACTGGATGCAGAGATCGGGTTCCCACACCGGGATCTCGCGGGCGATGTTGCGCTTCTCCCAACGTGACGTAGCCGTGGGATAGGTGCCGTCGACCGGCAGCGCGCTCACCGGTAGCTGATCGCCCTTCCCCGCGATCACCGCACCGAGAACGTTGCGCACGAAGTCCGGCGCCGCGACCGGAACCGGCGGCGGCGGCTCGCGCCCGTTCACGACGCAACCGTCGATCCGCACGGCGTGCATCTCTTCGAGGGCGCGATCCACCGCCTTCACGTTGCGCGCCACGATCTCTTCGCCCTGCGCGCCGTAATCCTTCTTGATCGCGTACTTGATCGCCGCCACCGCTTCCTCGAGGGGCAGCACCTTGGAGAGCACGAAGAAGCAGGTCTGCATCACGGTGTTGATGCGACCACCGAGCCCACATTCCTTGGCGACTCGGTATCCATCGATCACGTAGAGCGCGAGGCGCTTGGCGAGGATCGCCTCCTGGATCGGTGTGGGCAGCTCGTTCCAGACCGCATCGGGCCCGAACGGGCTGTTGAGCAGGAAGGTGCCGCCGTCGACGATCGAGCCGAGCACGTCGTAGCGCTCGAGCAACGTCCACTGGTGACAACCGACGAAGCCGGCCTTCTCCACCAAGTAGCCCGCGCGGATGGGCCGCGGCCCGAAGCGCAGGTGGGAGATCGTGACCGCACCCGACTTCCGTGAGTCGTAGACGAAATAGCCCTGGGCGTAACCCGGTGTCCCTTCGCCGATGATCTTGATCGCGCTCTTGTTGGCGCCCACCGTGCCGTCGGCGCCAAGCCCCCAGAACACCGCTTGCACCACGTCGGGCGGCTCGATCGAGCAATCTTGCTCGTAGAAGAGGCTGGTGTTGGTGACGTCGTCGCGGATGCCCACCGTGAAGTGGTTGCGCGGGCGTTCGGTCGCCAGGTGATCGAAAACGCCCATCACCATCGCCGGCGTGAACTCCTTGGACGAGAGGCCGTAGCGGCCGCCCACGATCTTCGGCAGGCTGCTGCGCGCGCTCGTCCCCTCGTGGCCGGCGGCATCGATGTATTCGGCGAGCGCGGTGACGCAATCGAGATAGAGCGGCTCGCCCAAGGCACCGGGTTCCTTGGTGCGATCGAGAACGGCGAGCGAGCGCACCGACGGCGGCAACGCCTCCGCGAAGCGGCGACCGTCGAAAGGCCGGAAGAGTCGCACCTTCACGATCCCCACGCGCTCGCCCTGCGCCACCAAGTGATCGACCGTCTCGTGGGCGGTCTCGGCGCCGGAGCCCATGAGGACCACCACACGCTCCGCCTCCGGATGCCCGTGATAGTCGAAGAGCCGATAGCGGCGCCCCACCTGCTCCGCGAACTGATCCATGGCGCGCTGCACGAGATCGGGACACGCATCGTAGAAACGATTCACCGTCTCGCGTGCTTGGAAGAACACGTCGGGGTTCTGCGCAGTGCCGCGCAGAACCGGATGGTCGGGCGAGAGCTTCCGCGCGCGGTGCGCGCGCACCGCATCCTCGTCGATCAATGCGCGCAGGTCGTCGTCTTCGAGGAGTTGGATCTTCGACACCTCGTGTGAGGTTCGAAAGCCGTCGAAGAAATGGAGAAACGGAATGCGGCTCGCGAGCGCAGCCATCTGCGAGATGGCCGCCATGTCCATCGCTTCCTGTACCGAGCCCGAGCAGAGCATCCCCCAGCCGGTGGCACGACAAGCCATCACGTCACTGTGATCACCGAAGATCGAGAGCGCTTGTGCGGCCACGGAGCGCGCGGCGACGTGGATCACCGCCGGCGTGAGCTCGCCCGCGATCTTGTACATGTTCGGGATCATGAGCAGCAGACCCTGCGACGCGGTGAACGTGGTGGTGAGCGCGCCGGATTGCAGTGAGCCGTGAACGGCACCGGCGGCGCCGCCCTCGCTCTGCATCTCGACCACCTTCGGGACCGTCCCCCACAGATTGGGCCGGCGTTCGGAGGACCACTGATCCGCCCACTCTCCCATCGCTGACGATGGGGTGATGGGATAGATCGCGATGACTTCGCTCAGACGATGAGCGACGTAGGCAACGGCCTCGTTGCCGTCGAGTGTGACGAACCGTGCGGCCATGAGCGCTCCCCGAAGATCGACGCCGCGGCGAAAGCGCGCGTGCGTGCAAACGCGTATCCCGAAGCGCCGTGCAACCAGCGCGCCATCGTTCCACTCGCGGCGCTTTGCCTCGTTTCCCTGCCTGCCGGGAGCGCATCGCAGTCGTGAACGTCACGAATGCGTAGCGCGAGGCCCGACGCGTAGGCGATGCGGACCAGCTGGGTCCGGTTTCTCGCTCAGCCGGCGCCGTCGAGAAGGGACTCGACGACGCGAAGCGCCGAACGCTCGGGAGGCTCACGCGCGTCGAGCACCACCACGAGCGCCGGCTCCCGTGCGTCGGGCGCCTCGAAACGATCTGCGGCGTGGCGAAACACCGCCAGGTCTGCGTCGGACACGGCGCTCGCATCGTGCGCCCGCGCCGCGAGCCGCTCCTCGACGACGGCATCCGGCGCGACCACGTGAAGCACGCGCGCCGGAACGTGCCGTTCGGACGCGAGCGTCAGGAACCGCGCGCGCCACGACGCCACGGGGAAGGTCGCGTCGACGATCACGGAGCGGCCGCCGTCGAGATGGGCTGCGGCCTGCGAGCAAAGTGCATCGTAGGTACGCGTGGTCCACTCGCTCGTGTAGGGACCCGCACCCACACCACCCCGCCAGCGCTCGGTGGGTTCGAGCCCGAAGAGCCGCTTGCGAAGCAGATCGCTGGAGAGCACCACGGCGCCCAGCGCGCGCTCCACCGCGTGAGCGATCGTCGACTTGCCCGTGCCCGGCAGCCCACACAGCACGAGCAGCACCGGCGGCACGACGAGATATCCCGCCGCGAGACCGAGATAACGCTCGCTCTCGGCGCGCGCGGCGTTGTGTTCGTCCCCACTGGCGCTCGTCATCCGCAGGGCCGCGACCTTCGCGCGCACCAGCGCCCGGTGCACCTTGAAGAGGGGTAGCACGTGGCGAAGGGTGGTATCGCCGCTCGCGTGGGCGTAGCGATGCGCCAGGTACGAACCGAAGGCGCGAAAACCGCGCGCGTCGAGGTCCATCACCAAGAAAGCGAGGTCCGCCGCCACGTCGCCACATCGGAATGCGGGCTCGAACTCGATGCAGTCGTAGGCCACCACGCGGTCGGGCAGGAAGCACACGTTTCCTGCGTGCAGATCGCCGTGGCCCTCGCGCGCGCGGCCTTGCCGAGCGCGCTCGGCGAGCAACTCGCTCGATGCGTCGAGCAGCGCCGCCAGGCGCCGCGTGAGCGTCGCCACGAGCTGCGGCGCCAGCTCGGCGGGGCACTCGGCGAGATTGCCGAGAACCACCCGTCGAACCGCCTCGGGTGCGGCATACCGGTCCACGTCGGGGCCCGTGGCCGCCTGGGCGTGAAAGCACAGCAGCAGGTCGACCAAACGGTCGATAGGCTCGTTCGAGATCTCTCCGGCCGCGAGCAACCGATCCATCATCCGGTCGTCGGGCAGCCGCTCCATCTCGACGGCGTAGTCGACCGTCGTGCCTGCGCCATCGATGCGAAGGCGACCCGACGCAGTGCGCTCGAGCGCGACGACACCGCGATACACCCCCGGCGCCAAGCGTGCGTTGAGGCGCACTTCCTCGGCGCAGAAGTGACGCCGCCTCTCGATCGTCGAGTAGTCGAGGAACGAGAAACGGACCGGCTTCTTGACCTTGTAGACGCGCGTGCCTGCGAGAAAGACCCACGAGATGTGGGTCTCGCGAAGCTCGACTCGGCGGACGGGGAACGGGTACGCCTCGGGGCGGGTCAGCGCCTCGGGTAGCTCGTCGAGCGGCATCGGGACGCTCGTGACGGCCCCGCCCCGTGGGCGAAGTGGCTCACTTCTCGGCGGGCGGGCGCACCGTCAGCACGGGACACGGACAGCGCCGCACGACCTTTTCGGCCACGCTGCCGATCAGAAGATGTGAGACACCACCGCGGCCATGGGTGCCCATGACCACCAGGTCGAAGCCGCCGGTCTTCGCGAAGCCGGCGATCTCGAGATCGGGCGGGCCAGTGAGCACGCGCCAGTCCGTGGGGATCGATTTCGGGATCTTCTCCTGGACGTACTTCTCGAGATGCGCCTGGGTCTCCTTGACGATCGCTTTCTCGACCTCCAGCCGATCGTAGACCCAGGCCTCGTAAGGACCGAACTGCTCCGGCACGTGGACCACGTGCACCGCGGTGATCGAGGCGTTCATCTGCGTCGCGAGCGCGACGAGCACGTCGATCGCCGCATCGGAGCAACTGCTGAAATCCGTCGGAAACACGATCTTGCGGACTTGGAAGGTGGTCATCGTGGGCTCCACGCCGCGAATCGGTCGAGGCGGCTCGGGGAACGGTTGGTAACCCCAATTATCGTGCCATCCACGTAGCGAGGCAGCCAGCCACGCGAATCGTAGGTGTTGGTGCAGGGTTTCCGCTCGGACCCCGAGCCAGCCTCGATTCACGGTCGTAACGCGACAGTAACCACGACGGGGATACGGTTACGAGGCAGCGACAGCCGGCGCGCGATCGAGCATCGGACGCATGGCCGCCCGTGTGCTCTCATGCTAAGGCTAGTGGCAAACAGAGCACTACTCGCTGAGCCCTTCATGTCCAACGCACGGTCGCCTTGGCTCCACGATCTCTTCGAGTTGCCTTCGGAGATCGTCGATCGTTTCTGCCAGCTGGTATTCGACAACGCTCGGCTCTTCGCCGTGGCGGTGAATCCACGAGGCGAGATCCTGTACGTCAATCGCCACCTGGCGATGACCCTCGACCGCACCCCCGAGTCCCTGGTCGGCTGCCCGGCTGAGGAGGTGATTCCACCCGACGCTCACACCGAGATCCGGGGCATTCTCGAAAGCCTGCTCACGACAGGCGAACCGCGACACGTCACCAGCCCCATCCAGGTCGCCAACGGCGAAGTGCGGATGGTGGAATGGGACAACGCCGTATTGCGCGGCAACGACGACGAGCCGCTCTACGTGCTGTCGTTCGGAAACGACGTCACCGAGCGCGAGCTCGCCAACCTCGAGTTGCGCGCCAGCCTGAATCGCTATCACAACATCCTCGACCACGCCGTCGATCCCATCGTCACGATCGATCAGCGTGGCGTCATCCAGAGCTTCAACCGCGCCGCCGAGCGAGCGTTCGGCTGGCACGCCGACGAGCTGATGGGCAGCAACGTTTCGGTGCTGATGGACGCCGCGGACGCAGAGCACCATGACAGCTACATCGAGCGCTATCTCGCCGGCGATCCAGCCAAGATCATCGGCATCGGCCGCGAGGTGCGCGGACGCCGCAAGGACGGCACCCTCTTCCCGCTCTACCTGGGCGTGAGTGAGATCCGCGAGGCGAACGGAGCGCGGCTGTTCGCCGGCATCTGTCAGGACCTCAGCGAGCGCAAGCGCGTCGAGGAAGCGCTGCGGCGCGCTCACACCGAGCTGCAGGAAGCGAACGACCGTGTGCTCGAGGAGCAAGCGAAGCAGTTCCGTGCCGAGAAGCTCTCGTCCATCGGGTTGCTCGCCTCCGGCATGGCCCACGAGATCAACAACCCGCTCATGGGCATCATCAGTTGCGTCAAGGCGCTGCGCGAGGGCACCGTGACCGCGGAACGGCGCGAAGACTACTTCGAGGCGGTACGCGACGGGTTGGAGCGAATTCAGCTCACGGTGCGAAGCGTCCTCGACTACGCGCGCCAGCGCGCTCCTGCTCCCGAGAGCGTCGCTCCCATCGAGCTCATCGAGGGGTGTTTGCGCTTGCTCGCGCCAGCGATACGCAAGAAGGACCTGGTCGTCGACACCCGTGTTCCCGACGCCGATCTGATGCTTCACGCAGACCGCTCCCAGCTCATGCAGGCGCTCACCAACCTGCTCTTGAACGCGATCTACGCGCTGCCCGTGCACGGGCACATCACCGTGAGCGCCGAGCGCGTCGGCCAGCGCATCGGCCTCACGGTCGCCGACGACGGTCCTGGCATCCCGGCCGAGGTCGCCAAGAAGGTGTGCGACCCGTTCTTCACCACCAAGCCGATTGGTGAGGGAACCGGCCTGGGCCTCGCCGTGACACTCGAGATCGCGCGCGCCCACCGCGGCGATCTGGAGATTCAGAGTCAACCCGGTGAAGGCACACGCGTCACGCTCTGGGTTCCGATCCGCCGGCACTGAGCGTCGCTGCTAGCAGCCTGTCGGAAAATGTGCTTCGCACGCCGACAGGCTGCTAGCTTGATGTTCCCCCGGGGGTCTGTTCCAGACCCCCGCCCCAAAAAAGGCGTGACTTTTTCGGGGCCCCACCCCCAAGTCGGCTCGGCTTCGCTCGCCGATCCTCGCCTTCGGCGAGGCTAGCCGCGTGTCGCGACCGAATTACCTGACGCCCACCTGGCCGGTCAGGCGTCGTGCTTACGCACGAAGGACGGCAGCTTCGAATGCGACGAGGTCGATGCGCCGCGCGCCCACCGATAGGCCGGACACACCGACCAATCGAGGCGCGGCAGATCGCACGGCAGATGATCGCTCACGCCGTCGGTCACGACGCGCCCGAGCAGCCTGCACCACGTCCTGCCGTCGGCTTCGCGGACGTTGTACGGGCATGGGTCGTGATCGTCGAACACGCGCGCGCTCGCAGGGCTTCGTCAAGAGACTACACCCGGCGCGAAACCCAAGCCACCGAAGCCCGACGAATTACGCCAGGCGAGCTCACGCGCGAGCCGCACGCGCTCGCGTTCCAGCGACGCGAGCACGCTGAAGCGCGGTGCCGAGCTACGGCGGCGGCGCACCACACCGAGCCGCTCCACGGTTGGGCGATCCTCGATGGGCACCAGTTCCACGGTCGGCCGCTGCTCGTTCATCGCTCGCCATCGCTTTCTCGGCCGCGAGTACCCGCGGGGGTCATCCTGACCCTCCTGACGGCCACAACCTCGTCGACAGCAACATTCGCGCCGCAGCGTTCTCCTGACACGCGTCAGCGCATCATCGCCGTCCCCGCGGCGGCCTGCCGGGAGACCTCGCAGACAGCGTGAGCTCGTAACCGCGACACCCGTTACCGTTACGAGCGTGTGACCACCGACCCCATCAGCGAGCCGGGGGACTCGGGGCAGTTCGCACTGCCGCACGGCTGCGCGCGAGATAGGAGTCGATCCCGCGCGCGGCCCGCCGACCTGCTCCCATGGCCGAGATCACCGTTGCCGAGCCCGTGACGATGTCGCCTCCAGCAAAGATCCCTGGGATCGACGTCATCTGACTCGAACCGTCGACGACGATGCAGCCGTGTCGATCCGTGACGAGCTGAGGCAGCGACGCCGCGATGGTGGGGTTGGGCGCCGTACCCAGCGCCAGGATGACCGTGTCGAGATCGAGCCGATGCAGCGAGCCTGGAATCGCGACGGGCTTCGGCCTACCCGATGAATCGGGCTCGCCGAGCTCCATCCGCTCGACTTCGAGTGCCATCACCCGGCCCTGCTCGTCGCCGATCACGCGGCGCGGGTTGGTCAGCCAGCGAAGCTCGATCCCCTCTTCCTCGGCATGCTGCACCTCCTCGGCCCGCGCGGTGCTCTCGGCGCGGGTGCGGCGATAGACGATCGCCACCTGCGCCCCGAGACGCCGCGCCACGCGCGCTGCGTCCATCGCCGTGTTGCCGCAGCCGATCACCGCGACCCTTCGCCCCAACCCGAGCGGCGTGTCGCCGTTCGCGCCACCGCGCGCACCCATCAGGTTCACGCGCGTCAGGAACTCGTTGGCGCTCATCACGCCTGCGAGCCCCTCGCCAGGGATGCCGAGAAAGCGCGGCGCGCCTGCACCGGTACCGATGAACACGGCCTCGAAGCCCTGCTCGCCGAGAAGCTGCTCGACGGTGAAGAGCTTGCCGATCACGTGATCGAGCTCGAAACGAACTCCGCGGCGAGCGAGCGCACCGATCTCACGCTCCACCAGCCACGACGGGAGGCGAAACCCGGGAATGCCGTAGCGCAGCACGCCGCCGGGCATGTGCAGCGCCTCGAAGATCGTCACCTCGTGACCGAGACGCACGAGGTCGCCGGCACATGCGATGCCCGCAGGGCCGGAGCCCACGATCGCCACCCGATGGCGGGTACCGTCCGTCGACCTCGCCGAAGCGTCCGATGGCGTGGACGCCGTGTCCCAGCCGCGCTCAAGCGCCAGATCCGCGACGTAGCGCTCCAGGCAGCCGATCGCCACGGGTTCTTTCTTGAGACCCAGCACGCACTCCGCTTCGCACTGGCGCTCCTGCGGGCAAACCCGCCCGCACACCGCCGGCAGGCTGTTGGCGTCGACGAGGATCGCGTACGCGGCTTCCAGATCTCCTCGTCCCACGGCTGCAACGAAAGCAGGGATGTCCACGGAAACGGGACAACCCGCGACGCAATGCGGGTGCTTGCACTCCAGGCAACGCTCGGCCTCACGCTGGGCATCGGCGGCCTCGAAACCCTGATCCACCTCGTCGAAGTCGCGGATGCGCTCGACGGCAGGCCGCACGTGGTGCGGCGTCTGGGCCGGGGCCACGTCGCGCACCGTGCGACGGGAGCGATCGGCGTTCACGATTCAGGCCCTCGCAACACTTCACTCGCAAACGCTGCATCGCGCGTACCGAGGAATCCCTGAGCGGTCATCGTCGCCGCTCCGGCAAGAGCAGACCGGTTCGCGACGCCACGTGGTTACCGCGAGGTGTCTTTTGGGTCGCACGTCTGCGCGCCGCGCTTTCGGCCAGACGGGAGATGCGAGCGAGATCACGGCGAAAACGCCGCGCGGATGCAACCGGCGCGCGCATGGAATCGGATCTTGCACTTCCACGGCTCTGCGGATCTCGCGCGAGGCGCGTTTTCGAACATGACACTCGACGTGCTCATCATCGGCGGCGGCGTCACCGGTTGCGCC
>CAYUSL010000221.1:0-9838 GCA_964447125.1 uncultured bacterium | reverse complement strand
GGGGGTGGGCCCCAGCGCGGCTTTGCCGCGCTGGGCGGGGGTCTGGAACAGACCCCCGAGGAAACATCGAGGAACTACCGAACAACTCGCCAGCACGAGTTGTTCGGCAGCCCTTCACAGCTCGCGGCGGCCGCTCAGCGCACGCTCGAGCGTGGCGCCATCGAGGTACTCGAGGTCGCTGCCGATGGGCACGCCGTGGGCGAGACGCGTGACGCGTACGTTCTTGTCTCGCAGCAAACGCGCGATGTAGACGGCCGTCGCTTCGCCCGCCACCGCCGTACCGGTGGCGAGGATCGCTTCCGCGACGCCCTCGGTGGCGATCCGGTCCACCAGCTCGCGAATGCGCAGATCGTCGGGACCCACGCCGTCGAGCGGTGAGAGTGCGCCGCCGAGCACGTGATAGCGGCCGCGAAAGCCGCCCGATCGCTCGATCGCGATCAGGTCGCTCGGCTGCTCGACCACGCACAGAAGGCGCGCGTCACGGTTGGAATCACGGCAGATCGCACACTCGGTCTGATCGGTGTAAAAGCCGCAGATCGGGCACGGATGCACCCGCTCCCGCAGTTCGCCGATCGCGCTCGCCAGCGCCACCGGGTCCACGCGCTTCGAGGTCAGGATGTGGAGCGCGAGCCGTGCCGCGCTCTTCTCGCCGATGCCGGGGAGCTTCTTGAGCTCGCGCACGAGGCGCTCGAGCGCCGCGGGAAGCAGCACGGTCAGATTGCTCGGCGAGTGCGGCGATCGCGCAGACGCCCGGTCACGATGAGCACGGCTACCGCCGGAAACGCCAGCGACCACCACGACGGCCGCCCCGCGGGACCGACCAGCGCGGCGCACGAGTTCGGATCGCAGTGGTTGCCGATGCCGTCACCGTCGGTGTCTTCCTGGCCGGGGTTGGCCACGTCGGGGCAGTTGTCACACACGTTTCCGACCGTATCGACGTCACCGTCCGCTTGATCCGAGTTGGCGACGGTAGCGCAGTTGTCACAGACGTCGCCGTCGCCGTCGTGATCGCCGTCCGCCTGGTTGGCGTTGGAGACGGCCGGGCAGTTGTCACAAACGTCGCCGTCCCCGTCGCCATCGCCGTCGGCCTGATTGCCGTTGGCGACCGCTGGGCAGTTGTCACACGCGTCGCCGTCGCCGTCGTGATCCCCGTCTGCCTGGTTGGCGTTCGAGGTGTTCTTGCAGTTGTCGCATTTGTCGCCCACGTCGTCGCCGTCGGCATCGGCCTGATTGGCGTTCGCCACCGTGGGGCAGTTGTCGCTCGCATCCGGCACACCGTCTCCGTCGCCGTCCAGCTCCAGCAGATGCGACGAGACCCAGCGGTTGTAGACCGTACCCGCGATGACGTTGTATCCGGCGCAATTCGGGTGGTTGTACTTGCCGTCGTTGTACGCCAAGAGCGCCGTCGCCCAATTCGCCTGGCTCGTGAAATCGCCCCACACGTTCGCGTACGGGATGTCCGAGGCGTTGGCGATGTTCGGGTAATAGGAGTTGGGTGGATTGAAGCCCTTCATCCAGTTGTACTGATCGGCCCGCGCGATGTTCGAAACCGGCGCGTTGGCATTGAGCAGCACCTTGGAACCGCGCGCGACCGCGAATTCCACCATCGACGACAGATCGTTCGACCAAGAGCCGTACGACTTGTCGCTGAAGTAGTTGTTCTGGCCTTCCATGATCATCACGTAGGCGGGCAGCACCGAGTTGAACGCCGAAGCGAAGCGGCTGGCGCCCTCGGCCGAGTCCTCGCCGGGCACGGCGAGGTTACGCATGTCGAAAGCACGCTGATACGTGAGCTCGATCGCCGGCTCGACGCGCTTCGGGTAGCCGGCGGGATTCGCCGGGTAATCCCAGGCGTTGCATTCGTCGAAATAGCCCCACGTCACGCTGTCGCCGTACGCCATCATGCGGTTCGCGACCAACGAGACCGAGGGCCCGTCCGCGATCGGCGTCAGCTCTGCGCCCGCCAGCGACCGCGCCCACACGGATCCACCGACGCCCCCCGACGCCCAAGCCAAGCGACCGTCGAGGGTGCCGCCAGCGGCCGCGAGATCCTCGGCGCTGAGCGACGGGCGCGAGAGCGAGCGGCCGGCGACGTCGAGAGCCACGATCGTGCCGCCATTTCGGATCACGAGCGAGGGGGCGCTCGTGGACACACCGTTCGTCACGAGCTCGGGATAGACGCCGTCGGCGAGATCCTGTGGCTCGGTGACCGTCGCGCAATCGCGATCGTTGCAGCGCACCATCTCGATCCGATAGCCGAGGCTTTCGGCACGCATCCACGCGATCAGCGGCGAGCCCGCGTCGAAACCCAGCGTGGGATACGCGCGCAGCTTGGCATCCGCGTAGCGCAGCGCGCGGGGCGAGACGGCACCGTCCCGCGCGAGGGGATCGAGCGTTGCGACCACCACCTGCTCCGCGGACCCACCTTCGCTCGACCACGCGGCGAGTACGGTACCGTCGGCGGCCACGGCCACGTCTGCAGCGTGTCCCTGGTCGCCACCGGCAACGGCACTTGCCCGCAGCACCCGACCCTGCGCCGAGATCACCGCATGCCAGATCGACGAATCCCCGTGGGATCGGCGCGTGAAGACCAGGTGCGCCGAGCCACCGGAAGCCACCGCGAGGCTCGGGTGGAGATCGTCGGCATTCGAAGGTGCGTCGAGACGCACTTCCACGTCGTTCGCTGTCCGCACCACGATGCGCGCGCGGCCGTTGGCATCGATGACCTGCGCCGTCCAGCGTGGAGTCGCGGCGCGGCTCGTGCTCGCCAGCGAGACTGCGAGGGCGACGACGGCGAAAAACAACCACACTCGCCGCGCATGCAGCGCACGCGCCACGTCACGCGGCAGCACCGAAGAGATGGTCATGGCTCGACCCGGGGCCTTCTGAACGGATGGACGACGAGGGGTACGACGGCGGGAGCTCGAAGCTAATCCGCGCTACGCCCCCACGTCGAGGTCGACGTCGGGTACGGCATCGAGAAATCGCGCGCGCACCTTACGATCGAGGATCTCGCACGCGAGTGCTTCGTCGGCGGCGCTCAGGTAATCGAGCGTGAGCGCCGTCGCCTGGTCCACCAGCCCCGCAACACCGGTATCGCTGTAGTAGCGCCGCTTCAGGCTCTCCGCATCGGCGAGCGCCTCGATGCCCTCGCGCCAACCCTGGCTGCTCGACAAGAGACGGCCGTACCAACTCGTCCACCGAAGCCAGGTGTTCAAGCGCGCACGTGTGGGCGTCCGCGCGTGAACCTCGACGATGGCGCCTTCGATCACGGCGGCGAGCTCTTCAGGCAAGCGTGCACGCCAACGCGACGCCCCGGGGAACGTCGCCGCCATCTGCAGCGGAAACTCGGTACCCATGATGTCGCGGCCCAAGAGCTCGTGGTGAAAGAAGAGGCTCTGGTACTTCTCCGCCTCGGTGTGATGGGACTCGAACCAGCCGCCGCGGGCGGCGAGGTCCTCGCGCACGTGGCGCTGCACGACGGGATGGATGAGCCGATCCATCGCGTGGTGCGAGAGGTAGCCACCCAGGAACGCGATCGCCTCCGCACCACCGTCACGCGTCTCGAGATGGCGGCGACGGATGCCCTCGACGAGTGCCAGCGCCAATCGCCCCACTCCGCGGGTGTGAAACACGTGACCCCAGGGATCCGAGAGCGATACCCGCCCCACGAAGTGTCGAGCGACTTGCAACGGGAACGCCGTGAAATACGGCAGATCGACGAACACCGCTCCCAGCCGCCGCGCACCTGGCGCGCTCGCGAACGCGCGCTCGAAACGCTCGGGCAGCGCCGTGCTTCGCGCCAGCAGATCGGACGCGGTGGCGTGCAGCAGGAACGCGGGCATGATCGCGCAGCCTAACCTGGATCATTCACGAACATCGCGCTGCGGCCGCGACGGAGCGCGGCCCTCCACGCTTCTTGTACGCGCGAACCGATGGAGGGCGCCGCTCCGTTGGCGCCGACGCGCTGTCGCGGGCACGAGCCACGGATACTTGCGACGATTGCAGCTGTCCACGGGGCGATTCCTGGTGTCTCGACGCCGCGTTCATGAATGGATCGGGCTAAACGAACAGGGGACATTCGGCGCGCACGCGGCCTAGACCCGGGGGTGCGGCGCGCGCCACACTCGCGGCCGATCCCATTCCTGTCCGCAAAACGGGCTTTCCGAGGTCACGCCGTGAGTGAATTCCGGATTCTCGCGAGTGCGTGCGCGGCGCTGTTCGCGTCGGCCACCTTCGCCTTGGCTCAGCCCATGGCCATCGACCCGCTGGTTCCGCCGGGCTTGCTCTCGGGCACGAACCTGGCCGTCGACGAGATGGCCAAAGCCACGCTCACCGAGCTCGAAGGCAGCCCGCTGGTGCTGCGGGAAGCGATCGCCACCGCACTCGCGCGAAGCCCCGAGATTCGCGAGCAGATTCTCGGCCCCGTGGTGAGCGATGCCGAGCTGGCGGCGCGCCGTGGTGTTTACGCCCTCACGTTCTTCGCCGACGCATCCGCGGCCCAGAGCGTGACGCCACAGGCCTCGGCGCTGGCAGGCGCCGACGACATCGATTTGCGCGCCAATCGCTTCGGCGCCGGACTCGAGCAGCCGATCCCCGTGGGTGGCGGCAGCGTGCGATTGAGCCTCGAGAACCAGATCGAGAAGACCAACTCGAGCTTCACCTCGCTCTCGCCGTCGTACGTGCCCACCCTCGCACTCGAGCTCGACCAGCCGCTGCTCAAGAACCTGCTCGTCGACCGCAGCCGAGCCGAGATCCGCCTCGCCGAGATCGAGCGCGACCAATCCTCGCTGGCGCTGGTGCAAGTGGTACGCGACGTCGCCCGCGCGGTGGAGCGCGATTATTGGGAGCTTCACTTCGCGATGCAGCAGGTGCGCATCAACCGCCTCGCGCTGGAGCTGGGCAAGACTCTGCTCGGAAACGATCGCCGCCGCTTCGAGGTGGGCGTGTTGCCGCGGCCGGACCTTCTCGACGACGAGGCCTCGGTGGCGCGTCTCGAAGACGAGCTGGTGCGCACGCGCTCGGTGTTGCGTGCCGCCAGCGATCGGCTGCGGCGTGACCTCGGCCTGCCGCTCACGGGGCCGGCGCTCCTGGCCGCGGATCGTCCCGAAGCGCGCGGTCCCGCATCCGATGCGGCCGAGGAACTCGTGAAGGCCGCCCTCGCGAAGCGTGAGGAGCTGGCGCGCGGTGCGAACGAGATCGCCCAGCGCGACGTCGACGTCGAAGCCGCCGAGAACGAGCGCCTGCCCGCGCTCGATCTCGTCGCCGGGGCCGGCCTCAACGGGCTTTCCGGCAGCGGCCGCACCACGAGCTTCGGTGGCGAGGACCTGGTCTCGCCGTTCACGGGCAGTTTTTTCGATTCCTACGACGAGCTCACGTCCGGCGACTACTACGACTGGTCCGTGGGCCTCACACTGCGCGTGCCGCTCACCAGCGACACCGCGGACCACGAGGCACAGGTTTCGAGACTGCGGCGGCGCACCGCCGAGCGCACCCTCGAGCGCACGCGCCAAGACGTCGAGCTCGAGGTCCGGCGCGCGTTCGACGACGTCTCGACCATGGCTGCGCGCATCGACACCAGCTCGGTCGCTCTCGACCGCGCGCGTGAAAACCTCGAGTCCGAAGCCAAGCGCTACTCGCTCGGCGCCAGCCGTACCGACGACGTGATCCGCAAGATCGACGCGTACGCACGCGCGCTCGGCACGCTGAGCCGCGCTCGCGCCGACCACCAGATCGCGATCGCAGCGCTCGACCGCGCCACCGCGTCGAACCTGGAAAAGCTCGGCGTCGAGCTGCCTTCGGCGAACGATCCACATCGGCCGACGCCCGAGCAGGTGACGTCGGGCGAGGCGGAACCGCGTGTCCCGCACATCACGCCGCCGCCCGCAGCGACGGGAGCGCCGTCACCGTGAACGACGCGTCGCGCTCCGCCGAAGCAGGCCCCACACGCGCCGAGCGCCGCGCCCAGCTCGCCGCCGCCAACATCCCGCCCCGCTACTCGGGCGCGTTGCACGTCGCGTACTTCAATGCCCTGGCGCTGGGCGTGATCGGTGCAGCGCTCGCGGGTCTCGATCGCCCCACGGCGTTCGAGCTGGCACTCGCGCCCGCGTTCTTGATCTTCGCCAACGCTTTCGAGTGGTGGATCCACCGCGGACCGATGCACCACCCCTGGCCGTACCTGCGCGAGCTCTACGACCGCCACACGCTCTCGCACCACGTGTACTTCACCGATCGCGACATGGAGATCACGAGCGCCCGCGAGCTCAAGCTGGTGCTCTTTCCTCCCTTCGCGCTGCCGTTCTTCATCGCCCTCACCTCGCCGCTGCCGATCGTCGCCGGGCTGGTGGTCTCGGCGAACGCGGCGCGCATCTTCTTCGCCAGCGCCATCAGCTACTACCTGATCTACGAGTGGCTCCACCTCATCCACCATCTGCCGCGCTCGAGCTGGATCGGGCAGCGGCGTTGGGTGGCTGTGCTGCGCACGCATCACACACGCCACCACGAGCCGCGTCGCATGACCCTCGGCAACTTCAACGTCTCGTTCCCATTGTGGGATTGGGTGCGCGGCACGCTGCTGGCCGAGACATCCGTCGCAGGCGCACCGGACGCGCCAGCGGCCTGCTGAAGCGCGCGCGATCCCCTCGCGGAGCTCTGCGCGCGTGGCGACGGCGACGGCGACGAAGCGCATCCGCATCACCGCCGACGATCTCGGATGGTCCGAGAGCGTGAACCACGGCATCGCTCGCGCGCTCGGCGCCGGCAGACTCTCCGCAGTGAGCGTCCTGGCGACGGGACCGAGCCTGGCCCACGCGGTCGAGTTGCTTCGTGGCACGCGCGAGGTCTCGATCGGACTCCATCTCGATCTGACCGACTTCCGCTGCGTCGCCGCGCCCGCACGCATTCCCTCGCTCGCGGAGGCCGATGGCCGATTCCGCCGGCGCTCGCGGCGGCTGGCGATCGCGCTGCTGCTCGGCGCAGTACGACGTGAGCACGTGTTTCTCGAGCTCGAGGCTCAGCTCGATCGACTGGCAGAGGCGGGACTCGCGCCTCGCCACCTCGACGGCCATCGGCACGCGCATTCGTTCCCCGGGCTGGCGCACGGCGTCGCGCGGGTGGTGCGTGCGCGCGGCCTCGGCTTCGTCCGCGAGGTGCCGCTCTCGAGCCCGCGCGGCGTGCGCGTTTCAGCCTGGCCTGAACGGTGCGGGCTCGCAGCACTCTCTGCCGCCGTGGGGCGCAGCGTGGATCTGCCGCGCGTGGCGCGCGCGAGTGCCCTCGCCGGTCTCGCCGAGGGCGCGCCGCTCGAGCAGGACTGGGTGGCGCACGCCGTCTCGCGGGCGGCACCTGGCCTCACGGAGATCGTCGTTCATCCCGGCGAGGCGGACGCAGGATCCGTCACCCGCGCCGCGGCGCACGATCGCAGCCGCGATCTCGACGCATTGCTCTCGCCGGCGCTCGCCAGCGCGCTCACGTCGCCAGGCGTCGAGCTGGAGCGGCCTGGCTGACGCGCGAACCGTCGCCTTCCGATCCCGCCGCTTGCGCGACGAGCGCAGCCGCGAAGTATCCTCGCCGCCGCGAAAGGCGAGGCTGCTCACGATGACGATTCCAAAGGGCCACGATCCTGTCGGCGCAGCGGCGGCGTTCGTCGTCGACCACGAGCGGCGCTTTCGGCCGCTCTCCATCGCCGCGTCCGAGGCCGCGTGGAACCTCGCAACCACCGGCTTGCCCGAGCACGCGGAAACCAAGACCGCGCTCGAGATCGAGATCCGCCGGCTTTTCGCCGATCTCGGCGCCTACACCCGCGCCAACTCGTTCGATCGCATCCTGCGGGAGCGCGACGACGTCGATCCCCTGCTCCATCGCCAGATCCATCTGCTTCGCCTCGCCTACCTCGAAGGGCAGATCGACGGGACCACCCTCGGGGAACGGGTGCACCTCGAGACCGACATCGAGAACGAGTTCAACGTCCATCGCGGCCTGCTCGACGGCGAGCCCCACGACGACAACGAGATCCGCCGCATTCTTCTCGAATCGGACGATTCCGCGCTGCGTCGCGAGGCCTGGATCTCCTCCAAGTCGATCGGCGCGGCGGTCGCGGATCGCCTGCGCCGCCTCGTGCGCATCCGCAACGCCTCGGCACGCCAGCTCGGCTTTCGCGATCATCGCTCGCTGGCGCTGGCCACGTGCGAGATCGACGAAGCCTGGCTCGACGCCTTCCTCGATCGGATGGAGGCGCTCACCCGCGAGCCCTATCAGGCGTTCAAGCATCGCTTCGACGCCGAGCTGGCGCGACGTTTCGGAATCCCCACGACCGCGCTCATGCCTTGGCACTACCCCGACCCATTCTTCCAAGAACCTCCCGAGGACCCAGCGACGCGTCTCGACCCGAGCTTTCGACAGGTCGACCTGGTGGCCGCGGCGCTCGCTACCTTCCGCGCCATCGGGCTGCCAGTCGACGAGACGATGCGGCGCAGCGATCTCTTCCCTCGTCCCGGCAAATGCCAGCATGCGTTCTGCATCGCCATCGACCGCGATCGCGACGTGCGCGTCCTCGCCAACGTGGAGCCCGGCGCGTACTGGGCAGGCACCATGCTCCACGAGTTCGGTCACGCGGCGTACGACCTCTACGTGGACCCCGCGCTGCCTTTCCTGCTGCGCTGCCCTGCGCATCCGCTCACCACCGAAGCCGTGGCGATGCTCATGGGCCGGTTGCTGTACGATCCCGAGTGGCTGGAGAACGACGCCGGCTTCGAGCCGGCACGCCTGGGCGAGCTCTCCGGGGCGTTGGTGGAGACGCGACAGATTGGACGCCTGGTGCTGGCACGTTGGTGCCTGACCCTGATCCACTTCGAAGCAGCGCTCTACGCCGACCCCGATGGCGACCTCGACGCTCGCTGGTGGGATCTCGTCGAGCGCTACCAAGAGATCCAGCGCCCCGCCGGCCGCGCTGCACCGGATTGGGCGGCGAAGATTCATCTCTCCACCAGTCCCGTCTACTACCAGAACTACCTCCTCGGCGAAACGCTGGCGGCACAGCTCGGCCAGACCATTCGCGAGCGCACCGGGCGCGGCATCGTCGGCAACGGCGGGGCCGGGCATTACTTGTTGCACCACGTGATGCGTCCCGGCGCGAGCCTGCGCTGGGACGAGCTGGTGCGCCGCGCCACGGGACGATCGCTCGACCCGAACGTCTATCTGCTGGACGTTTGAGGCGCCAGGCGCCGACCGCGGCGGCGCGAGGCCACCGCGTGGCGTGTCGATCGAGGAACGCTCAGCGCAGGGGCCAGGAATCCGCGGGCAGACGCGCCGGGGAGCGTGCGAGGCGCGGCGCTAGAAAGTACGCGAGCACGCACTCGCCGTCGTCGAGCTCGACCTCGCCGCGCACGTAGAGGTCAGGCACTTCTTCGAACGCATCGAGAGACGCGAGCAGCACCGCATCGACCTCGAACACCTCTCCGCGCACGCGCGTGCCACCGTCCGGCACCAATCCGGGATACTCACCCGCCTCCGCCAGCGCGTAGCGGGGCGCCGTGCACGCGTCCCGGACGAAACGCGCTCCCGCCATCTCGGCGTGATGGCGCTCGCCGCGCTTCAAGCTGCCGTAGACGAAGAGGCGTGCCATGGCCGTGCTCCGGGTAGTGGGTCAGTTTGCCAAGAATGCGCCCGTGCAGTCGCGAGGGTCTGGGGACCCGTCGGCGGGCACGGCTCGCCCCCGCTCGACTCCGTGGCACCGGAGGCTCGCCTCAAGCCGCGGCCACGCGATGGGGGCTCACTGCCCACGAGCACGACTCGAGGTGCGTGGCCGCGGAGCGCCCTTCGACGTGCCCCCAGCCCCTCACGC